>JAICWX010000134.1 GCA_025934635.1 Streptosporangiaceae bacterium | reverse complement strand
CCGCCTCGGTCCGCCGGACCATGACCAGCCCGGCCCCGCATTCCTGGACCACCATGTCCGGATCGGCAGGCCGGCCCCCGGCCTCGAGCCAGGCGTGGCAGGTCCCCAGCGTGGGATGCCCGGCGAACGGCAGCTCCCGGGTCGTGGTGAAGATCCGGACCAGGTAATCGGCCCGGGCGTCGCGCGGCGGCAGCACGAACGTGGTCTCCGACAGGTTCGTCCAGTTCGCGAACTGCTGCATCTGCTCGTCGGAAAGCCCCTCGGCGCCGAGCACGACCGCGACCGGGTTGCCGAGATACGGGGTATCGGTGAAGACGTCCACCTGACGAAACTGAGAAGGCACACGCCGAGTCTAGGAGGCGGCACGGCCCCGGCGGCAGGTCCAATCCCGCGGCCCCTGGCCCTTCTTACGCTACGGTGCCAAAATGCGACACCGGCCGCGGGTCACCACCCTGGGCAGCCTGAACATGGATATCTCCGTCACCGTGCCCCAGCTGCCTGAACCGGGCGCCACCGTGCTCGGCTCGGCGGCGCGGTTCACGCCGGGCGGCAAGGGCGCCAACCAGGCGGTGGCGGCAGCCCGGCTCGGCGCGTCCGTGCGCATGGCGGGCTGCGTCGGCGACGACGACTTCGGCCGCCAGTTGCTGGCTGCCCTGCGTAAGGAGAAGGTGGACGCCGCCGCCGTCCGGGTCACCGCCGATGCCCCCACCGGCCTGGCCATGATCTCGGTCGACCAGGCGGGCGAGAACATCATCACGGTCGCCCCCGGCGCCAACCACGCGGTCAGCGGCACCGAGATCGCCGCGGCCACCGCGAACCCGGACGACCTGCTGGTCATCTGCGCCGAGATCCCGGTCCCCGCCATCACCGAGGCGCTGGCCCGGGCGCACCAGCACGGCCGCACCAGCATCCTCAACCTGGCCCCGGTGCCGGCCCAGGCAACGGACATCGTCGCCAGCGGGCACCTGGACTGGCTGGTGGTGAACGAGACCGAGGCCGGCGCCGTCCTCGGCCGCCCGGTCAGCGGCCTGGCCGAAGCCGCACAGGCGGCCGTCGCGCTGGTCGACGCCGGCGCGAAGCATGCCGTGGTCACCGCGGGCGCGCACGGCGCCGCGCTGGCCGACGGCCCGGGACCGGCCGAGACCGTGCAGGCGTTCCGGGTCGAGGCGGTCGACACCGTCGGCGCGGGCGACACCTTCATCGGCGCGCTCGCCGTGACCCTGGCCGCGGGCGTGCCGGCCGCCGAGGCGGTCCGCGCCGCCGCCGCCGCGGGTGCCACCGCCGCCACCAGGGCAGGCGCTCAGGCGGGCATGCCGCGGCCGGCCGACATCCGCGCGGTGACCGGCCTGACCTGGCCCGTACGCTGAGCCCATACCTCTGGGCAAGCGCGTCCCGGGGATCTACGATCAGCCGGAAACGTAGACAAGATGTCTGAGGGGGCGGGCGGCAGCATTGGCTAGATGGGAGTCCGACGTGACAGCGCCTGGCCTGCGGGGTTTCGTCCTTGAGGTGGGCCCCGGGGACGAGGAGAACCTCCTGTCCGCCGCCCTCGCCGCGCTGGCCGCGGCGTTCACGGTGACCGCGGAGCCGGCCGCGCCCGGCACCGGCCCGCGTCGCCGCACCTGGCTGGACACCTTCGACTGGCGGCTGTACCGGGGCGGCCTGATCCTGCAGTTCGAGCAGGCCCGGCGGGGCGGGCGCCTGCTGCTGAGCCAGGCCGACGGGACGCCGCAGGCCGAGCAGGCCGTGACCAGCTGGCCCCGGCGTCCGCCGCTGGACCTGCCGGACGGGCCGGTGCGGGACCGGATCATCGTGTTGACCAGGCCGCGGGCGCTGCTGCCGATCGTCCGGGCGGTCAGCACGGCCCGCGTGACCCGGCTGCTCAACGCCGACGGCAAGACCGTCGCCCGGCTGGTCGCGGACCACGTCACGGTCACGGCCCCCAGCCAGCCCGCGGCCGGCCATGCCGCCCTCAGCCAGCCCGCGACCACCGCCGAGCTCGCCCCGCGGCTCGCCGTGACCGAGGTCCGCGGCTATCCGGGCCAGGCCCGCAAGGCCTCCGCGCTGCTGGCCGCCGTGCCCGGCGTCGCGCCCGCCAGCCAGGGCACCTTCCTCGCGGCGCTGACCGCGCTCGGCCGCCACCCCGCCGACTACAGCAGCAGCGTGGCGGCGCAGATCACCGCCGAGCTGCCCGCGCCGGTCGCGGTCGCCCGGCTGCTGCTGCGGCTGCTCGACACCCTGGAGTCCAACGTCGACGGCGTGCTCCGCGACATCGACAGCGAGTTCCTGCACGACCTGCGGGTCGCGGTCCGCCGCACCCGTTCGGCCATCAAGCTGCTCGGCGCGGTCCTCCCGGACAAGCTCGCCGAGCATTACCAGGCCGAGTTCAAGTGGCTGGGCGACGTGACCACGCCGGTCCGGGACCTGGACGTGCACCTGCTCGGTTTCGACGCGATGGCCAGCGGAGTGGAGGCCGCGTCGCCGGCCGACCTGGAGCCGCTGCGGGCCTTCCTGGCCCGGCGGCGCGCCCTCGAGGTCCGGCGGCTGGCCGCGGCGCTGCGCGGGCCGCGGTTCCGCGCCATCGCCGACGACTGGCGCAAGGCGCTGCTGGAGCTCCGCGACGACGGCGGCCCCCGCCGGCGCCGCCCGACGGCCAGGACGCTCGCCCTGTCCACCACCGGGCGCGCGTTCCGCCGCATCGCCGCGCGGGGCGCCGCGATCACCCCGGCGTCGCCCCCGGAATCCCTGCACGACCTGCGCAAGCGGGCCAAGGAACTGCGCTACCTGCTGGAGTTCTTCGCACCCGTGCACGACCCGGTCGCGTACCGCAAGGTCGTCGGCGACCTCAAGCAGCTGCAGGACTGCCTCGGTGACTTCCAGGACAGCGAGGTCCAGCGCGACGAGATCAGCTCGCTGGCCGAAGCGATGCTGGCCGAACGGGCCGCCCCGGCCGCTACGCTGCTGGCCATGGGTGAAATCGCCGCAAAGCTGGCGCGCAGCCAGCTGCAGGCCCGGGATGAGTTCGCCGCCCGGTTCGCCCGGTTCGCGGGCCCGGCCGGCCAGGAGCGGGTTCGCGTGCTGCTGGAGGGGCGCTCGTGAAGATCTTCGCCACCTACAACATCAAGGGCGGCGTCGGGAAGACGACGGCGGCCGTCAACCTGGCCTACCTGTCCGCCGCCGACGGCCACCGCACCCTGCTCTGGGACCTGGACCCGCAGGGCGCGGCCAGCTTCCTGTTCCGGATCAAGCCGCGGGTCAAGGGCGGCGGCAAGGCCCTCATCCGCGGCACCAAGGCCCTGGACGACGCGATCAAGGGCACCGACTTCGACGACCTCGACCTGATCCCGGCCGACTTCACCTACCGCAACATGGACCTGCTGCTGGGCGGGGCGGACAGGAAGCCGACCAGGAAAATCGCCCAGCTGCTGCGCCCGCTGGCCGCCGAGTACGACCACGTGTTCCTCGACTGCCCGCCGAGCATCTCGCTGGTCTCGGAGAACGTCATACACGCGGCCGACGTGCTGGTGGTCCCGCTGATCCCCACCACGCTCTCGGTCCGGACGCTGGACCAGCTCACCGAGTTCGTGGCCGGCTTCAGCGGCCACCGTCCGCAGATACTCGCGTTCTTCTCCATGGCTGACCGCCGCAAAAAGCTGCACCAGGAAACCATCAAAGACCTTCAGGCCGAACGAGTAGACGTCGCCGCCACCCCCATCCCCGCCCTCTCGCTCATCGAGCGCATGTCGGTGGAGCGTGCCCCGGTGACCGCCTTCGCCCCCCGCAGCGTGGCCGCCCGCGCCTACCGCGACCTGTGGTCCGAACTGGCCAAGGAAAACTTAGTCGCGGCCCTGCCAGGTGGTGATGCAGGCCTCGTTGCCCTCGGGGTCGGCCAGCACCCAGAAGGCCGGGGCCTCCGGGCCGCTCAGCCTGCCGTGACCGTCGTCAATGCCATGCCGCCCATCGTGCCATGCCCCAGCCCCGGACATGTTTACCGGCACCGTGGCCGGGGAGGCGGCCCGGATGCACGACGACGAGGAGGAGTGACGGTGACAGATATCAAGCCGACCACGACGGATGCCGGCGCGCCGGTCGAGAGCGACGAGCATTCGCTCACCGTCGGCCCCGACGGCCCGCTGCTGCTCCACGATCACTACCTGATCGAGCAGATGGCCAACTTCAACCGCGAGCGGATCCCGGAGCGCCAGCCGCACGCCAAGGGCGGCGGCGCGTTCGGTCACTTCGAGGTGACGGGCGATGTCAGCGCCTACACCAAGGCGGCGGTGTTCCAGCCCGGCACCCGGACCGACACGCTGATCAGGTTCTCCACCGTGGCGGGGGAGCGGGGCAGCCCCGATACCTGGCGCGACCCGCGCGGCTTCGCCCTGAAGTTCTATACCTCCGAGGGCAACTACGACATGGTCGGGAACAACACCCCGGTCTTCTTCGTCCGCGACCCGATGAAGTTCCAGCACTTCATCCGCTCGCAGAAGCGCCGCGCCGACAACAACCTGCGCGACCACGACATGCAGTGGGACTTCTGGACCCTGTCCCCGGAGTCGGCTCACCAGGTGACCTGGCTGATGGGCGACCGGGGCATCCCGCGCACCTGGCGGCACATGAACGGCTACAGCTCCCACACTTACCTGTGGGTCAACGCCGCCGGGGAGAAGTTCTGGGTCAAATACCACTTCAAGACCGACCAGGGCGTCGAGTTCTTCACCCAGGACGAGGCCGACCAGATGGCCTCGGCCGACACCGACTACCACCAGCGCGACCTGTACGACCACATCGCCGCCGGGGACTTCCCCAGCTGGACGCTGAAGATGCAGATCATGCCGTTCGAGGAGGCCAAGACCTACCGGTTCAACCCGTTCGACCTGACCAAGGTCTGGCCGCACAGTGACTACCCGCTGACCGAGGTCGGCCGGCTGACCCTGGACCGCAACGTCACCGACTACCACACCGAGATGGAGCAGGCCGCGTTCGAGCCGGACAACCTGGTGCCGGGCATCGCGCTGTCCCCGGACAAGATGCTGCTGGCCCGCGGGTTCTCCTACTCCGACGCGCACCGCCACCGCCTCGGCGTGAACTACAAGCAGATCCCGGTCAACTCCCCGGTGGTGGAGACCCGCGCTTACAGCAAGGACGGCGCGATGCGGGTCAAGAACGTCTCCGACCCGGTGTACGCGCCGAACTCCAAGGGCGGCCCGCAGGCCGATACCGAGCACAACCCGGTGGCCGGCTGGCACTCCGACGGCGACATGGTGCGCTCGGCCTACACCCTGCGCGCCGAGGACGACGACTGGGGCCAGGCCGGCACCATGGTCCGCGAGGTCCTCGACGACGACGCCCGCGGCCGTCTCGTCGACAACGTCGTCGGCCACCTGCTCAACGGCGTGTCCGAGCCCGTCCTGGTCCGCGCCTTCGAGTACTGGCACAACGTCGACAAGAGCATCGGCGATAAGATCGAGCAGGGCGTCCGCGCCAAGCAGGGCGAGAAGGACCCCAAGGCCGCCGACCAGGGCAACCCGGCCCGCTCGAGCATGCAGGCCAAGGCGTAACCCGCCGCCGCTCACAGAGTGCTGCTCACGGAGTCCGGTACCTCCCGGGGAGGCACCGGACTCCGCCGTCTGCCCCGGGACACCGCCACCCCGGCCAGGCACAGGGCGCCGCCGGCCAGGGTGAGCCACCCCGGCACCTGGCCGAGGATGAGCCACGACATGAGCACGACCAGGCCGGGCACCGCGTACGTGGTCGCGCCCATCTTGCCCGACGGCGTCCGGGCCAGCGCGTAGGCCCAGGTGGTGAAGCCCAGCATGGTGGGGAACAGGCCCAGGTAGACGACGTTCAGCGTGTCGCTGGCCGAGGCCGAGCCGAGCTGCGAGACCAGCTGCCCGGCGAACGGCAGGCACGCCGCCGTGCCGGTGAAGCAGCCGAACGTGGTCACCTGGATGGCCGAGGCGTGCCCCAGGGCCGGCTTCTGGAACACCACGCCCGCCGCGTAGCAGACGGCCGCCACCACGCACAGCGCCACCCCGATGACCGAGTCCCGGCCGCCGCCCGATTCGGAACTGGCCGCCTCGGAGATGGCGACCACGATGGCGCCGGCCAGCGAGACGGCCATCCCGGCGACCAGCCACGGCGCGAACCCCTCGCGCAGCAGCCAGCCGCCCAGCACCGCGATCAGGATCGGGCCGAGGGTCACCACCATCGCGGCGGTACCGGCGTCAACCTCCCGCTCACCCCAGTTGAGCGTGATCATGTAGAGCCCGAACCACAGCACGCCCGAGCCGGCGATGCCGGGCCACGCCGCCCGCGGCGGCCAGCCGTCCCCGCTGAAGAGCCACAGCCCGCCGAGCGCCAGCGAGGCCACCAGCAGCCGCCCGAGCGCGAGCGCGCCCGGTGAGAAACCGGCCCCGGCGCTGCGGATCGAGACGAAGGCCGAGGCCCACAGCACCACCGTGACCGCCGCCGCCCCGGCTGCCCGCCCGTTATCGCTCAGGCCCGTCAGGCTAGACGCCGGACACTTCGATCCCTGGCGAGAAATGGACGTCGAGCTCCGCCCCGCTACCCGTGACAGCAGCGGTCAACCTCCCCGCCCCCCGCGACCAGCTCACCGCCAAGGAGCTCTCCGAGTTCGTCCGTCTCCGCACCGAAGTAAGCCGCCTGGTCCGCGGCCGCCCCGACCGATCCGCTCCTAGCCACGAAAAATCAAGATCATTTATCCCGAACGACCCCCGTCCCCGCCCCGCACCACCATTTGCACTCGTCACATCAGTCTCATCGATCACCATTTCGATAATTTAGTGCTGTCAGCATTTCGTGTCCGGAAAATGTCGTATCCACGCGATAGAGTCGAACTCGGAAACTAAATCTTTGCCCTCGACAGGAAGACAACCGCCAAGACCAGCCCCTGCACCCGCGAGCCCCGGAACGGAGGTGACCAGGCCGTGAGCACTGCTCCCGCCTTCGCCAGCGCCGCCGACGCGCTCGACATGGTACGCGCCGGGCTCCGGTTCCTGGCGGCGGCGGACGCCACCCGGATGGCCGCAGCGGAGCGGGCCGCCTGCTTGCGAGGTCTCGAGAAGGCCGACGCGGTCGCTACCGCGGTGCGGACTTCGGTGCTGGGTGCATTCGGCGCCGGGCAGGACTATGCGGACGACGGGGATTACAGTGCCCGCTCGTGGCTGGAGCACCGGACCCAGGTCACCCGCGGCGCCTCGGTCGACCATACGGCCTGGCTCAGGCGGGCCGCGGATCACCCGGCGGTCCAGGCCGCCCTGGCCGGTGAGGCGATCTCGAAGTCCTACGCGCGGGAGATCTGCCGCTGGACCGGCAGCATGCCCGGCGACGCCCGCGCCGCCGCGGATGAGATCCTGCTCGGCGCCGCCGCGGCCGGGCTAGAGGTGGCCGACCTGGCCGGGCTAGCCGCGGAGATGTACGAGAAGTCCCGCCAGGACAAGCCCGATGACGACGGTGACAGTGATGCCGAGGACAAGTTCGGCGACCGGGCGGTGAACGTGGCCACCACGATCGGCGGAGCCGGTGTCATCCACGGCGACCTGACCCCCGAATGCGCCGAGTTCGTGCAGACTGTCCTGGACGCCTTGTCCGCCCCGGCCAGCGCCGACGACGACCGCACCCACGAGCAGCGGTACCACGACGCTCTCCAGGAAGCCATGCGGCGGCTCCTCGCCGCCGGGCTGCTCCCCGAACGCTCCGGGCAGCCGGTCAAGGCGTGGGCGCACATCTCCCTGGCAGACCTGATGCTCATCGACGGCAGCTCCGTCCTGCTGGAGGAATGGACTCAGAACCTGCGGGCCCGCTGGGCCGGGCACCGCGCCGCCGCCGCCGAGGCCGGCGGCCATCAGGGCCTGTGGCTCGACGGGGACGCCGCCCAGGCCATCGCCTGCGACGCCTCGGTCACCCCGGTGGTGACGGGAGACGTCAACCCGGACGCGTTCGACGACCTGGTCCGGCTCTGCGTCCAACTCGACAGGCTCCGCCAGCACGGCAGCCCGACGGCCCCAGGGACCGCCTGTGACGGCGTCGGCGGCCAGGGCCGCGAAGACGGCGCGGACGGTGAGAACTGCGTGCGTACCGGTGGCAGTGCGGCCGGGACCGGCAGCACGGACATCCGGCGCGGCGCCGGGGACGGCCCGGACGGCAGCGGCCCGGAGGTGCCCGCTGCGTTCCGCGGCCTGTCCCGCGAGGCCCTCGAGCAGGCGGTCATCGGCAAGGCCGTCGAGCTGCTCTCCGGCCCGGGCGGCCTCGCCAGCTTCCTGCGCCGCAAACTGCTCGGCGCCCGGCTCGGCGGGGACAGCCTGCCGCTGGACATCGGGTACAGCGACACCGTCCCGGCCTCGATCCGGAACGCGGTCCGGCTCCGCGGCGGGCACTGCGAATGGGCCGGCGGCTGCCGCCAGCCCGCCGGCGCCTGCCAGGTCCACCACACCAGGCACAAGGCCAACGGCGGCAAAACCAGCCTCAAAGACTGCGTCCTGCTGTGCCACTACCACCACCAGGTCATGATCCACCGGCTCGGCTGGACCCTGGTGGTCAACCCCGACGGCACGACGACCGCGTGGAACAAAGACAAGACCAAAGTCCTCCATAGCCACGGACCACCAGCACGCGCCGGGTAACACCGGCCCCTCGAAGCACGAAGAAATTCCCTAGAAGCACCAGGAGACACAGCACCGGATGACGCCCGCCAGGGAAACCTGACGCCACGGCGTGGTCCGGTGCTGTCCGCGTCGCAACACAGCGGAACGGCATCCCCGTACGCTGCGGGGCGGCTGATGCTCATGGTGCGCCCGGCCCCGGCCCGCCGCATCCCCAGTGGCGCCGCTAGCAGCATGGATGGAGCATCAATGTCGTGATTGCGGCATGGATGGAGCATCGATGTCGTAGCCGGAAACTAAGTGAAAGCCGGGATGGTGACGGGTGCGAGCCGCGGTGCGGATGGGGATCCTGAGGCCGCGGGACGCTCAGGCAAATGAACGAGGACAGCTCACGTTAACGGTCCGTCACGGCAGCAAAAGCGCCGTCGACCAGAACCGGTACCAGCGGGCACGCGCCGGACTCGACGGCGATGGCCACGTCCTCCCCGAAGCCGCCGTCAGCGAGCTCGCGGCCCGAGACGGAGCCGGCCACCGCCGCCGCGACATCGGCGGTGGCCTCGCAGCAGGCGCGAGCAGTTTCGGCCTCGGGGGAGAGCGTCCGCCCACCGCATTCGGCCAGGGCGGCGATGACCATCCCGGCCCCGAGCAGATCTTCCAGCGCGGGACGCAGGCTGCCGTCCGGCCACCGCTCGCCCGCCGCGATCACCGTGACCGCCCCCGGAGTCCCCTGGAGGAACCGGCCCACCGCGGTAGCGTTGCGCAGGCATCCCGCGATCACCATGACCTCACCGTCGGCCGTCCGCCCCTCGCCTATCCCGCTGCCGGCCGCCTCACCGCCAGGCGCCCCGCCGCCGGCCGCCCCACCGCCCGCCGCCGCGGAAGCGCAGATCGCCGAACCATTCGGCGACGGCAGCACCAGTCTCGGCGTAAACGGCGCGCGGCGCAGCGCGGCCGGGGACAGCGACCACGGCCGCCCGGCCGATACGGCCCGGCGCCCCACCGCCAGCTCGGCCTGGCGCTCCCGGGCGAACGCGGCGGCCGTCTCATCGCGCCAGGCACACGGGTAGACCCGCGTCCCCGCCTCCACCGCCACCGTGACCGACGTGCTGAACGACAGCACGTCCACGACCACCAGGCTCGAGCTCGACGGCGCCAGCGCCGCCGTCCCGGCCGCGCCCCACTCGAACCGCACGTCGTACGGCCCCGGTGACTTCACCGCCGTCATGATAGTGATGCACCATGGCGCCTGATCCCGGTGACGACCTGATGACATGGGTGCCGGCCGCGGTCGTCTTCGACAACGACGGCCTGCTGGTCGACACGGAGCCGAGCTGGACGGTCGCCGAGACCGAGCTGTTCGCCCGCCGCGGCCTCGGGTTCGGCCCGGAGCGCAAGGCGCTGCTGATCGGCAAGTCAGTGCCCGCGGCGGCCGAGGTGCTCGCCGGGATATTCGGCGAGCCCGGCGGCGCTGACGCCATCGCCAGCGAGCTGCTGCTGCTGGTCGAAGAGGTCATCGGCCGGTCGGCGACGCCGATGACCGGTGCCGCCGAGCTGGTCGCCGCGGTGGCCAGCCGGATGCCGGTCGCGGTGGCGAGCAATTCGCCACGAGGGCTCCTGGACGCCGCGCTGCACCGGTCCGGACTGGTGCACGTCATCCCGGTAAGCGTCGCCGCCGACGAGGTTCCCGCCGCTAAGCCCGCTCCGGATCTCTACCTGGCCGCGTGTGCCCGGCTGGGCGTGCCGCCGGAACGGTGCCTGGCCTTCGAGGACTCGCTCACCGGGCTGCGCTCGGCCCAGGCGGCCGGGCTGCGGACGGTGGGGGTACCCACGCTGCGTCACGACAGCTTCCCGGCCGACCTGGTGGTGTCCTCGCTGCGGGACGAGCGCCTCCTCGCCTGGGTCGGCCGCTGGGCCTAAGCCAGGCTGGCCAGGCCCTCCAGATCGACGCAGGTAACGCCCCGGATCCGCACGAAAGTCATCAGTACCGCCGCACAGTCGCGGCAGCGGACCACGGTCCCCGGGCCATGCATCCACACGGCGAGCTCGGCGACCGGCCGCGCCGCGCCGCAGTGAGCGCAGCTGGCGACGGCCGTGGTCATCTCGGTGCCGAAGACCTCGATCAGCATCCCGCCGATCGCGTTACCGTCCAGAACCGCATCGTCCATGGCCACCACCTCACTGACCGCCCGCGCCGAACCGCTCGGTCCTGACCCGCCCCGCCGGGTACCCCAGCGAGACCAGGCCGGCCGCCACCGTCTCCACGAAGCTCGTCGGCCCGCACACGTACGCCAGCGGCCCGTCGCCCCTCCCAGCCGGCCCGCGGCCAGCCGACCCGCGGCCAGCCGACCCGCGGCCGGCCGACCCCGCCGACGATGCCGGCCAGGCCACCTCGGCCAGCATCGGCCGGTCCACCCGCCGGGCGTAACCCGCCCACGCCGGCGGCTGGGACCTGGTCAGCGTGTGGATCACCTGCACGCCCTCATCGGGGACGTCGAGCTCGCTCGCGTAGATCACGTCCTCCCAGCTCCGCGACGAGTACAGCAGCCGCACCGGAACGTCGCTCCCGGCCCGGGAGCGCGCCCGGAGCATCGAGCGCAGCGGGACGATGCCCGAGCCGCCCGCCGCCAGCAGCAGCGGCCCGCCGAAGGCGGGCTCCCACACGAAGTAGCCGCCGATCGGGCCGCGGATCTCCATCCGGTCGCCGGGCCTCGCCTCCTGAGTCAGGTACGGCGAGACCTCGCCGTCGTCCAGCCGCTCGGCCGTGATCGCCAGCGGCTCGCCGGGGGCCGATGCGATCGAGTACGCCCGTTCGGCCTGATAACCGTCCTCGGCGGTCAGCCTGACATCGACGTGCTGCCCCGCCCGGTGCCGGCCAACGCCAACGCCATCACCAACGCCCGTACCAGCATCGGCACCGGGCCAGCCCGGCACCTCGAGGCGCAGCGTGCGGACCCGGGACGTCTCCTCGCTGACCGCGCCGACCGTCGCGGTCTGCCAGGTGTTCAGTCGCCCGCGTACCGCTGTTCCCGCCATGGGTCTCCGTAGATGTTGTAGCCGTAATTTTCCCAGAAGCCGGGCTGGTCCTCCGCGAGCAGCCGCAGCCCGCGCACCCACTTGGCGCTCTTCCAGAAGTACAGGTGCGGGACCAGCAGCCGGGCCGGGCCGCCGTGCTCGGCGCCGAGCGGGCCGCCGCCGTAGCCGAACGCCACCCACGCCTTCCCGCCGAGCAGGTCGGCCACCGGCACGTTGGTGGTGTAGCCGCCGTCGCAGAACGCCAGCGCGTACGGGGCGTCGTGCTCCATCCCCTCGAGCAGCACGTCGAGCGACACGCCCTCCCAGGCCGTGTCCAGCTTGGACCAGCGAGTCACGCAGTGGATGTCGGTGGTCAGCTTCTCCGCCGGCAGCGCCCGGAACTCCTCCCACGTCCAGCTTTTCGGCGAGCTACCGCCGGCGATCGAGAACGTCCACCGCGACAGCGCCGTGCGCGGCGTCGGCCCGGCCGACAGGACCGGGAAGTCGGCGGTGACGTACTGGCCCGGGGGAACCCGTCCGGCCGGGCCAGCCGAGCGCTTGCGGTGGAAACCGCGCGAAACCGGGGGCATAAGCAGCAGGTTACTAAAGTCACGCCGAGACAAGCAGGTACATATTCAGCCCGATGATCATCGCGGTGACCAGGCCAGCCGCCGCTATCACCGGCCGCCGGCTCACCAGCGACCCCATCAGCTTGCGGCGGCTGGTGAAGATCAGCAGCGGGATCAGCGCGAACGGGATGCCGAAGGACAGGAAGACCTGGCTGAGGACCAGGGCCTTGCTCGGGTTGAAGCCGATGCCGATCACGATCAGGGCCGGGATCATCGTGATGGCGCGGCGGACGAAGATCGGGATCTGCCGGTGCAGGAAGCCCTGCATGACCACCTGGCCGGACATGGTGCCCACGCAGGAGGAGGCGATCCCGGAGGCGAGCAGCGCGACGCCGAAGATGGTCCCGCTGTGCCCGCCCAGGTAGTGGTTCAGGCCGCCGAAGACCTGCTCCAGGTCGTTGCCCACGCCGAGCAGGCCACGTGCGTGGAACACCGAGGCCGCGGTGGCCAGCATGGCCAGGTTGATGATCCCGGCCAGCCCCATCGCGATCATGATGTCGATCATCTCGTAGCGGAAGATCCTCCGCTTGGCCTCCGGGTTGACCCCCACGATCCGCTTCTGGGTCAGCGAGGAGTGCAGGTAGATCACGTGCGGCATCACGGTGGCCCCGATGATGCTGACCGCGAGCAGGGCCGAGTCGCCGCCCGCCAGCTGCGGCACGAACAAGCCGTGCGCCACCCCGGACGGCGACGGCCTGCTCTTGAGCAGGTCAAGGACGAACGCGAAGACGATCACCGCGACGAACCCGGTGATGGCCGCCTCCAGGCGGCGGAAGCCCCACACCTGCAGGCCCAAGATGATGAACGCCGTCACCCCGGTCAGCAGCGCGGAGACCCACAGGGACAGCCCGAAGACCATGTGCAGCCCCAGGGCCGCGCCGACGAACTCGGCCAGGTCGGTGGCCATCGCGACCGCCTCGGCCTGCAGCCACAGCAGCACCACGACCCGGAACGGGAGCTCGTCCCGGCACAGCTCGGGCAGGCTGCGGCCGGTGGCGATGCCCAACTTGGCGCTCAGCGACTGGATGAGCATCGCCATCAGGTTGGCGGCCAGCACCACCCAGAGCAGCGTGTAGCCGAACTCCGAGCCGCCCGCCATGTTGGTGGCGAAGTTGCCCGGGTCGACGTACGCGACCGCGGCGATGAACGCGGGGCCCAGGAACGGCAGCACCGCCCGGACCCCGCGGCGTTCACCGGACAGGGCCCGCTCGGCCGCGTTGATGACGCGGGCTTCGCCCGGCCGGGCGTCGTCGCCCAGCGCCACCTGACGGTCGAGCGGGACCGTGTCAGCCACCGTATTTAACCACTGGGATCAGTCATCGCCGCGACCCGTACCGTAATCAGCCGACCGACGGGCCGAGCCCGAGCGACTGGGGAGTGCTCGAGTCGGGCGACGGCTGGTGCAGGCCCTCATCCAGCGAGCCGTACTCGGTCATCAGCGCGGCGCTGCCGCCCCACGGCGTCTGCTCCTCGGCGACCAGGGTATTGGTCGTGAGCAGCAGTCCGGCCACCGAGGCGCCGTTCTGCAGCGCCGAACGGACTACCCGCAGCGGGTCGATGATGCCCATCTCGATCATGTTGCCGTGCCGGCCCTGCAGCGCGTCGAAGCCCTCGTCCGGGCTCATCGCCCGGCTCTTGGCCACGATCTCCGACGCGTCGTAGCCGGCGTTGGACGCGATGAGGTGGGCCGGCTCGCTCAGCGCCCGCCGGACGATGTCGACGCCGGTGGCGTAGTCGCCGGTGACGTCGAGCCCCTCCAGCACGCCCTCGGCGTGCAGCAGCGCGGCGCCGCCGCCGGCCACGATGCCCTCGGCCATGGCGGCCCGGGTGGCGGACAGCGCGTCCTCGACCCGGTGCTGCAGCTCCCGGAGCTCGGCGTTGGTCGCCGCGCCGACGCTGATCACGGCCACCCGGCCGGACAGGGCGCCGATCCGCTCGTTCAGCACGTCCTCGTCGATGCCGAACTGAGCGCGTTCCAGTTCCGAGCGCATCTGGGTGAGCCGGAACTCGACTGCTTCCTTGGAGCCCGAGCCGCCGATGATCGTGGTGTTGTCCGCGGTGACCCGCACCTGGGAGGCCCGGCCGAGCTGGGAGACGGTCATCGTCTCGAGCGTGAAGCCCGAGTGCTTGCTGTAGACATCGCCGCCGGTCAGGGCGGCGATGTCCTCCAGCTTGCGCAGCCGCCGGTCGCCGAACCCGGGCGCCCGGACCGCGACGCACTGGAAGATGCCGTTGACGTGGTTGTGCACCAGCATGGACAGCGCGGTGCCCTCGACGTTCTCCGCCAGGATGATCAGCGGCCGGGGCGCGCGCATGATCTTGTCGAGCAGCGGCATCAGGTCCTGGACCTTGGTGATCTTCTCGCTGCAGAGCAGGATGTACGGGTCGTCGACGATCGATTCCAGCGCGGCCGGGTTGGTCACCATGTACGGCGACAGGTAGCCGTTGTCGAACTCGAAGCCCTCGACGAAGTCGACCCGCATGCCCGGGGTCGGCGCCTCCTCCACGGTGACGATGCCGCCGTCGCCGACGGTGTAGAGCGCCTTGGCGATCACGCTGCCGACCGCGTCGTCGTCGTTGGCCGAGATCGCCGCGACCCGGGCGTAGTCATCTTCGGTCTTCACCGGGTGGGCGACCCCGCGCAGGTACTCCACCAGGTGCCCGACGGCGATGTCGACGCCCCGCTTGACCAGGACCGGGTTGCCGCCCTTGCCGATGGCCTCCATGCCCTCGTGGATGATCGCCTGCGCCAGCACGGTCGCGGTGGTGGTGCCGTCGCCCACGATGTCGTTGGTCTTGATGGCGGCTTCCTTGACCAGCTGCGCGCCCATGTTCTCGAACTGGTTCTTCAAGTGGATCTCGCGCGCGATCGTGACACCGTCGTTGGTGACCACGGGCGTGCCCGTGATCTTCTCCAGGATGACGTTGCGCCCCTTGGGGCCGAGAGTCGACTTGACGGCCTCGGCCAGCTGGTCTACGCCAGCTAGCAGCAGGCCGCGAGCTTCAGCGCCGAAGCGCAGTTCCTTGGCCATGAATGACTCCTAAGGGACGAGGATGGCGCGGCCGCGAACACGGCCGGCGTCGAGGTCGGCGAACGCGTCGGGTGCGGCGTCCAGCGGGTAGGCCTTGGTGTGCAGGGTGACCTTGCCCGCCTGGGCCAGCACCATCAGCTCGACCAGGTCGTTGTAGGTGCCGACGATGTTGCCGATGATGTTGCGCTCGGTCGAGATGATGTCCAGGGTCGGGATCTCCAGCTGGCCGCCGTAGCCGATCACGTAATACGAGCCCGCCGGCCGGGTCATGTTCCAGCCGTCCATCTCGGCGCCCTGCTCGGCCACGAAGTCGAGCACCACGTGCGCGCCGGCCCCGCCGGTCAGGTCCTTCACCGCGTCGACCTGCGAGCCGTCGCCCACCACGGTGTGGTTGGCGCCGAGCTCGGACGCCAGCTTGAGCGCGTCCGGGTTGCGGTCCACCACGATGATGTTCGCCGCGGTCAGCGCGGCCAGGCACTGGATGCCGATGTGGCCCAGGCCGCCGGCGCCGATGACCACGGCCGTGGTGCCGGGGTAGAGCAGCGGGAGGGCCTTGCGCACCGCGTGGTAGGCGGTGATGCCGGCGTCGGCCAGGGCCGCGACGTCCTTGGGCTGCGTCTCCGGGTTGAGCTTGATGCAGGCCCGCGCCGAGGTCAGCAGGTACTCGGCCATGCCGCCGTCCCGGGACAGCCCGGGGAACTCGCTGTTCTCGCAGTGCATGTCGTCGCCGGCCCGGCAGGCGTGGCACAGTCCGCACGTCGGGGTCGGGTGCAGGATGACGGTGTCGCCGACGGCCACGTTGGTGACCGCCGAGCCGACCTCGTGTACCCAGCCCGCGTTCTCGTGACCGAGGATGTAGGGCAGCGGCGTGCCCATGGCCGCGTCCCACTGGCCCTCGATGATGTGCAGGTCGGTCCGGCAGACGCCGGCGCCGCCGATCTTCACGATCACGTCGAGCGGTCCGCTGATCTTCGGCTCGGGCACCTCGTCGATCACCGGCTGGGTATGGAATTTATGCAACCGGATGGCCTTCATGGGTGGTCCTCCTCGACCTGCTTCGCGGTTTTATCAGTTCATCGTTCAGGAGAGGCCCCCGGCTTCAGTCCGGATCGGGAGCCGTTTCTCCTTGTCCTGGGGTGTTGCGGTACCTGTGCGCGAGCATGCCCCGGCAGATACCCGAATTTGCCTCGATGCTTACCCGGGTCGTCTTGGCCTTACGCAGGTGCAGCGGCACCGACTCGGCCGCCACCCGATCCCCGGTCACCGGGTCGATCAGCAGCGGGGCGTCGTCGCCGGCGGTGAGGCCGAGCTCGGCCCGCCGCTGCCGCAGCCGGTCCAGAGCGCGAGACGGCGGCAGCTCGCCCAGGGTCATCGCGAGCAATGCCGCCGGATCCGTTCCCGCTGACAGCAAGGGCCTGGCCACCTGGTCGGTGCCCGCCATCACCGCCTTGCGCAGGAAGTCAGCCCGCAGCCCGCCCAGCTCGCTGACCGCCTCGCCGTCGAAGGACTGGACGAAGCCAGCCTGGGCGGCCACGCCGCCGTTGATCTCGGCGGAGGCGAAGTGGTCCTCCAGGACCACCTCGGCGTGCCGCACCCCCGGCAGCGCCGCCACCGCGTCGTAGGCGTCGGCGACCATCAGGTAGGCGAAGTTGGGCGCGCAGAAATAGGTGGGCAACCGCAGCCGGACCTGGGCGTCCCCGGCCGCGGAGACGGCGCACGACGCCACGAACCCGAGCGCGGTAATCGGCTCGTCGAGTTCGGGGTCGCGCACCGTCTCCAAGGCCTTCAGCACAGCCTCGGCCCGGCCCGATACCGCCGTGGCCGAGACGGTCATGCCCCGGCGACCAGCTGGGCGTCGTCCTGGGCGGCGGGCGTGCCGGCGTCCGCGGGGAGCTGGTATTCCTTCGGCACCTCGATGTCGTACAGCCGGGCCGCGTTCAGGCCGAGGATCTTCTTCTTGCCGGCCACGCCGAGGCGGGGGAAGTCGGCGAACTCCTCGCGATCCGGCATCTCCCAGTTCACGAAGCCCTCGACCTGCCACTTCGGCTCCCAGATGCCGTAGTCGCTGCCGAAGGTCATCTTGTCCTCGCCGACCCAGAACAGCAGCTCGCCCATGACCTTGGCGAAGAAGTTCGGGCGGGCGTGCATGAGGCCGCCGATGACCACCGACAGGCCGGCGTAGACGTTCGGCTCCTGCGTCGCCATGAAGCAGAAGTCCTCGATCCGCGGCAGGCCCACGTGCTCGACGATGAAGTTGAGGTCCTGGAAGTCGGTCGCCGCGTGGTCGATGTCGGAGACATCGAAGGCGTCCTTGTCCAGCGGCCAGATCGTCGGGCCCTTGTGGACGTGGACGTTCTTGATGCCCCACTCCTGCGCCTTCTCCAGGAACCGGTAGGCGGCCGGGTCGCTCAGCTTGTACCCGCGCGAGCCGTTGTTCCACTCCGCGGTGTAGAGCTTGAGGCCCTTGGAGCCGTAGGTGTCGATGTTGCGCTTGAGCTGCTCCAGGCCCTCGTCACCGTCGCGGGGGTCGAACCGGGTGTTGTAGACGAACTTGCCCGGGTGCTTCTTCCCCATCTCCGCGTTCTTCTCGGTGGTGTTGAAGCCCTCCTTGTACCACTCCTTGAGGTAGGTGGGCTGGAACACGGCCACGTCCACGTACCCGTCCTCGAAGACGTCCTTCATCAGGTCGTCCTCGGAGTACTTCTGGAAGTGCTCGATCGACCAGTGCGTCTCGGGCGGCCCGAGCCCCTGGTAGGCGTGGAAGCATTCGATCCAGCCCTTGGCGTACTGCTCGGCGCCGGGGACCCAGTTGTCCGGGGCAGCGTTCCAGTAATGCATGTGCGAATCGACGATGAAGTACTTTTCGCCATTGTGCTCGTACAAGGCGCCTCCTTCAGTGCTGGTCATGCTCTGCCGCAAAAACACCGAGCCGGTGGTGATCACCGGCTCAGTGCCATGGGGCAAAACACCACATCTTCCGTTGGTACTCGCGCGGCCCCGGGCTGTCCAGGCCTGCCCGGGTGCACCGAGGCCGCGCGAGCTAATCGGCTACGACCGGGCGGTCAGGTCGAAGCCGAGGTAGTCCGCCGCGTCTTCCGGGTTGGCGATCATGATGGTCCGGTCGTCCAGGTGGATCATCCGGCCGTAGTGCGTCGACATGTTCTCCTCGAACTCGGCGGCGTCGAAGTAGCCTGGCTCGTAGCCGAGGGCCTCGGAGATGTCGTCGTAGTTGACCTCGAACTTTCCGGTGCCGTCGACGCGGATCATCGAGGGCAGGTGCGTGACCTTGACGTTCGGCAGCTGCGACAGGACCTGGGCCATGACCGCCCCGACCTGGTTATTCATCAGCGTGAACCCGGCCATGTTCGACGCGGTGTTGTCCTTCTTGAACGGGTCCGGGGCGGATTTGAACGTGGTCACTGGCCCAGCTCCTTCGGTGCGTCCAGGTTGATGTCGGCGAGAATGCCGCTGAAGCGGCTCTTGACGGCGTCGAGGGCGTCCTCGAAGCGCGGCGGCTTGTGCTCGGGCTGCGACCACAGCGGCTGGAGGGCCCGGGCGGCGGACAAGGAGCGGGCGGTCCAGGTGCTCAGCCAGCCGTTCAGCAGGGCCTTGTTGTGGTCCGCGAACTCGCGGTCGTTGGTGAGCAGACCGAACATCGGCCGGGTGTAGCGCAGGTCCCGCTCGGCGAAGTCGTACTCCTCGGCGCCGACCAGCGTCGGGGTCACGAAGTCACCGTTGCGCGGCGCCGCCTGCATCACCAGCTGGCTCCGGAACAGCTCGCCGACCAGCGGCTCGAACACGATGTTGGCGGCGAAGATCGCCTCGCACCAGTCGTCGATCGCGGTCAGCTGCTCGGCCACCTCACGGACGCCCTGCCAGGCCGGGTCGTTGTTCCAGGCCTCCAGGTGCGCGGCGCCGTCGAAGCCCTCGATCTCCTCGGTCAGGGTCAGGTTGTACAGCGCCAGGTCCTGCGCCGCGCGGATCCGGTGCATGCTGTTCACCGAGATCGCGTTGTTGTGCATGTTGGTGGGGGCGCGCCGGTTCGCGTTGGCGAACAGGTACAGGCCGAGCCCGTGGTCCACGTGCATCCACGCGCCGACGTGCGACTCCACGAAGCGGACCCAGTTCTGGTTCCACTGCTCGAACGCCTTGCTCGACCTGGCCACGTCGACGTTCTGGTTGAGCTGCCGGACGACGTTGGAGTTGTACCGGTAGAAGGTGAGCTCCCACTCCTCGTTCGGGTCGCGGAACTCGTGCCAGCCGTGGGCCGGCCAGTCGTAGCCCTTGCCGCCCGAACCCGGGAAGCGCTCCGGCTCGGGCCGGTCCGAGCCCCAGGCCTTCAGGGCGGTCCAGTCCAGCGGGTAGCCGCCGCGGCCGTCGGCGAAGCCGTACAGCCAGCCCTGGGCCAGGTAGTGGCGCGGGTCGGGCTGGACCTCGACGGTGACGTCCTCGTACCGGGACTGCTTGCGCTTGGCCGGCTTGTAGTAGTTGTACTCCCGCTTGGTCGAGTCCGGGAAGGTCTTGGCGCCCGCCTCCGCGTCGGTGAAGTGCGGCTTGGGAACGCTGCGTTCCTGGTTCTCCTGCGTCTCTGTCATGAGATCTCACTCCTGCGGGTTACCAGTGGTCGTGAACTTGTCGTAGTAGATGCGCTTTTCCTCCACGCCCAGGGTCTCCAGCAGCGGCAGGGCTGCCTCCACCATGGGCGGCGGTCCGCACACATAGGCGTGTGCGCCGCGTAGGTCGCTGGCGTGCCGCTTGACCACATCTGTGATCAGTCCGGTCTCGCCGTCCCAGCCGTCGTCATCGCCCGGCTCGGACAGGGCAGGTACGTACGTGAAGTCCGGTAGCTTTTCCTCGAGCTCGTGCAGTTCAGCTTCGAAACACAGATCCTTCTTCGTCCGCGCGCCGTAGAAGAAGGTGGCCTTGCGGGTCAGGCCGCGCTCGGCCATCGACCGCAGCAGCGACAAGATGGGCGCCATGCCCGCCCCGCCGCCCACGAACACCAGGTCGTTGTCGCCCTCGCGCAGCGTGAAGACGCCGAACGGCCCGGTGATGTCAAGCCGGTCACCCTCGGCCAGCTTCTCCGCCAGGAACTTGGAGAACTGCCCGTCCGGGTAGACCTTGATGACGAACTCCATCAGCCCGGTGTCCCGGCTGGTGGTGTTGGCCATCGAGAACGAACGCACCGCGTCGGTGCCGGGAATCGCGATGTCCATGTACTGGCCGGGGAAGAACTTGATCTGGTCCGGCTCGATCAGCCGCAGCACCAGGTGCCGCATGTCGTGCGTCACCGCGTCCTTGGAGACCACCTCGGCCACGCCCTGCTGGATCGGCAGGCCGGAGCGGATCATCTCCTCGTCATAGTTGAGCAGCTCGATGGTCAGGTCCTCGTAGGCGTGCGCCCGGCAGAGCAGCGTGTAGCCTTCCTCGAGCTCATGGTCGGGTAGCGCGAACGTCGAGTACTTGTCGTGGTCGATGTCCTCGCCGTCGAGGATGAACGACTTGCAGGCGGCGCACTGCCCCTCCTTGCAGCCATGCATCAGCATGACTCCCTGCTCGGCGGCGCCGCGCAGGATTGTCTGATCCTCGCTCACCTCGATCTCGATGCCGACCGGCTCGAAACGGATGACGTGCTTTTCGGCCATGCCCCCTCGCGGACTGCGCTGGATTCGTCAGGTGATCTGGAAAGTAAAACGAAGCAGGGCGGTCGAAGGGGGCGGCCCGGAAACCGCGAACCGGGCTGCCCCCTCCGCTTAAGCGGCCTTAGCCTTCCGCCGGGGCCGGACGGCCGGCCGGGCCCTGCTTGATGTAGTCAGCGTGGAACGCGTCCCGCTGCTCGGCGGACATCTCGTTGAGCAGCACGTTCGGGCTGAGGATCTCCGGCATCCTGCGCAGGTGATCCAGGGTCCACATCTTCTTGGGATCCAGGTTCAGGTGCGGCTGGGCGACCATGGTCTTGCCGTCGTCACGGACGTAGCCCATGTCGGACACGGCGTCGGCCCAGTTCCAGCCGTGGTACAGGGTCTCCCATTCGCGCTTGCCGATGAGCTGGCCCATGTTCGGGGTCTCACGGCCCTGGTAGGTCGGGCGGAACGCGACCGCGTCCGTCCAGCGGCACTCCTCGTGGCAGTAGGTCCGCCACTGGCCGTCGACTTCGGCCATCACCATGTCCTCGCGGACCAGGCACGGGACCATGCAGGTCCAGCACCGGTGCGGGTACACGTAGTCGACGTTCTCGCCCACGATCGGGTGGTGCCCGTTCGGGGTCGACAGGCGGTTGTAGTTCTCCCACCACTTGCCGTACTTGTCATACCAGCCCGGGTACTTGTACTCGAACCACTCGAAGTCCTCGTCCGTCATCGGGTCGATCCGCCAGTAGTTGGCGAGCCAGCCGGTGGCGAAGAACTGCGCGACTTCGTGCACGTAGCCCTTGTTCCAGATCTGGTTCCACGCTTCCTCGATGAGGTCGTGCGGGATGACCAGGCCGTACTTCTCGAGCGGAACGAGGTAGCTGCGGTAGTAGTCGTCGTAGATCCAGCGGCGCCACATCTCGGCGTAGGACTCGCGGTCCTTACGACGGTCCTTGGTGCCGTACTCGATGAACGTGCCGATGGCGGCGTCCACCACGCGGTGGTTGTTCCACCACGCGTAGCGCAGGTCGCGCTCGAGCAGCTGGTGGTTG
>JAICWX010000132.1 GCA_025934635.1 Streptosporangiaceae bacterium | reverse complement strand
TGCCGGCCGTGACCTTGATGACGAGCCGGGGAGAGGCAGCGCGCTCGGGCATGGCAGAAACTCTAGCCGCGCGGGCTCGGCCGGGAACAGGCCGTGCCGGCCATACGGCGGGTCCGCCACGCGGCGGGTCCGCCACGCGGCGGGCCGGCTACGCGGCGCGCCGGGACGCGGCGCGGGCCACCCGGCCGTAAACTTGCGGGCTATGCACGGGATGCTGAGCGCGGCCATCCTGATCGGCGTGTTCGCCCTGACCGCCGCGGTGTGCCTGTACCTGGCGGTACGGGCGTTCGCGGCCGGCCGGGCGCAGCCCCAGGCCCACGGACAAGCCCACGGACAAGCGGGGCGACATGGCGATGCATCCTTACCTTGACCTCCATCCCGACCTGGAAGCACTGAGCTTCCTGCTGGGGCGGTGGGAGGGAGCCGGCGTCGGCGGATACCCGACCATCGAGTCGTTCCAGTTCGGGCAGGAGATCAGCTTCAGCCACAACGGCAAGCCGTTCTTCATCTACACCAGCCGGACCTGGCGGCTGGACGACGAGGGGCACATCGGCCCGCCACTCGGCACCGAGAGCGGGTACTGGCGCCCGCGGCCGGACCGCCAGCTCGAGGTGATGCTCGCGCATCCCACCGGGATCGTCGAGATCTACCTGGGCGAGCTATCCGGCACCCGCATCGAGATGGCCACCGACGTGGTGGCCCGCACCGCCAGCGCCAAGGAGGTGACCGGCGGGCGCCGGCTGTACGGGCTGGTACCGGGCGGCGGGCCCGGGGAGCAGGATCTGGCGTACGCCTACGACATGGCCGCGGTGGGCCAGGAACTCCAGCCGCACCTGTCGGCCCAGCTCAAGCGCGTCAGCTTCGGCGACGAAGATGAATAACTAGAACGAGAGCGCGGGGCCAAAAGCAACGGGGACAAAAAAATAAGCCCCCGGGCGACTCCGGTACTACGCGGGTGCGCCGTACCGGGACCGACTGGACAAGGTCGGCCAGCCCGGGGACTCGGTGTCTGCCAGGAATTAGCCGGCCGCCGCCCCACAGGACGTCATGCCGGCGGGTAGGCGGCTAGCTGGCAGCCACCTCACGAGTCCGTTTACCATGCATACTTTCGGACCACCTCCTTTCCCGCTTACCCCGAACGTTAGCCGCCCGGTCGCCGGGCAGGCAAGAGAATTTTCCCGTGCCCCCGATCACACCGGCCAGGGGAATACCGGGCCGAACTACTATGAGCCCATGGACCGGCCCGCGCCGCAGGCGCCAGGTCAAGACGTACCGTCCCCCAGCGTGGCCGTGCGCGGGTGGGATGAACAGCTGCGCGCCCGCGGCTACCGGGTGACCCCGCAGCGCCAGCTCGTGCTGGAGGCGGTGGCGCGGCTCGATCACGCCACCCCGGAGGAGATCGGCGCGCAGGTCCAGCAGACGGCGCGCGGCGTCAACATCTCGACCATCTACCGCACGCTGGAGCTGCTCGAGCAGCTGGGCATGGTGACGCACACCCACCTCGGGCACGGCGCGCCCACCTACCACCTGGCCAGCCACGCCGACCACGTGCACCTGGTCTGCCGCGACTGCGGCCGGGTCACCGAGATCGGCCCGGACGCGATCCGCCCGCTGATCACCGCCCTCGACGAGAGCCACGGCTTCGAGACCGACGTCGGCCACCTCACCGTCTTCGGCCGCTGCCAGGAATGCCGTCCCCGCTGAATGAGTCATACCCTCTGATGGGGCAAGGCAGGCATGGGGCGGGATAAGGGTGGGGTAGAGAAAGGACACGCGGTGAGCAAGAGCCCGCTATTGAGCTGGCCGGGCGCGGTGGAAGCACCGTGGCCGGATGAGGGTGTGGCCTGGCACTACGGCGACCCGCTGCGCGAGCAGCGCACGGCCGAGAGCGCCGCCGCGATCGTGGACCGGTCCAACCGGGGCGTGCTGCGGATCACCGGCGCGGACCGGCTGACCTGGCTGCACAGCCTCACCACGCAGCACCTGACGGGGCTGGCGCCGGGCAATACCGCCCAGGCTCTCGTCCTCAGCCCGAACGGGCACGTGGAACACCACCTGACGCTGACCGACGACGGCACCACGACGTGGCTGCACGTCGAGCCGGGCACGGCGCCGTCGCTCACGGAGTTCCTCGAGTCCATGCGGTTCATGATGCGGGTCGAGGTGGCCGACGTCAGCGCGGACTACGCGGTGCTCACGGTGCTGGGTCCGCGCGGTGACGACCTGACCGTGGGGCTCGACGGGGTGACGGCGAGGGTGGAACCGGACTCGTTCGGGGTCATTGATCTGGTGGTGGCCCGGGACCTGCTGGCCGAACTGGCCGGTGAGCTGGTGCGGCGGGGGGCTGCCGCGGCCGGGATGTGGGCGTTCGAGGCGCTCCGGATCGCCGCGCACGTGCCCCGGCTCGGCCTGGACACCGATCACCGGACGATCCCGCACGAGGTGGGCTGGATCGACACCGCCGTGCACCTGAACAAGGGCTGCTACCGGGGCCAGGAGACGGTGGCCCGGGTGCACAACCTCGGCCACCCGCCCCGGCGGCTGGTCTTCCTGCACCTGGACGGCAGCGTGGACCGGCTCCCCGAGCACGGCGACCCGGTCGAGACCACGGGTGACGGTGAAGGGCAGCGGGCCACGGTCGGCTTCACCGGTTCGGCCGCCCGGCACTACGAGCTCGGCCCGATCGGGCTGGCCCAGGTCAAGCGGAACGTACCGGTGGACGCGCCGCTGCTGGCCGGGGGCATCGCCGCGGCGCAGGAGGTCATCGTGCCGCCGGACGCCGGCGCGAACGTGAAGGTGACGCTGCGCCGCCGCCAGATAGTCTGAGAAACCCCTGGACGCCCCGAAAGACGGAGGTCAGCCCGCCTTGCTGCGCAGAGCCCTGCTTGCGGCGTCAGCCAGTACCCGGCTGCGCGAGCTCATCACGACCGCGCCGCAGACGCGCGCCATCGTCGACCGGTACGTGGCGGGCGAGACCGCCGACGACGCGGTCCGGGTGACCCGCAAGCTGCGGGCGGCCGGGCTGCTGGTCACCCTGGACTACCTGGGTGAGGACACCAAGGACCCGGCGCAGGCCGCGGCGGCCACCGACGAGTACATCCAGCTGGTCGGCAAGCTCGGCGCGGAGGGGCTGACCGGCGGCGGGACCGCGGAGGTCTCGGTGAAGCCGACCGCGGTCGGGCTCTTCCTGGGGGTCAGGACCGCGACGGAGAACATCAGCCGGATCTGCGCCGCGGCGCGCGAAGCGGGCACCACGGTGACCCTGGACGCCGAGGAGTTCGCCGCGATCGAGCCGACGCTGCGGATCGCGGCCCAGCTCCGCGGCGAGTACGGCGATCTCGGCTGCGTCATCCAGGCCTGCCTGCGGCGCAGCGAGGCGGATTGCCGCGCGCTGGCCGCCTACGGGACCAGGGTCAGGCTGTGCAAGGGCGCCTACGACGAGCCGGACACCGTCGCCTTCACCAGCCGCCGCGAGGTGGACTCGTCGTACGCGCGCTGCCTGCGGGCGCTGATGAACGGCCCTGGTTACCCGATGCTGGCCACCCACGACCCGCGGCTGGTCGACATCACCACGTCGCTGGCCCTGCTGACCGGCCGCGCCCCGGACAGCTTCGAGTACCAGATGCTCTACGGCATCCGCCCGGCCGAGCAGCGGCGGCTGGCCGACATGGGCGCGCGCATGCGCGTCTACGTCCCGTACGGCGGTGACTGGTACGCCTACCTGGTCCGCAGGCTGGCTGAGCGGCCCGCCAACCTGGCCTTCTTCCTCCGCTCGCTCCGGCCCGAAAGGTAACCCCGCGAATGGGAAACACCATGATCGCGATCCTGGGCACCGGCAAGATGGGCGAGGCCCTGCTCTCCGGCCTGCTGCGGGCGGGCCGGTCCCCGTCCGCCGTGGTGGCCGCGGTGCGGCGCGAGGAACGGGCGGCCGAGCTGCGGGACCGCTACGGGATCGGCGTGACGGACGCCACCTCGGCCGCCAAACTGGCGGACACCCTGGTCCTGGCGGTCAAGCCGCAGGACATGGGCAGGCTGCTCGACGAGATAGCGCCGGTGGTGGCCCCGGACACCCTGGTGATCTCGGTCGCGGCCGGGATCACCACGGCGTTCATCGCCCGGCGGCTGCGACCCGGCGGTCCCGGCAATCCCGGCGATCCGGGTAACCCGGGTAACCCGGTCGTCCGGGTCATGTCGAACACGCCGGTGCTGGTCGACGAGGCGATGAGCGTGATCTCGGCCGGGTCCGGGGCGGGTGAGGAGCACCTGCGCCGGGCGGAGGAGCTGCTCCGGCCGGTCGGCAAGGTGCTGCGGATTCCCGAGTCGCAGCAGGACGCCGCGACCGCGCTGTCCGGCAGCGGCCCGGCCTACGTCTACTACCTGGTCGAGTCGATGGTGGACGCGGGCATCCTGCTCGGCATGGCCCGCGGCGCCGCGCTGGAAATGATCACCCAGGCGGTCTACGGCGCGGCCACCATGCTGCGCGAGTCCGGCGAGCACCCGGTCATCCTGCGCGAGGCGGTCACCTCGCCCGGCGGGACCACGATCTCGGCCATCAGGGAGCTGGAGCGGCACGGGGTCCGGGCCGCGTTCCTGGCCGCGATCGAGGCGGCCCGCGACCGCGGCCGCGAACTCGGCGCCGACTAAAGGAGGGCCGGCTATGGAGGGCCTACTAGTGGGGGCCGGCTAGTGGCCTGCCCGCTCACGCTGGCCTGGGACGAGCGGCTGACCGGGTACGACTTCGGTCCCGGGCATCCGCTGGCGCCGGTGCGGGTCGAGCTGACCATGGCGCTGGCCCGCGAGCTCGGCGTGCTGAGCAGGCCGGACGTGACGATGGTGACGCCGGCCCCGGCCGAGCAGGCCGAGCTCGAGCTGGTGCACGACGCCGCCTACATCGACGCGGTCCGGGCGGCGGGCCTGGACGGCCGGCCGAACGGCCGGTACGGGCTCGGCACCACCGACAATCCCGTCTTCGCGGGCATGCACGAGGCGTCCGCGCTGGTGGCCGGGGCCACCCTGGCCGCCGCCCGTGCGGTCTGGCGGGGCGAGACCGGGCACGGGGTGAACATCGCCGGCGGCCTGCACCACGCCATGCGCCGGTCGGCCAGCGGCTTCTGCGTCTACAACGACCCGGCCATCGCGATCAAGTGGATGCTGGCCCAGGGGGCCGAGCGGATCGCCTACGTTGACGTCGACGTGCATCACGGCGACGGGGTGCAGGCGGCCTTCTACGACGATCCCCGGGTGCTGACGATCAGCCTGCACGAGCACCCGGCGACGCTGTTCCCCGGCACCGGGCTGGCGACGGAGATCGGGGCCGAGGACGGCCGGGGCTACGCCGTCAACGTGCCGCTGCCCGCGGGCACCGGCGACGCGGGCTGGCTCCGTGCGTTCGACGCGGTGGTCCCGCCGCTGCTGCGCGCATTCGCGCCGGAGGTGCTGGTCAGCCAGCACGGCTGCGACAGCCACCGGCTCGATCCGCTGGCCAACCTGTCGCTCAGCGTGGACGGGCAGCGGCGCACCGAGCTCATGATGCACGACCTGGCCCACGAGGTGGCCGGCGGACGGTGGCTGCTCACCGGGGGCGGCGGCTACGAGCTCGTGCAGGTGGTGCCGAGGACATGGACGCACCTGCTCGCGGTGGCCTCGGGCGACCCCGTCGACCCGGCGCTGCCGGTGCCGGCCGGCTGGCGTTCGTTCGCGGCCGAACGGACTGGTGAATACGCGCCCGAACGGATGACCGATGGCGCATCGGCTGAGTTCATTGCGGTCTCCGCGGGCATCGATCCCGCCGATCGCGTGGACGCCACGATCATGAACACATGCCGTGCCGTATTTGCCTGGCACGGGCTGTCTGCACCGTTCTGATAGTTGTGCAAATGCAAGTGCACGCGGGTCACGGGAACAGTTTTTTTCACGCAATGCTGTTCTGGGGTGACAGATGTCAACTGATAACAGCCGAAAGACGTACTGGAAAGATGCAGCTCAGAGTGGCGAACGAGGCTTTCCCGGGGGTCGCCTCCTGATGATTGCGTCCAAACAGTAACAACAATGAAGCTATGGACGGGGTTGCTCTTTTCTGTGCGGGACTTACTCTGGAGACGTACGTGACTGGTGCGCCGAATCCCGTCAAGTGCTCGGCTTCGTACGGAAGAGGCAAGTTCGATGGCAAGCGAAACCCCCCTTAGTGACGTTAGGTTTCTCACGGTTGCCGAAGTGGCCTTGATCATGCGCGTGTCGAAGATGACCGTGTATCGACTGGTGCACTCCGGCGAGCTCGAAGCGATCCGCGTAGGACGCTCCTTCCGGGTACCGGAAGCAGCCGTCAACCAGTACCTGCGGGCCGCATTCGTCGGTACGGGCTGAGCCGCTCCTGGACTCGGACCGCTCCACCCAAGCCGGATTCCCGTCCGCGGGAATCCGGCTGGCATGCGGGGGCGCGCGGCGGGAAGCACCGCCGCGCGGCCTGGCCGCCCGCAGGGCGTTCCCTCCCGCGGGTCCCGGCTGGCCTGGGGTTCGGCGCATGGCCGGGATCGGCTGCCCTAGCACGCCGTATCAGGGGTAACCTCTTACGTTGGGTGTGTGTCCAGCCGCCCCCACCGGGCGAGCGTGTTGGCGTACCCGTCATCCGCAGTGCGTCATCCGCAGTGCCTAAGAAGAGGTGGTCCTATGGGCTCAGTCATCAAGAAGCGCCGCAAGCGCATGGCCAAGAAGAAGCACCGCAAGCTGCTCAAGAAGACCCGCATCCAGCGCAGGAACAAGAAGTAACGACTCCCTTGTGCCGCTCCCGGCCTCGCCAGGCTTCGGGCAGCATAGGGGTCAATGTCAGTTCCTGTCCTGGTTGGGTTCGCGGGCGTGCTGGTCGCGGCAGTGGCGTCCGGCATGCTCGCCGGACAGTGCGTCCGGCAGCCGCGGACTCACCTGATCGCCTGGACGGCCGCGACGCTGGGGCTGACCATCGCGCTGGCGGTGCAGAGCCTGGGCTTCGCCAGCGGCTTCGACCCGATCAGGTTCCGGGCGGTCCAGCTCACCGCGCTCTTGCTGGTGCCGCTGGCGCTGGCCTGGGGCCTGGTCGAGCTGGCGATCCGGAACGACGCGGTACGGTTCGGCGGGCGGCTGATAGCTGCCGCGGTGGCCGTAGTGACCTCGGTGATCCTGGCGGCTGATCCGCTCAGCGGGCAGCCGTTCGGCCGGGCGTGGCCGCTCACCGCCGTCCACTTCCAGCTGATCGCGCGGTCGGCCCTCAACGCGGGGCAGGCCGTGGCGGTACTGGCCGCGCTGGCGTGCGTGAGCCTGGCCCTGGCCGGGCGCGGCCTGCGGCCGCCGCTGGCGGCGGCCGTCCCGCCCGGGCTCGCCGTGCTCATGACGGCCGGGATGCGCATCGGATTCCCGGCCCGGGCGGCGTACCCGCTGCTCAGCACGATGGCGGCGGTGCTGGTCTGGTTCGGTGCCCGCAGGATCCGCGATGCGCCCCGTCGAGGCGAGCGAGATGAGAGGCTAGACGGCGTGCATGATGGGGGCGGCCGGTACCGGCCCGACGACGACTTCCGGCCCGGCGACGCGTACCGGCCGGCCGAGGGCCCGCCCGCGAGCCAGTACGCGACGTACGGCCAGCGGCCCGGCCGGCCACAGCCACAGCCGCCAGCGCAGCCAGCGGGACAGCCGGGGGGACAGCCGCCATCGGCGGGGCGGCCTTACGGCCGGATCCAGATCTTCACCCTGCTCGACGACCGGGCCGCCGAATTCGACCGGCTGGCCGAGGAAGCGGCTGAGCTCGTCAGCGCGGGCGAGCCGGACACCCTGGTGTACGTCATCCACCTCGTGCCGAACGCCCCGCTGCAACGGATCTTCTACGAGGTCTACCGGGACCGGGCCGCGTTCGACGCGCACGAGAGCCAGCCGTACATGCAGCGCTTCGTGGCCGGGCGCCGGTCGCTCGTGCTGGCGACCAACGTCATCGAACTGCGGCTCAAGTACGCCAAGGTCGCGCCGCTGCCCGCCCCGCAGCAGGCTGGCGCGCCGCCGCGGCCCCCGGGGCCGCCGCGGCCGCAGCCCCGGCCCCCGGCCCGGCCGCAGCCGCCCCGCCCCGACCAGCTCCGCCCCGAGGCACCCCGCTCCGAACCGCCCCGCCCGGAGCCGGAGCGCTACGACCGGCACGGTTATGACCAGGAGCGTTACCGTCAGGAGCAGTACGAACAGGAGCGCTACGACCAGCGCCGGCCGGGCCCACGGCCGGATCAGCGACCGGGGCCGGACCAGCGGCCGGCACCGGACCAGCGGCCGGGGCCAGATCAGCGGCCCGGGCAGGATCCGCGGCAGGTGCCGTCAGCGGACCGGCGCTACGGCGGTGGCTAACGTGCCGCGGATCACATTGCTGGGGCGGCCGGGCTGCCACCTGTGCGACGACGCGCGGGCGGTGATCGAGCGGGTCGCGGGCGAACTCGGCGTCGGCTGGGAGGAACGGGACATCACCGCGTCCGCCGCGGACATGCAGGAGTACTGGGACAAAATCCCGGTGACCTTGGTCGACGGGGTGCAGATCGACTTCTGGCGGGTGAGCGAGGCCCGCCTCCGGGCCGCGCTCACCGGGCCGCCGGGTCAGCCGCTGGGACAGCCGCCGGCCGTCGGGCCCGGCTCCCGGTAACCGCCCTGGACCGCCTGACCAGGGACGCAAGCGAGCGGGCAGCGCCTCACACGACGACGAGCGTCGCTTACGTCACTTTGTGAATCGATGCACAAAGGCGTACCGTGGAAACGACGTCGGCTGACGCGGGCTCTTACCGCCGCCTGTTCCCGAAACCGAGAGCCCAACCCCAGGAGCGCTGCCGCGATGCACAGTAACGCTATGCCGTCTGAGGCTAACGGCCGGGCGGCCGGTGACGGCCCGTTCCGGGCTGACCAGTTCCGGGCCGGCCCGGCCGAGGGTACGGAGGCCCAGGCCGACGGGATACCCGAGGCCACGGTGGCCCGGCTGCCCGTCTACCTGCGCGCGCTCTACGGCCTGGCCGAGCGCGGGATCAGCACCGTGGCCAGCGAGGAACTCGCCGCGGCGGCGGGGGTGAACTCGGCCAAGCTGCGCAAGGACCTGTCCCACCTCGGCTCGTACGGGATCAGGGGCGTCGGCTACGACGTCGACTACCTCGTCTACCAGGTTTCCCGGACGCTGGGCCTGACCCAGGACTGGCCGGTGGTCATCGTGGGCGCCGGGAACCTCGGCCGCGCGCTGGCCAACTACGGCGGTTTCGTCTCCCGCGGCTTCACGATCGCCGCCATGCTGGACAGCGACCCGGCTATCGTGGGAAGCAGGATCGCGAAGCTGACCGTCCGGTCTGTCGACGAACTGGAAGCCGTAGTGACCACGCACAAGGTTGCCATCGGCGTGATCGCTACTCCGGCCGGCACCGCGCAGGCCGTCTGCGACCGGCTCGTCTCGGCTGGCGTCACGAGCATCCTCAACTTCGCTCCGCTCGTGCTGAGCGTGCCGGAAGGGGTAGACGTGCGGAAGGTCGACCTGTCGATCGAGCTGCAGATCCTCGCCTTCCACGCGCGCCGCCGCGGCGGCAGCACCGGGGCCGCCGGCGAGCGATCAGCCCCCACGGCCATCGCGGCCCAGGGCTAGGTGGTGAACAGGTGAGTGTGCTGGTGGTCGGCCTCAGCCACAAGAGCGCCCCGGTGGCGACCTTGGAGCGGGCCGCGGTGAGCGGCGACACGCTCACCAAGCTGCTGCGCGACCTGGTGCAGGCCGAGCCCGTGGCCGAGGCCTTCGTCGTCTCCACCTGCAACCGGGTCGAGGTGTACGCCGACGTGGACCGCTTCCACGGCGGCGTCACGGCCATCTGCGAACTGCTCGCCCGGCACGGCGGGATGCCGCCGACCGAGCTCACCCCGTACCTGTACGTGCACTACGAGGACCAGGCGGTCAGCCATCTGCTCACGGTGGCGGCCGGCCTCGACTCGATGGTGGTCGGGGAGGACCAGATCCTCGGCCAGGTGCGCTCGGCCGTCAGGCTGGCATCGGAGCACGGCACCGCCGGGCGGGTGCTCGGCGAGCTCGGGCGGCTCGCGCTGCGCACCGGCAAGCGGGCCCGGGCCGAGACCGCGATCGGCCGGGCCGGCCTCAGCCTGCTGAGCGCCGCGGTCGAGCTCGCGGCCGGCCAGTCAGGCCCCGGGCAGGCAGGCCCCGGGCAGGCAGGCCCCGGGCAGGCAGGCACCGATGCGCTGGCCGGGCGGCGGGTGCTCATCGTCGGGGCCGGCTCGATGAGTGCCCTCGCGGCGGCGACGGCCGCCCGCAGCGGCGCGGCCAGCATCGCCGTAGCCAACCGGACCAAAGAACATGCCGAACGGGTGGCCGCGAGCGTCGGCACCGCCACCACCACGATCAGCGGGCTGGCCGATTTGCCCGCCGCCCTGGCCGCGGCCGACGTCGTGATCTCCTGCACCGGCGCGGCCGGGCCGGTCATCACGGTGGAGGTCGCGTCCGCCGCCCTCGCGGCCCGGGCCGCCTCCGCCCCGGCGAGCCCGGCGACTCCGGTGAGCCCGCTGTTGATCATGGACCTGGCCATGCCGCGGGACGTGGAGCCGGCCGTGGCGGACCTGCCCGGCGCGGTGCTCATCGGCATGGACCAGCTCCGCGAGCACGCCAGCGCGATCGCCGGTGACGACGTCGCGGCCGTCCGGGCCATCCTCGAGGCCGAGCTCGCCGCGTACCAGTCCGCCATGGACGCGGCCCGGGTCGCCCCGACGGTGGTCGCCCTGCGGGCCAAGGCGGCCAAGGTGGTGGACGCCGAGCTGGCCCGGCTGGCGGGGCGGCTGAGCGCCGACGGCCTGAGCGGTCATGCGCTCGATGAAATAGGCCAGACGGTGCGGCGGGTGGTAGACAAGCTCTTGCACGCGCCGACCGTACGGGTCAAGGAACTAGCGGGCTCGCCGGGGGGCGAGGAATACGCGGCGGCGCTGCGTGTTCTCTTCGATCTCGACCCACGCGCAGTCGAGGCGGTTACCCGCGCCGCCCCGGAGCAGGAGGGTTCACGGTGAACGCGGTGACGCTGCGGCCCGGGGTGCCGCTACGGCTGGGCACGCGCCGGAGCCCGATGGCCATGGCGCAGTCCGGCCAGGTGGCCGGGCTCATCACCGAGCGGACCGGCCGCCCGGTCGAGCTGGTCGGGGTGACCACGATCGGGGACGTGAACCGGGCCCAGCTGACCCAGATCGGCGGCACCGGCGTGTTCGTCAGCGCGCTGCGCGAGGCGCTGCTGCGCGGCGAGGTCGACCTGGCCGTGCATTCGCTGAAGGACCTGCCGAGCGGCCCGGCGGCCGGCATCAGGCTAGCCGCGGTGCCGTCCCGGGACGACCCGCGGGACGCCCTGATCGCGCGGGACGGCGCCAAGCTGGCCGACCTGCCGCCCGGTGCCAGCGTCGGCACCGGCTCACCTCGGCGGGCCTCCCAGCTGCTCGCTCTCCGTAGCGACCTGCGCTGCGTGCCGATCCGCGGCAACGCGGGCACCCGGCTGGGCAAGGTGACCGACGGCGAGCTCGACGCGGTCGTGCTGGCCTACGCCGGCCTGGCCAGGATCGGCCTCCTCAACGCGATCACCCAGGTATTCGAGGCGGACGAGATGCTCCCGGCCCCCGGCCAGGGCGCCCTCGCGGTCGAGTGCCGGGACGGCGAGCCCGAGCTGGCGGCCCTGCTCGAGACGGTGACCGATCCGGCCAGCGTGGCCGAGACGACCGCCGAGCGCAGCCTGCTCGAGGCGCTCGAGGCCGGCTGCAGCGCTCCCATCGGGGCGTATGCGGTCGGTACGGGGCACCTCCTGATGCAGGCGGCCGTCATCAGTCCCGACGGGAGCCGGGTGCTGCGCGCGCACGGTACCGCGCCCGCGGCCGACGGCTGGCAGCTCGGCCGCGACCTCGCGGCGGAGCTGCTGCGGTCCGGGGCTTCAGATCTCATCAACGTGCCGCAGGCACCGTCGAGCAGCAGGAACAGCAGGGATGTGCAGTGAGCGCAAGTCAGGAACATGGGTGGGTCGCGCTGGCCGGGGCCGGGCCGGGCGACGAGGGACTGCTGACCGTGCGGGCAGCCGAGCTGCTCGGCCAGGCCGGCCTGGTCGTGGCCGGGGCAAGCCTGGCCGCGGTGGCGCGGCGTCACATGAGCCCGGACGCCACCCTGGCCGACTCCGGGGACGGTGCGGCCGCCACCCGCGCGCTGGTGCAGGCGGCCAAGGACGGGCAGCTCGCGGTGCGCCTGTTTCCCGGCGACCCGCTGCTGGCGGCCGCGGCCGCCGACGCCGCGGCCTGCGTCAAGGCCGGGGTCAGGTTCGAGATCGTGCCCGGCGTGCCGGCCGCCACCGCGGTCCCGGCTTACGCGGGTATCGCGCTGGCCGGCGAGGGCCAGGGCGAGCTCCGCGTCATCCACGCGGCCGAGGCCAGCCAGCTGGCGTACAGCCCGGGCACGCTGGTCGTGCTGGGCGCGGAGGGGGCCCCGGCCGACCTCGGCAAGATGCTGATCGGGGCGGGCTGGCCGGACACGGCCAAGTTCGCGGTCACCTGGGACGGCACGACCAGCGCCCAGCAGACCGTGGTCTCCACCCTGGGCCGGATCGGGCCCGACCTCAAGGCGGCCGGGGTGACGCTGGCCAATACCAGGGGGCCGGCCGTCGCCGTGGTCGGTGAGGCGGTGGCGGCCCGGGACAAGCTGTCGTGGTTCGAGACCAAGCCGCTGTTCGGCTGGCGGGTGCTGGTGCCGCGGACCAAGGAGCAGGCCGCCGTGGTGTCGCAGCGGCTCCGGGAGTACGGCGCCGTGCCGGAAGAGGTGCCGACCATCGCGGTCGAGCCGCCGCGGACGCCGCAGCAGATGGAGCGGGCGGTCAAGGGACTGGTCACCGGGCGCTACCAGTGGGTGGCGTTCACCTCGGCCAACGCGGTCAAGGCGGTGCGGGAGCGGTTCGAGGAGTACGGCCTGGACGCCCGGGCGTTCGCCGGCGTGAAGATCGCCGCCGTCGGCGAGCAGACCTCGGCCGCGCTGCTCGACTTCGGCATCCGGCCGGACCTGGTGCCCGACGGGGACCAGTCGGCCGAGGGCCTGGCCGCGGCCTGGCCGCCGTACGACGACCTGCTCGACCCGATCAACCGGGTGCTGCTGCCGCGGGCCGACATCGCGACCGAGACGCTGCTGGCCGCCCTGATCGAACTCGGCTGGGAAGCCGAGGACGTCACCGCCTACCGTACGGTCCGGGCCGCCCCGCCGCCCGCGCCGATCCGCGAGGCCATCAAGGGCGGCGGCTTCGATGCCGTGCTGTTCACCTCGTCCTCGACGGTACGGAACCTGGTCGGCATCGCGGGCAAGCCGCACGCGGTCACGGCCATCGGGGTCATCGGCCCGCAGACCGCCAAGACGGCGGCCGAGTTCGGGCTGCGGGTGGACGTCACCGCGCCCAAGCCGTCGATGGCGGCGCTGGTCGACGCGATGGCCGAGTACGGGGCCAGCCTCCGCGACGCGGCGGTACAGGCCGGAGAACCAGTCAGGCGGCCGAGCGAGCGCCGCCGCGGCGCGCGCCGTCGCCTTCGGTAGAAGGGTCACCCAGTGAGCGCGGAGTTTCCCATCGCCCGTCCCCGGCGGCTGCGGCGGACGCCCGCCCTGCGCGCCATGGTGGCGGAGACCTCGCTGCGCCCGCGCGAGCTGGTGCTGCCGGTGTTCATCAAGCAGGGCCTGCGCGAGCCGCAGCCGATCAGCTCGATGCCGGGTGTCGTCCAGCACACCCGGGACAGCCTGCGCAAGGCGGCCGCGGAGGCGGCGGCGGCCGGCGTCGGCGGGTTTATCGTGTTCGGCATCCCCGCGGTCAAGGACGGCCGCGGCTCGGCCGCCGACGACGCGGCCGGCATCTCCCAGCTTGCCTTGTCCGACCTGCGGGAAGAGCTCGGCGAGGCCTGCGTCATCATGGCCGACCTGTGCTTGTGCGAGTACACCGACCACGGCCACTGCGGTGTGCTGGCCGACGACGGCTACGTCATCAACGACGCCACCGTCGAGCGGTACGCCTCGATCGCGGTGGCCCAGGTCGAGGCCGGGGCGCATATGGTCGCGCCCAGCGGCATGATGGACGGCCAGGTGGCGGCGATCAGGGCGGCGCTGGACGCGGCGGGACACGGCGAGACCGGGATCTGCGCCTACTCGGCCAAGTACGCCTCCGGCTTCTACGGCCCGTTCCGCGAGGCCGCGGAGGGCGCGCCGGCGTTCGGCGACCGGGCCAGCCACCAGCAGGATCCGGCCAACGCGGTCGAGGCGCTCCGCGAGGTGGCGCTGGACCTGGCCGAGGGCGCCGACATGGTGATGATCAAGCCGGCCCTGGCCTACCTGGACGTCATCAGGCGGGTGGCCGACGCGGTGACCGTGCCGGTGGCGGCCTACCAGGTCAGCGGGGAATTCGCGATGGTCGAGGCGGCGGCGGCCAACGGCTGGCTGGACCGGGAGCGGATCATTATGGAGACGCTCACTGCGATCCGCCGGGCGGGCGCGAGCGTGATCCTGACCTACTGGGCGGCCGAGGTAGCCCGCCTACTGAGGTAGATGATTCTGGTGTGCAAACTGTGACCGTCCGGGGCGGCTTAGCTGGGGCATTGACCCGAACGGGCTGTGCTTCGTGCCCTACGATAGGTAACAGGGGTATTCACCCCGTGAAAACCGACCTCGTTCGGTATCTGGTTTTATCTCGCGCGCGGGATGAGCGCCTACGGGCAGCATGGCCGTGCGCCTGTCGATGGCAGCGTCTGTAAACAGGAGTGGCAGGGGTCTATGGCCGACGTGGTACGGCGCCGGGGACCGAAGTCCCGCGGCCGGGCGGCGGAGCGTCAGCAGCCGCCCGGCGCCGTGGCGGCCGGGTACGCGTCCATGGGCTGGCCGGTGTGCCTCGGCGCGCATACCTACCGCGGCACGCGCGCCAAGATGGAACGGGGCCGCGCCTGCTCGTGCGACCGGGTGGGATGCCCGGCCCCGGGCGCGCATCCGGTCTCGCCCGCCTGGCAGATGCAGGCGACCGTCGACCTGAACGTGATACAGACCTGGTGGGAAGCCCGGCCGGAGGCGAATGTCATTCTCGTCACCGGCCGGGTTTTTGATGTGCTCGACGTCCCGGTGGCGGCCGGCGCCGCCGCGCTCGGGCAGCTGGAGGCGGCCGGCGTGGCCGTCGGGCCGGCCGCCGTGCTCGGCCAGGAGCGGATGCTGTTCTTCGTGATGACCCGGTCGCCCGCGGACGAGGACGAATGGTGGTCCTGCGGGCTCGACTCCGAGCCGGAGAGCGTCGTGACCGGCCTGCGCTGGCACTGCCGCGACAGCTACGTGCTGGCCCCGCCGTCCTGCCTGGCGGACGGCCAGGAGGCGCGCTGGCTCCGCTCGCCGCACGAGTACCCGCTGCCGGACGCGGTGCGGCTGCTCGAGTACCTGGTCGATGCCTGCGAGGCGTAGCGTTGCCGGGTGACTAGTCGCTCTGTTAGCCCGGGGGGGACGACCCCGCTGACCCCCCGCAGTGAAGCTCTCTTTGCCCGCGCCGGTCTGGTGACTCCCGGTGGGGTGAACTCGCCGGTCCGGGCGTTCGGCTCGGTGGGCGGCACGCCCCGGTTCATGGTCCGGGGTTCCGGGCCGTACCTGACCGACGCGGACGGGCACGAGTACGTCGACCTGGTCTGCTCGTGGGGCCCGATGATCCTCGGGCACGCCCACCCGGCGGTGGTGGCGGCGATTTCTGGTGCGGTCGCCAACGGCACCTCGTTCGGCACGGCCACGCCGGGTGAGGTGGAACTGGCCGAGGAGATCGTGGCGCGCGCCCCGGTGGAGCAGGTCCGGCTGGTCAACTCCGGTACCGAGGCGACGATGTCGGCGGTGCGGCTGGCCCGCGGATTCACCGGGCGTCCCCTGGTGGTCAAGTTCGCCGGGTGCTACCACGGGCACGTCGACGCGCTGCTGGCGTCGGCCGGCTCCGGCGTGGCCACGTTCGGGCTGCCCGACTCGCCCGGGGTGACCGGGGCCGCGGCCGGGGACACCGTCGTGCTGCCCTACAACGATGCTGACGCCGTCTCGTCGTTGTTCGCTTCTCGTGGTTCGTCGATCGCGTGCGTCATCACCGAGGCGTGCCCGGCCAACATGGGCATCGTGCCGCCCGCGGCCGGGTTCAACGAGCTGCTCGCCTCGCTGTGCCGGTCGTCCGGCGCCCTGCTGATCATGGACGAGGTGCTGACCGGGTTCCGGGTCACCTCTTCGGGCTGGTTCGGTGTCGACGGCGTCGCCGGTGACCTGGTGACGTTCGGCAAGGTGATGGGGGGCGGGCTGCCCTGCGCGGCCTTCGGCGGGCGGGCGGAGATCATGTCCCGGCTGGCGCCGTCCGGGCCGGTTTACCAGGCCGGCACGCTGTCCGGGAACCCGCTGGCGGTGGCGGCCGGGCTGGCTACCCTTCGGTCGTGCACCGCCGAGGTCTACGCGCGGGTGGATTCCGCGGCGTCGGCGGTGGCGAAGCTCGCCTCGGCGGCGCTGACGGCGGCCGGGGTGCCGTTCTGGCTGTCCGAGGCGGGCAGCCTGTTCTCGGTGTTCCTCGGCCGGACGGCGCCGGTGCGGTCGTTCGCCGACGCGAAGGACCAGTCGGCCGCGGCCTACGCCGCGTTCTTCCACGCCATGCTCAACGGCGGCGTGTACCTGCCGCCGTCGTCCTACGAGGCGTGGTTCCTTTCCGCCGCCCACGACGACGCCGCCCTCAACCGCATCGCCGACGCCCTCCCCGGCGCCGCCAGCGCCGCCGCCGCCGTCCTGAACGCCTAGCGCGCCGGACCGAGGGCACGGGCTGAGCGGGACTAGGTAAGCTGGCCGGGCTATGTCCGACGAAACCATCGTCCACCTGCTCAGGCACGGCGAGGTGGAGAACCCGGCCGGGATCATCTACGGCCGCCTGCCTGGATACCACCTGTCCGCGAACGGCCGCGCGATGGCCAGCGCCGCCGCGGACTTCTTCGCCGGACGACCGGTCGCGGCCCTGTTCTGCTCGCCGCTCGAGCGAGCCCAGGAGACCGCGCGCCCGGTAGCCGAACGGCTCGGACTCGACATCGTGACCGATGACCGGCTGGTCGAGTCGTGGAATCACTTCGAGGGCATGAAGTTCGGCGTGGGCGACGGGTCGCTGCGCCGCCCGGCCCACTGGCCGTACCTGATCAACCCGTTCCGGCCGTCCTGGGGGGAGCCGTATCGCACCGTCACGACCAGGATGTTCGCCATGATGGAGACGGCCCGGGTCGCCGCCGGCGGCCAGGAGGCGGTGTGCGTCAGCCACCAGCTGCCCATCTGGGTGACCCGCCGGATGGCCGAGAGCAAGCGGCTGTGGCACAACCCGACCAGCCGGGAATGCGCCCTGGGCAGCGTCACCAGCTTCACCTATTCGGGCGACCGGCTCACCGGGGTTCACTACACCGTGCCGGCCCGGGGGCAGGTTACCCAGGGCGATGCGGCACAATAGTGAAGTACTACCCCCTGTAGGAGATCGCAAGGGTCCACCTGTGCTGAGAGCCCGGCCCGTCAGAACCAGGCGCCGCACGGCCGTGCTGGCGGCGGCTGTGCTCGCCGGGGTGCTCCTGATCGTGCTGCTGATAACCGCCTGGCCAGGAGGCGGCGGTAGCGGTGACACAACCACCGTGGACGGCAACACCAGCGCGGTGCTCTACACGGCCGGACACCGCCCGGTGGCCCCGGGATTCACCGGGACCACGCTGACCGGCTCCCGGCTGAGCCTCTCGTCCTACCGGGGCCACGTGGTGGTACTCAACTTCTGGGGATCGTGGTGCGTGCCGTGCCGTGAGGAGGCCGTGACGCTGGCCGCGGTGGCCGAGAAGTACCGGCCCGCGGGGGTGTCGTTTCTCGGCGTGGACGTGCGCGACACGACGGCCGGCGCCCAGGCGTTCGTGACCAATTTCCACGTCGGCTACCCGAGCGTCGGCGACGCGGGCTCGGTGATCACCGCGGACTTCAGCGACGTCGTGCCGATCGCCGGGACCCCGACCACGCTGGTAATCGACCGGACCGGGCATATCGCGGGCGCGGTCTTCGGTACCGTCACTTATTCGGACCTGACCGCGATCCTGGCCAAGGTCACCACGAAGGGCGGGTGAGCCCATGACCGACGTCCGCGCACCGGAATCCGATCCCTTCGACCCAGCCGCCGAACGGGATGACCCGCCGCGCCCCGGCCCCGGGTCTCCTGGCGGCGGCGCGTTCGGGCTCGCCGGCTGGCTGAAATGGACATGGCGGCAGCTCACCTCGATGCGGATCGCGCTGATCCTGCTGTTCCTGCTGGCCCTGGGCACCGTTCCCGGGTCGATCCTGCCGCAGCAGGGCGCCGACCCGGCCGCCGTGCAGCAGTACTACGTATCCCATCCGGACCTGGCGCCCTGGCTGAACCGCCTGGGGCTGTTCAACGTCTTCGCCGCGCCCTGGTTCGCCGCCATCTACCTGCTGCTGTTCGCCTCCCTGGTCGGCTGCGTGGTGCCGCGGACCTTCCGGCTGGCCGGCTCGACGCGGTCGCTTCCGCCGCGGGCCCCGCGCAACCTGACCCGGCTGCCCCGGTCCGCCGAGTACGTCACGACGCTGCCGCCGGCGGCCGCGGCCGAGGTGGCGGCCAAGGTCCTGGCCGGCCACCGGTTCCGGCTCCGCCGTCCGGCCGCCGGCGAGGGCTCCCGTGCGACCGGTGAGACGGGGAACTGGGTATCGGCGGAGAAGGGCTACCTGCGGGAAGCGGGCAACCTGCTCTTCCACCTCGCGCTGCTCGGCGTGCTGGTGTCGGTCGCGCTCGGCGGCCTGTTCGGCTACAAGGCCGACCGGCTCCTGGTGCAAGGCCAGACGTTCGCCGACACCACCAGCGCGCTCGACGAGTTCCATCCGGGGCGGTTCGTCACCGGCGCCGACCTCGCCCGGTTCACGATGACGCTGAACCAGTTCACCGCCAGCTACATCAGCTCGGGGCAGCAGCGCGGGCAGCCGTCCGCGTTCGACGCCCGGGTCACCTACACCGGGCAGCCGGGCGGCCCGGCCCGCACCGCCCACCTGGCGGTCAACCGCCCGGTGTCGATCGACGGGGCCAAGGTGTACCTGATCGGGCACGGGTACGCGCCCGTGTTCAAGGTCACCGATGCCCGCGGCCAGGTGGTGTACAACCAGGCCACGCCGTTCGTCGCGGGCGCGACCGGGAACTTCCTGTCCGAGGGCGTGGTGAAGGTGCCGGACGCCCAGCCGGACCAGCTCGGCTTCACCGGCGTCTTCGTGCCGACCGCGGTGAACATCGGCGGGACGCTCGAATCGGTCTTCCCGGCCGCCGACAACCCGGTCGTGAGCCTGATCGGCTACGCCGGCAACCTGGGCGAGGACTCCGGCCCCGCGCAGTCCGTCTACGAGCTGAACACTTCCGGGATGAAGCGGCTGACGACCAGCCCGCGGGCACTGGCCCCCGGCCAGTCGCTGAAGCTGCCGGGAGGCCGGGGCACGGTCACGTTCACCGGCTACGTCCCCTGGGTCAGCCTGGCCATCACCCACGATCCCGGCCAGCTGCCCGCCCTCATCTGCGGCATGGCCGCGCTGGGCGGCCTGCTGCTGTCGTTCATGATCCGCCGCCGGCGGGTCTTCGTGCGCGCCCGGGACGGTGAGAACGGCACGACGGTACAGGTCGGCGGCCTGGCCCGGACCGACGCCAGCGGCAGCTTCGAAGCCGAGTTCGCGGCGCTGGCCGCCGAGCTCAAGTCGGCGCACGAGCAGGCCGCGCCCGGCGAGCCAGCCCAGCCTCAGCCAGCAGTACAATCCCAACCAGAGGGAGAGTGAGGGGCCATGCCCGTCAACGTAGCCCTAGGCCACCTCAGCAACGCCTTCATGATCGCGACGCTGATCATCTACTCGCTCTCGGTGTTCGCGTTCGCCGGCGACTTCGCCTTCGGGCGGCCGCGCCGGGCGGCGGCGGCGCAAGGGCAGCAGGAGGCACGGGACCGCGAGGCCGCTCTCGCTACCGTGGGGGCGGGGTCCGGGTCCGCGGCCGCGGGCCCGGCGGCTCCCGAGGCTCCTGAAGGTCCCGGAGTCCCGGCGGCGACCGGGGGCGGCGGGGATGTGGCCGGCTCCATGCCCGAGCTCGCGGTGCCGCCGTTCCGCGCCATCCGGGCGGCCGGCCGCTGGGTGATGACAGCCGTCCTGCTCGCCTCGCTCGGGGCCGCGGCGCACACCACCACGGTGATCACCCGCGGGCTGGCGGTGCACCGGGCGCCCTGGGGCAACATGTACGAGTTCGTCACCGCCCTGACCTGCGTGGCCGTGCTCTTTTTCCTGTACGTGCTGATCCGGTACCAGGTCTGGACGCTGGGCGTCTTCGTGATGGGCTCGACCGTGGTCGCGCTGGGGCTGGCCGAGACGCTGATCTACACCGCTCCCGGGGACCTCGTCCCCGCCCTGCAGTCGTACTGGCTGGATATCCACGTCACCGCGATGACGCTGGCGACCGGCATCTTCTTCGTCGCCGCGGTGCTCGGCTTTGTCTACCTCTGGATCGACCGCTACACCAGGCGGGTGGCGGCCGGCCGGGCCGTGCCGAACCACGGGATCATCCGCAGGCTGCCGGGCATCGAGCAGATCGACCGGCTGACCTACCGGACCGTCGTCTTCGGCTTCCCGGTCTGGACGTTCGGCGTCATCGCGGGCGCGATCTGGGCCGACCAGGCCTGGGGCCGGTACTGGGGCTGGGACCCGGTGGAGACCTGGGCCTTCATCACCTGGGTGCTCTACGCCGCGTTCCTGCACGCCCGGGCGACCGCGGGCTGGCGTGGCCGCCGCGCGCACTACGTGCAGCTGCTCGGCTTCACCAGCCTGATCTTCAACATCATGGTGGTGCAGGTGTTCATCGCCGGCCTGCACTCGTACTCCGGCGTGGCCGGCTAAAGCTGGGCCGCTTCGGCGCTTAATTCTCCGCCCGGCTGCGGGTTACCGCGGATGGCGCGGCCCAGCGCGCGCAGGAACTCCTGGTCGTCGTCCGGGCCCTTGGCCACGGCCGGGCTGGCGCCGCCCGCGCGGCCGCCGCCCGCGCGGCCGCGGCCCGCCGGGTGACGTGCTACGGCGTCGTCGGCGGCGGTCCATCGCTCGTTCCGAAAGTAGCCGTCGTTGAGGTCCTCGGCGTCACCGGGAGCGTCCGGATCCCAGCGCGGCGCCGGCGCGGGCGATCCGTAGGTGCTGCGCAGCGGCTCCCGGGCGATGAGCCAGGCGATGGCCCCGCCGATGAAGGTCAGGGCGATCACGGCGATCCACGCGGGCTTAGGCAGGCCCCGGCACTCCGAGGCAGGCGTCAAAATGGCGTCTGTCAGGCAGTAGAGCCAGAAGCCCATCATGAACAGGGCAAACAGGGCACCAGACAGCAACATGGCCGAAGCCTAACGTTCGCCGAATATGCGGGGTGTGGTAATAAGTCAACTTTTTCCGTCACATGGCCGCCACCAGCCATTAGGTACATCGGGTGACGGGACGGGCGAACTCGGCATACGCTGGCCATGAGGGCAACAGGGCAGGAGTTCGGTACATGCGGCTAACGCTGTTCGACCGCATCCGTCGGCTCGCCCGCTCCCGCAAGCCCGCAGCCGGCCCGGCTCCGGCCGTTTCCGGCACCCAGGGCAGGCATCGCCGCGGCCGCCGCCGAGGCCCTAGCGTACCGCCCGGGCCGGGCCCTGGTTCACTGAGCTTCCCCGGTCCGGAATCTCCCGGCGGCATGGACAGGGCGCGTGACGGCGAGACCGGAGCACCGCCCCCGGCTGGGGTTCCCCCCGCCGGCCCGGCTCGCGCGGCCGAACCCTGGCTGGTCGGACCGCCCGGGCCCGGGACGCCGGCCGGGAATCATCGGGGCGCGGGGTCGCCCGCGGTGCGTTCCGGAGCGGCCCGGGCGCGAATTCGCGAAGCACCCGCCGGCGCGGCCCCGGTCGGCGTGGGTGAGGCGGCCAGGGCCGTGCCGGTGACGGCTGACCGCCAGGCGCACTGGCACGAAACGGCATCGGCGGGCCAGGCACAGGCGGGCCAGGCACAGGCGGGGCAGGCCGCGGCGGCCCGCTCGGCCGAACTGGCCCGGGTCGCGGCCGGCATCCCGCGCCAGCCGGACGGGCTCGGGCAATCCTCCTGGCGGCCCGCCATGGCGGCCGCCCAC
>JAICWX010000320.1 GCA_025934635.1 Streptosporangiaceae bacterium | reverse complement strand
GTGGTTACGCCTGATCCGGTTCAGTTCGGTGATGTAGCCGGAGATGCCCAGGCCGTCCCGCGCGGCGGCCTCCCAGTCGCGCGGGCGGTACTGGTACTTCTCCGAATCCATGTACTCCTCGCTGCCCGGCCGGATCGGCACGTTCTCGCCTAGTTCGTACCCCGAGTAGATACCCCAGGTCGGCGACAGCATGGCGGCCAGCACGGCCCGGATCTTGAACGCGGGCTCCCCGCCGTGCTGGAGGTACTCGTTCAGGATGTCCGGGGTGTTGGTGAAGAAGTTCGGCCGCATGTAGGCGGCCGTCTCAGCCGAAAGCTCGAGCATGTACGCGGTCAGGTCCTCGACCGTGTTGCGCCAGGTGAAGTACGTGTAGGACTGGTGGAAGCCGATCTTGGCGAGGGTGCGCATCATGGCCGGCCGGGTGAACGCCTCGGCCAGGAACAGCACGTCCGGGTCGGTGCCGCGGACGTCGGCGAGCAGCCGCTCCCAGAACTTCAGCGGCTTGGTGTGCGGGTTGTCGACCCGGAAGATCCGCACCCCGTGGTCCATCCACAGCCGGACGACGCCGAGGAACGCCGCGAAGATGCCCTCGGGATCGTTGTCGAAGTTGAAGTTGTAGATGTCCTGGTACTTCTTGGGCGGGTTCTCGGCGTACGCGATCGACCCGTCGGCCCGGGTGGTGAACCACTCCGGGTGCTCCTTGACCCACGGGTGGTCAGGGGAGGCGTTCAGGGCCAGGTCGAGCGCCACCTCCATGCCGAGCTCGCGGGTCCTGGTCACGAACGCGTCGAAGTCGTCGAACGTGCCCAGGTCGGGGTGGATAGCGTCGTGCCCGCCGTCCGGCGAGCCGATCGCCCACGGCGAGCCCGGGTCGCCCTCGGCCGGGGTCAGCGTGTTGTTCCGGCCCTTGCGGAAGGTGGTCCCGATCGGGTGCACCGGCGGCAGGTACACCACGTCGAAGCCCATGCCGGCCACGGCGTCGAGCCGCTTGGCCGCGGTGCGCAGCGTGCCCGAGGCCGGCGCCCGGCGGCCCATTGGGTCAACCTGGACCCCTTCGGACCGCGGGAAGAACTCGTACCACGAGCCGTACAGCGCCCGCTCCCGGTCCACCTGCACGATCAGCGGCCGCGACCGGCTGGTGAGCTCGCGCAGCGGCCAGCTGAGCAAGATCGCGGCGATGGCCGGGTTCTCGGTCGCGGCCAGCCGGTCCCACGGGGTCAGCCCGCGGTCGCGCATCGTCGCGACCAGCGTGCGCAGTGCGGTGCGGGCCGCGGCCGGGCGGCCCTTTCCCGGCGGCTGGGGAATGCGCCGGGAAGCCCGCTCGTACAGCAGCGCGCCCTCGGTGAGCATCAGCTCCACGTCCTGGCCGGCCGGGATCTTGATGGCCGCGTCGTGGTGCCAGCTGGCGATCGGATCGGCCCACGCCTCGATGTGGAAGCGCCACACGCCCTCGCTGGTGACGGTCACGTCGGTGCCCCACCGGTCGGTACCCGGCGCCAGCTCGCGCATGTACGCCAGCGGGCTCGCCTGTCTCTCCGGGTCGCGCAGCACCGCGGCGGCGTTGATGATGCCGTGCCCCTCGCGGAAAATCGTGGCGCTGACCCCGAAGGTCTCGCCTGCTACCGCCCGGGCGGGGCGGCGCCCGCACTCGACCGCTGGTTCCACGTCAAGGATCGGGATTCGTCCAATCACCCTGGTTACGCTACCGAGCGGGGTTGGCTTCATGCCAGCGTGGGTACCCCTATTTCTTTCGCGCCGCCCGCATGGGTAGACGAACCTGGCTAAGCCGTGAAAGGCCACCTCGTTCGGTATATTTTGATTTTTATTTCCGGTGTTACGTGGTGGATCGAGCCATCATGACCGGCGAATGGTTCGTCGCGGTGGCGCGGACCCGTTAAGGTCTGCCCGTGAAAGCGATTCGCCGGTTCACCGTCCGCGTAACCCTGCCCGAGCCGCTGGCCGCGCTGCACGGCCTGATGCTGAACCTCCGCTGGTCCTGGCACCGCCCGACCGCCGACCTGTTCGCGTCGATCGACCCCGCCGCCTGGAAGGCGTCCGGCTGTGACCCGGTCGCGATGCTCAGCGCGCTGCCGTCGGCCCGGATCGCCGCGCTCGCGGCCGACGGGGAGTTCCTCGGCCGGCTGGCCGAGGCCGAGCGGGACCTGCAGGAGTACATGTCGCAGCCGCGCTGGTACGCGGCCGAGGGCGAGCCCGGCACCGGGCCCGCCGCGATCGCGTACTTCTCGCCCGAGTACGGCATCACCGCCGCGCTGCCGCAGTACTCCGGCGGCCTGGGCATCCTGGCCGGCGATCACCTGAAGTCCGCCAGCGACCTGGGCGTGCCGCTGATCGGGGTCGGCCTGCTGTACCGGCACGGGTACTTCACCCAGTCGCTGTCCGCCGACGGGTGGCAGGCCGAGCGCTACCCGTCCGACGACCCGAACGGCCTGCCGCTCGAGCTGCTGCACGACGAATCCGGGTCACCGGTGCACGTGACCGTGAACCTGACCGAGGGCCGGCAGCTGGCCGCGCAGATCTGGGTCGCCCAGGTCGGCCGGGTCCCGCTGCTGCTGCTCGACTCCTACGTGGAGGCCAACGAGGCCGACCTGCACGAGGTCACCGACCGGCTGTACGGCGGCGGCAGCGACCACCGGCTCCGCCAGGAGCTGCTGCTCGGCATCGGCGGCACCCGGGCGGTGCGGGCGTTCTGTACGCTCACCGGTCACCCCTCGCCCGAGGTGTTCCACACCAACGAGGGCCACGCCGGGTTCCTCGGCCTGGAGCGCATCCGCGAGTACGCCGAGCAGGGGCTCAGCTTCTCCGAGGCGCTCGAGCTGACCCGGGCCGGCACCGTCTTCACCACCCACACCCCGGTCCCGGCGGGCATCGACCGGTTCGAGCGCAGCCTGATCCGCGAGCACTTCGCCGCCGACCCGCTGCTGCCCATCGACCGGGTGCTCGCGCTCGGCGCGGAGACCTACCCGGGCGGGGACCCCGAGGTCTTCAACATGGCCGTGATGGGCATGCGCCTGGCGCAGCGCGTCAACGGCGTCTCGCTGCTGCACGGCCAGGTCAGCCGGGAGATGTTCGCCGGCCTGTGGCCCGGCTTCGACACCCGCGAGGTGCCCATCGGCTCGGTCACCAACGGCGTGCACACCCCCACCTGGGTGGCCCCGGAGATCCTGTCGCTGACCGGCGCCTCGCCGGGGGAGACGGCCGGCTGGGACTGGGAGCGGGCCGCGGCCGCCCCGGGCGGCGAGCTGTGGGAGGCCCGGCACGCGCTGCGCGCCCGGCTGGTCACCGAGACCCGGCGGCGGCTGCGCGCCTCCTGGCGTCAGCGGGGGGCGTCCGAGGCCGAGCTGACCTGGATCGACGACGTGCTCGACGGCCACGTGCTGACGATCGGGTTCGCCCGGCGGGTGCCGTCCTACAAGCGGCTGACGCTGATGCTGAACGACCCGGCCACCCTGTCCGGCCTGCTGAACGACCCGGACCAGCCGATCCAGATCGTGGTCGCGGGCAAGGCGCACCCGGCCGACGAGGGCGGCAAGGGCCTGATCCAGCAGATGGTCCAGTACACCGACTCGCCGGACGTGCACCGCCGGATCGTGTTCCTGCCCGACTACGACATGGCCATGGCCGAGTACCTGGTCCAGGGCTGCGACGTGTGGCTGAACAACCCGCTGCGCCCGCTGGAGGCATGCGGGACCTCGGGCATGAAGGCCGCGCTGAACGGCGCGCTCAACCTGTCGGTGCGGGACGGCTGGTGGGACGAGTGGTACGACGGCGGGAACGGCTGGGAGATCCCGTCCGCCGACGGCGTGGCCGACACCACCCGCCGCGACGCGCTCGAGGCCACCGCGCTGTACGAGCTGATCGGCAAGTCGGTGGCGCCGCTGTTCTACGAGCGGGACGGCGACGGCATCTCGCCGGGCTGGCTCGAGCGGGTCCGGCACACCTTCCGCTCGCTGGGGCCGAAGGTCCAGGCCGAGCGGATGGTCCGGGAGTACGTCACGGCGCTGTACGTGCCGGCCGCCGCGTCTTCCCGCAGCCTGGCCGGCGAGCAGGGCCCGGGCCCGGCCCGCGAGCTGGCCACCTGGAAGCAGCGCGTGGTGGCGGCCTGGCCCGAGCTGCGGGTCGAGCACGTGGAGTCGCTGGCCGCCGGGCAGGCCCTCGGCACCGAGCTGACCGTGCGGGTCTCGGTATCGCTGGGCGAGCTCACTCCGGACGACGTGACGGTCGAGGTGGTCTACGGCCGTCCCGACGACGCCGACGAGCTCGTGGCGCCCGACTACGCGACGCTGACCGCCGAGCCCGCCGAGCCGGCCACCGGCCCGGTGGCCACCGGCCCGGCTGCTAACGGCGCGGTAGCGGGGGTGGTCCGCTACTCCGGTGAAGTGCCGCTGGATCAGCCCGGGCCGTTCGGCTACACCGTGCGGGTCCTGCCGAACCATCCGCTGCTCGACAGCCGCGCCGAGCTCGGCCTGGTCACCTACCCGCAGGCCCCGGCCGGCATGACGAACGGTGACCTGCGCTAATCGGGGGGTGCCACGGGGGACATCCCCCCGTGGCAGTAAGGTCCCGTCTCATGGGTGAGTTCGTCAACCTGGAAGTCGCGGACGGGATCGGCACCATCCGGCTGAACCGGCCGCCCGTCAACGCGCTGAACGACCAGGTCACGGAGGAGCTGGCCGACGCTGCCCGGGCCGCGGCCGCGGACGAGGTCCGCGCCGTGATCATCTACGGCGGCGAGAAGGTCTTCGCCGGCGGCGCCGACATCAAGGTGATGGCCGAGGCCGGCTACGCCGAGATGGCCGCCCGCGGCGCCCGGCTCCAGGCCGCCGTCAACCTGCTGGCCGCCCTGGGCAAGCCGGTGGTCGCCGCGATCACCGGCTACGCGCTCGGCGGCGGCATGGAGGTCGCGCTGGCGGCCGACTTCCGCATCGCGGGGGAGCGGGCCCGGCTCGGCCAGCCCGAGATCCTGCTCGGCATCATCCCGGGCGCGGGCGGTACCCAGCGGCTGCCCCGCCTGATCGGCCCGGCCAAGGCCAAGGACCTCGTCTTCAGCGGCCGCATGGTCGGCGCGGCCGAGGCGCTCGGGCTCGGCCTGGTCGACCAGGTCGTCCCGGATGATTCCGTGTACCAGGCGGCCGTGGACATGGTCAAGCGCTACGCCGCCGGCCCCGCGCTCGCGCTGCGCGCGGCCAAGCAGGCCATCGACGCCGGCCTCGGCGTCGACCTGGCCACCGGGCTTGAGCTGGAACGGGTGCAGTTCGCGGCGTTGTTCGGCACCGAGGACCAGCGCGCCGGCATGCGCAGCTTCCTGGAAAACGGCCCCGGCAAAGCCACCTTCACCGGCCGCTGACCCCGCCATCTTCCCCGGCCGTTGACCCAGCGAGGCCTCACCGGCGGCCCCCAACTACCCGTGATCATGAAATCAGCCAGCGCTGGTAACCACACTCGCTCATCGCTCACGCATCCACAGCGAGCGTTCATGATCATGAAGACTTCACTACGTTTCTTGATTAAAACCTTTCGTGATCATGGAAAAATCGTTCGAAATGCCTACCACCGTAAGTGACGGCGGGCTCCGGGACGGGACTGCTCCCCAGAATCCCCGGAATCCCTTGAATTCCTCGGCTCCGACGGCTCTCCCACCCCAGCCGGTTCCGCCGCCGCCGGCCGCCGCCGCACGTACCGCCACACGCCCACCACGATCACCAGCAGCAACACCCCGGCAATGATGTACGTCGGCCCGTGGAACGCCGCGACGACAGACTCCCAGTGCGAGCCGACCGCGAACCCCGCCGCGGCCAGCGCCGCCGTCCAGGGAATGCAGCCGATGGTGGTGTAGATCCCGAACCGCACCGGCGCCATCCCCGCGATCCCGGCCGGCAGCGAGATGAACGTCCTGATCACCGGCAGCACCCGCCCGATCAGCACCGCCTTGCCGCCGTGCCGGTCGAACCAGGCGATGGCACGGTCCAGGTCGTGCTCGCGCACCAGCAGCCGCCGCGCCAGCCGCCCCCGCGCCAGCCGCTCCAGCGCGGGCAGCCCCAGGTAACGACCCACCGCCCAGGCGACGTAGCTGCCGGCCACGTTCCCCGCGGTCCCCGCGAGGATGACGCCGGCCAGGTTGAGGCTGGTGCCGGGAACCGCCCCGGCCGCCAGCGCCCCGCCGAACGTCATGATCAGCTCGGACGGAACCGGGATGCACGCCGATTCCGCCAGCATGAGCACGAACACGGCGAGGTACCCGTAGGTCGCGATGAGATGCTGCATCTACTTGACCACTCCGAGGTAGACCACGCTGGCCACCCCCGCCGCCAGGCAGTACAGCCCGAACGGGATCAGGCTCCGCGTCCGCAGGTACCGGACCAGGAACCGGATCGCCGCGTACGCGCCCAGGCCGGACAGCACGCTGCCGAGCAGGATCTGGCCGCGGATGCCGGCGCCCAGCGGCCCGAACAGGTCGGGGATCTTCAGCACCCCGGCGGCCAGGATCACCGGCGTGGAGAGCAGGAAGGCGAACCGCGCGGCGTCCTCGCGGGACAGGCCGCGGCGCATCCCGGCCACCATCGTGACCCCGTCCCGGCTGATCCCGGCCAGCAGCGCCAGGATCTGGGCCGAGCCGATGACGACCGCCCGCCCGTACCCCATGGCCGACAGCCGCCGGTCGGCCATGACCGCCGCCGACGGCGCCACCGCGGCCGGCGCCGGAGCCGCCGGGAACGTAGGAGCCGCCGGGAACGTAGGAGCCGCCGAAGGAGACGCCGAAACCGGACCCCCGCCCACCGCCACCGGTTCCGCCCGCCGCCCCGCCGCCACCCGCGCGTCGGCGTCCAGCGAGGCCCGCCGCCGGAACTTCTCCCCGGCGATCAGGATCACCCCGTTGACGGCCAGGAACGCGCCCGCCGCCACCGGCTTGCCGAAGATCACCCGGAACGGGTGTTCTGCTACCAGTCCCACCACCCCCACCGGGATGGTGGCCAGGATGATCATCCAGGCCAGCCGCTGGTCGGCCGTCTCCACCCGGCGGTCGCGCACCGAGCTGATGAAGCCGCCGGCAACCCGCACCCAGTCTCGCCAGAAGTAGACCAGCAGCGCGATCGCGGTGGCCACGTGCAGTCCCACGATGAACGCCAGGTACGGCGACTCCGGTGCGGCTACGTCGAGATCGGCGCCCCACTGGCCGCCGATCAGCGCGGGGATCAGCACGGCGTGCCCCAGGCTGGATACGGGGAACAGCTCGGATACGCCCTGGACAAGCCCGACGACGGCGGCCTCCAGGTAGGTCAGATGCGTCATGTCAGTGTCCTTCACGGGATAGTTGCAGGCCAGCAGTGCCGTAGTGTCATAATGAAGTCCGAAAAGGTTCTACAAACACTGTAGAACATTTACGAGACTTGTAGATGCAACGTCGACGGGAGGAAAATCAGAAATGGGCGACGACGGCCTCGCCCCGCACCTGATCGCAGAGTCGAACGCAGGTCCAGGCGCAGACCCGAGCACGGACGCGAACGCCGACCCGGCCGCGCCGCGCCGCCCGCACGGCGCTCTCGAAGCCGAAATCCTGGACGTGCTCCGGGCCGCGGCCGCCCCGCTGAGCCCCGGGCAGGTCCGTGAGCGGCTGGCCGAGGACCTGTCCTACAGCACGGTCGTGACGATCGTGTCCCGGCTGCACGCCAAGGGCCTGCTCGAGCGCGAGCGGGCCGGCCGTGCCTTCGTCTACCGGCCGGTCGATGACGCCAGCCGGGCGGCCAGCCAGATGAGCCAGGCCCTGCAGGCCGGCTCGGATCACGGCGCGGTGCTGAGCCAGTTCGTGTCCGGGCTGTCCGGCCGTGATACCCGGCTGCTGCGCGAGTTGCTCGGCGAGACCGAGGAGTAGCAGATGGACGCGCTCGTCTATCTGCCCTTGCTGGTGCCCGTGCTGGCCGCGGTGGCGGCCCGGCCGCTGGCGGCCCGGCTGGAGCCGCGCCTGGCCACCTGGCTGCTGACCGTGACCACGGTCGCGCTGGCCGCCTTCAGCACGGCCGCGCTGGCCCTGCTGGCCGCGTCGGCCCTGGCCCGGATCCCCGCCCTGGCTTCGGTGGGCGGGTACTCCCAGCCGGCGCTCCGCCGGGGCGACCCGGTCCCGGTGCTGGCCGGGCTGGCCGCGGCCCTGCTGCTGACCGCGGCCGCGGTGGCGGTCGCGGTGGTGATCCGCGCCCGCGCCCGCGGCCTGGCCGAGTCCTACCGGCGGGCCGCCCTGATGGCCCCGGGCGCCGGGCCCGGGCAGGCCGCCGAGGCCGTCGTCATCGTGCCCGGGCAGGCCATCGAGGCGTACGCGCTGCCCGGCTCACCCGGCCGGATCGTGGTGTCCGGCCGCCTGCTGGCCGCGCTCGATGCCCCCGGCCAGGCCGCGCTGTTCGCCCACGAGCGGGCGCACCTGGCCGCCCGGCACCACCTGTTCACCACGGTGGCGCACCTGGCCGCCGCGGCCAACCCGCTGCTGCTGCCGGTGGCCCGCGCGGTGGATTACACCGTCGAGCGGTGGGCCGACGAGCGCGCCGCGACCGTCACCGGCGACCGCCGCCTGGTCGCCGCCACCATCGGCCGGGTCGCGCTGCTCGCCCCCGCCCGTCCCCGCCGCCTGCGCGCGGCGTCGCTCGCGATCACCGGCGCCCGCCCCCGGGCGGTGTCGCTGGCCTGGGCCGGCCCGGTACCGCGGCGGGTCGCCGCGCTCCTGGCCCCGCCGCCGCGGCGGCGGCTCACGCTGCTGGCCGTGGCGGCGCTCCTCGTCCTGCTGGCCGGGGCCTCGGCCGCCGAGGCGACCCGGGACCTGCACGAACTGATCGAGTTCGCCCAGGCTGCCCGCTAAAAACAAAACCAGGCGACCGAACGGGGACGGCGCGTCCCTAACTCCCCGCCACCAGCTTGCGCAGCGCCTGCGCCGCCTGGGCATTCTGCTCGGCGTAGCTGACCAGCGCGCCGGCCAGGGTGGCGGCCCACTCGCCGATCGGGACGGACTGCCGGGACAGCACCACGCCGCGCACCGCGCGGCAGACCTCGGCCACCGCCCGGCCGCTGCGCACGTCCAGCGTCATCTGCAGCTCGCCCAGCTGGGCCGCGACCTTGGTGATCTCGCCGGGGCGCCCGCGCATCCGGTCGGACATCGAACGTTCCCGCTCCACCGAGACGCAGTCGGCGGGCAGCGCCTCGCCCAGGGACTGGGCCAGCACGCGCGCGTAGATGGCCACGTCCGTGCTGTCGGCGCGCAGCGCGGCGGTCACCAGGTCAAGCGACAGTGCTTCGTTCGACAGTGCCTCGTTCGACAGCGCGTCGTCCGGCTCAGTCATCGGTCAGTCCCACAAGACCAGATTCTAAGTGCATCCAGCACCGTTACAGATAGGCAACATGTCGTTCGCTCCACAACACGCCAACTGTTTCGTACTCTGGAAGTCGCGATGCCTGCGACGGGACACCTGCCGAGGACTCTCGGCCCGTATCGCCTTCAGGACCGCCTCGGGGAAGGCGGCATGGGGGTAGTTCACCTCGCCCATGATCAGGACGGCCGCCCGGTGGCGGTCAAGGTGCTGCACCCGGCCGGGGCCGAGGGCCCCAACGCGCGCCGGCGGCTGGCCCGCGAGGTGGAGACCATGCGCCGGGTCCGCAGCCCGTACGTCGCCGAGGTCCTCGACGCCGACGTCACCGGCGAGTATCCCTACATCGTCACCCGGTTCGTGTCCGGGCCCACGCTGGACGAGATGGTGCGCGGCCGCGGCCCGCTGTCCGGCTCCGGGCTGCGCCGTCTTGCCCATGGGATCGCCGAGGCGCTGGCCGCGATCCACGCCGCGGGCGTGGTGCAC
>JAICWX010000105.1 GCA_025934635.1 Streptosporangiaceae bacterium | reverse complement strand
TGCGGATGTGCTGGCGGGCCTCGGCCGAGCCGCCGGCCAGCGCCATCCGGTGCACGAAGTCGTCCGGGAGGGCCTCGGCCGCCCGGGCCGCCTCCTGGAATTCGCCGCCGGAGTAGCTGGTGCGCACCTGCTCGACCAGCGCGGCCGACAGGCCGGCGATCTCGCAGTACACCGGCGACGTCTGCGGGAACCAGGCGGCGATGGTGCGGGCGGCGGCGAAGGCGGCCGTCTCGTCCTCGTCGTCGATGGCGCCGTAGGCGAACACGGTGACCTCGGGCCGCGCGTCGCGCCCGGCCTGCTCGGCGCCGCGGTCGATGTGCTCGAGGGCGAACTTGATCCCCTCCGGGTGCAGGCCGGCCAGCAGGATGACGCCGTCGGCGACGCGGCCCGCGAGCTCGAGCGTCTTCGGGCCGGTGGCCGACACCCAGAGGGGGATGCCGGGCACCGGCGCGAAGCGGTAGTGCGCGTCGTCCAGCGCGAACGACGCCCCCTGGGTGGTGACGTGCTGGCCGGCCCACAGCGCGCGGATCGCCTCGATGGCCTTCTCCAGGTCGGCCAGCCGGGCGGGCCGCTCCCCCAGGGACAGCAGCGGGCGGTCGCCCGCCCCGATGCCGAGCCGGACCCGGCCGCCGGAGATCTCGGCCACCGTCGCCGCCGCGACCGCGGTCACGCCGGGATGGCGGGTGACCGGGTTGGTCACCGCGGTGCCCAGGCTCAGCCGGGCCGAGGCGCGGGCGGCCAGCGTGAGGTAGGCCCAGCAGTTGCGCGAGTGGAGCGAGGAGTCGGTCAGCCAGAGCGCGTCGTAGCCGAGGCGGTCGATCTCGGCGACATTGCGTTCGAAGACCTCGGGAGCGTCGACTCCCTGCAGGCAGACAGCGGTGCGCATAAGTCCCCCTTCGACGTGGTGACGAGCGGAGCGACCCGGACCTGGTTGAGCGGCTCCAGCGCCTGCTCGCAGGCGTGAGCGAAGTCGAGCACCCGGGTGTCGTGCGCCCAGGGGCCGACGATCTGCAGCCCGGCCGGCAGGTTATCGGCCGCCAGGCCGCCGGGCACGGACAGGGCCGGCTGGCCGGTGATGTTGAACGGGTAGGTGTAGGGCGTCCAGGTGATCCACGGCAGCGGCGCGCCGGATTCGCCGCCGGGCGGCACCTCGGCCTCGGCGGCGAAGGCGGTCCGCGGCATGGTGGGCATCAGCAGCAGGTCCCAGTCGTCGAACAGGGCGAACATCCGCGCGTTGAACGCCCGCCGCAGTTCCAGGGCCCGGTAGTAGTCGGCCAGGCTGTACTGCTCGGCCAGCGGCAGGAGGCGGGCCAGGCCGGGGTCCATCACGTCGCCGCGGCGGCGGATGAGGTCGGCGAAGCCCAGGCCGCGGCCGGTCACCCACAGGGCTTCGAAGATCTCCCGGGGCAACGGCGCGTCCAGGTCGTCTACCGCGCCGAACTCGGCGGGGATGGCGTGGCGGATGAGCCCGGTCGTTCGGTCGAAAAGGGCGGCCACCGGCGCGTCCGGGGCAGTTCCGAACGGCTCCCGCACGACCCCGACGCGCAGCCGGCGCCCGGGGGCGTCGGCCAGCGGAGCCGGGAACGCGGACTGCGGGTCGCGGGCGTCCGGGCCGCGGGTGAGGTCGAAGACGGCCCGGGCGTCGGCGACCGAACGGGTCAGCGGTCCCGCGTGGGACAGCGTCTCGTTGACGGTGCCGGGCCAGACCGGGATGGCGCCGAGCGTCGGCTTGAACCCGGTCACGCCGCAGAAGGAGGCGGGGATGCGGATCGAGCCGCCGGCGTCGGTCCCGGTCGCGATGGGGACGGCGCCCGCGGCGACGGTGGCGCCCGAGCCGGCGCTCGAGCCGCCCGGGTTCTTCGACGGGTCCCACGGGTTGCGGGTCACGCCGGTGCGCGGGGAGCGGCCGGTGCCCTTCCAGCCGAACTCGGGCGTAGTGGTCTTCCCGATCACGATCGCCCCGCCGCCCACCAGCCGCGCCACCATCGGGGCGGACGTCGTGGCCGGCTCATCGGAGCTGGTCAGCGAGCCTTTCCCGGTCGGGGTGCCCTCGTAGTAGAAGTTGTCCTTGACCGCGATAGGGACGCCGTGCAGCGGGCTGCGCACCAGCCCGGAGCGGGCCTGAGCCTCGCGCACGGCCGCCTCGCGCCGGGCGCGTTCGGGCAGCAGCAGGGCGTAGGCGTTGATGGCGGGCTCGGCGGCGGCGGCGAGGTGGAGGGCGCATTCGGTGAGCTGGACCGGGGAGAGCGAGCCGTCGGCGACCCGCCGGCCGAGCGCCAGCGCGGTCGAGGCCTGGTACTCCGCCAGGCCGAGGGCGGCGAACCTGGTCAGGGCCGTCATCGCGGTTCCAGGCAGGCCCAGGCGGCGGCGAACCGTTCGGCCCATTGCGTCGGGACCGACGTGCTGACCTTGACGAACCGGTCGCCGAAGGCCGGCGACTGGTAGGTGCCGGACCGGATGAAGACGTCGCGCTCCAGCAGGGCGGCGCACACCTGGTCGGCGGTCCAGCCGTGGCCGGCGATGTCGACGGCGAGGAAGTTGCCCTGCGACGGCCGGACCAGGACCGGGCCGAACGGGCTGCGCTCGACGGCTCCGGTCACGATCTCCTGGTTCTGGCGGTTCACCCGCCGTAGCTCGCGCAGCCACGGCTCGGAGACCTTCAGGCCGGCGATGGCGGCCCGCTGGGCCACGATGCTGGCGCCGAGCGGGTTGGACGGGACCGCGGTGAGCCGGCCGAGCAGCCCGGGCGGGCCCGCGATGGCGCCGAGCCGCAGGCCGGCCAGGCCGAGCCATTTCGAGAAGCTGTAGGTGGTCAGCGTGGCCTCGGGATACAGCTCGGCGGCCAGGGTGTGCCCGTCGGCGAAATGGCGGTAGGTGCAGTCGTGGACGATGATCGCGTCGTGGTCGCGGGCCAGCTCGACGATGGCCTCGAGCTCGTCCCGCCCATACGAGCTGCCCAGCGGGTTGAGCGGGTCGATCAGGTAGAGCAGCGCCCCCGGCTCGATGACCGTGGCCAGGGCGGCGGCGGTGAGCTTGTAGCCGGCCGCGGCGGAGTACACCTCGACGGTGCTCACCGGGACGCCGGCCAGCGCGACGAACCGTCCCGGCCAGGGCCAGCCGGGATCGGTGGTGATCAGCCGGGACAGCGCCGGCGCCAGCGCGGTGCAGATGTGGTGCAGCCCGCCGACCGCGCCGTCGGTGATCATCGTCTCCTGGCCGGCCAGTCCAAGGCCGGGCAGTCCGAGGTCGGCCAGGATCAGCTCGCGCAGCTCGGTGAAGCCGAGGGCCGGCGCGTAGAACTGGAACTCGCGCCGCCGGGTGCTCTCCAGCAGTGCCTCGGTCACCTCGGGCGGCGGCTCGAGGTGGGTGGTGTTCTGGCCCATCCAGGCGAGGTCCGGCCGCTCCAGCAGTGCCTCGAAGGACGGCGGCCGGGTGGCCGTGCGCGGCATGCTCACGCCGGGGGCGCCAGCGCGAGCGCGCCGAAGGCCGCGTAGACCCGGGCGGCCTCGACGATGTCGTCGATCGGGAGGTGCTCGTCCGGGCAGTACACCGGCTCGCCGCCGGGGCCGAAGATGACGGTAGGCACCTTGGCGCCGAAGCTGGCCGTGTCGCCGAGCCAGCTGGCCGCCCGCAGGACCGGCTCGCGGCCGCGGACGCGCCGGACCGCGTCCGCCATGAGCGTCACCACCTCGTCGTCACGGCCGGCCAGGTAGCCGGGCTTGACGTCGGCCAGCTCGACCTCGGCCCGGAAGCGCGGGTCGCGGCGGGCGGCGGCGGCCAGGCACCGGTCGATCTCGGCCCGCAGCTGCTCGGTGGTCACGCCGGGCTGGGGGCGGCAGTCGACCCGGATCACGCACTCGTCCGGGATCATCGAGGGGCCGCCCGGCGGCAGGCCGCCGTAGATCCGGCCGGGCGCCATGTAGGTCTCCGGGCCGAACAGGTCGGTCACCCACTGATCCAGCCGCGGGGTCAGGCGCGAGGCGTCGAGCTCGAGGACGGCGTGCGCGGCCAGCGCGTTGGCGTTGACGGCGAGCGGCTTGTGGCAGGTGTGGGCCGACTTGCCGAGCACGGTGATGTCGAAGTAGGTGCGCCCCCGGTGGCCGAGGAAGATCTCGTTGTCCGACAGCTCGCCCAGGACGGCGAGGTCGGCCGGGTAGGAGTCGAAGTAGGCGATCGAGCCGAGCTGGTCGCCCATGTGGTCGGAGACGGCCGCCATGGCCGCCGTCCCGGTGAGCGGGACGCCGCTGTCGCGGAGCGCTTCCATCGCGACGACCTGGCAGACCAGGGCGGCCTTCATGTCCATGATGCCGTGGCCGTAGACGCTGCCGTCGATGATCTCGCCGGAGAACGGCGCGGTGGCGGTCCAGCCGTGCGATACCGGCTTGGTGTCCATGTGACCGGTGAACACGACGCGCCGGCCCGGGCCGAACGCCAGCTCGCCGAGCGCGTTCGGGCGGTTGCCGGTCACCGGCTGCAGCGCCGTCGCCTCGAAGCCGGATTCCTTCATGAGCGCGTGCAGGAACTCCGCGAGCGGCCCCTCGGCGCCGAGCACGCTCGGGATCCGGCACACCTGCGCGACGAGCTCGACCAGGCGATCGGTGTCGATGGCGGCCACCGCAGCCGCGACGGCGTCAGTCATTCGTGTATGCGCTCCCTCAGGACCTGGACGGCAAAGATCCGGATATCAAAGATCTGAGATCTTAGATGGGAGCTTAGTCCAACGCCGTCTGCCTCACTAGGGGTGCCCAGGTGTTTACCACGCCGAAACACGAAATCAGCGACGTGAGCTGGACAGGACCCGGCTGGCTTTGTTAGATCTGAGATCTCACGATTCAGCGTCGGCGCGGAGCCAGGAAGGCGGGTCATGGCGTGATCGTCATCGAGGGCGGCACGGTGCTGACCGTCGACGACGGCGGTCACGTGTACGGGCCGGGTCATGTGGTTATCGAGGACGACCGCATCACGGCCGTCGGGGCCGGGTCGTATCAGGGTTCAGACGGCGTGGCAGGCACCCGTTCGGTCGAGATTATTGACGCGGCCGGGATGGTGGTGATGCCCGGCCTGGTCGACCCGCACTACCACACCGCGGTCGGCAAGGGCTTCTGTGATCACCTGCCGCTGTGGGAGTCGCTCGAGCAGTTCTGGTACCCGTCGATCCGCGCGCTGGACGCCGAGACCGCCTACTGGGCGGCGGCGGCGAGCTACCTGGAATCGGTCAAGGGCGGAGTGACCACCGTCAACGACATGTACCGCCGGGTGCCCGACCTGGCCCGGGCGGCGGCGGACATCGGCATCCGGGCGGTGCTGTCCAACGACGTGGCGCTGGACGAGCACAACCTGGACACGCTGCAGGACAATAAAGACGCCTACGACGCGGTCCACGGCTCGGCCGGCGGCCGGGTCGAGGTGTACGTGGGGATCGAGTGGCTGCCGCTGGCCTCGCCCTCGCTGCTCCGGGATGCTCGCGCCCTGGCCGACGAGCTGGGCACCGGGATCCACGTGCACCTGAACGAGTCGCTGACCGAGGTGGAGAACAGCAAGGAGCGGTTCGGGCGGCGGCCGACCGAGGTCGCGTACGAGGCCGGGCTGCTCGGCCCGCGCACGATCGCCGCGCACTGTGTCTGGCTGTCCGATGGCGAGCTGGGGATGATGCGGGAGACGGGCACGCAGATCTCGCACAATCCCTCCAGCAACGCCAAGCTCGGGAACGGCATCGCCCGGGTGCCGGAGATGCTCGCGGCCGGGATCAACGTCGGGCTCGGCCACGACGCGGCCGAGTCGACCAACAACTGCGACCGCTGGTGCCGGGCAACACCGGTCAGCTCTACTCGCACCTGGTGTTCGCGGCCAACGGCAGCGCGGTCGACACGACCATCGTGGACGGCCGGGTCCTGATGCGCCACCGCGAGCTGCTGACCATGGACGAGCCGCAGATCCTGCGCGAGGCCAACGCCGGCCTGGTCCGGGTCCTCGACCGGATCGGCGGGTTCGGAAGGTGACGCCGTGCTGATCGACGCGCACACGCACATCCTGAGCCTGGCCGAGGACGCCGAGTTCACCACCGAGTACGGCCGCGAGGGCTCGCTGTGCATCTACCGCAGCCTGGGTACGCTGCCGGCCCACCGGACCCCGACCGAGCAGGAATGGGAGGCCAGCGGCTACAGCCGGCGCGGCTTCCCGGTGATCGGCCCGGCCGAGTCGGTCCGGGACCACCCGGGCTTCGACAAGATCGTGATCCTGGCGGTGTCGCCGCAGTTCCTGGACGGCGAGCTGATCGGCACGGTCGACAGCTACGGGATCACCGGCGTGCCCGGCCCGCCCTCGCCGGAGAAGTGCAACGACTACATCGCGGCGATCGCGGCGTCGGATCCGGAGACCTTCATCGGCTACGCGTCGGTCAACCCGGCCTACCGCGGGCCCGCGGCCGCGGTCCGCGAGCTCGAGCGGGCCGTGACCGAGCTCGGCCTGAGCGGCCTGAAGCTCTACCCGATGTACCAGGACTGGTCCCCGGCCGACCCGGTGCTCGCCTTTCCCGTCTTCGCCAAGGCCGAGGAGCTCGGTATCCCGGTCATGGTGCACCAGGCGGGCTCGACCCGGATCGACGCCCGGATGGAGTACGCGCGGCCCGCGCTGCTCGACGCGGCCGGCCGGCACTTCCGCGGGCTGCGGCTGACGATCGCGCACTGCGGCCTGCCGTGGGTCGACGAGGCCCTGTTCATGCTGACCAAGCACCCGAACTTCTTCGCCGAGCTGAGCTACTACATCGCGACCGTGACTCCCGAGGAGCTGTTCCGCTTCCTGGTGCACGCGGAGCAGTCGTTCGTGCCGCTGGAGAAGCTGTTCTTCGGCACCGATTACCCCGGGTTCCTCTACGATCCGGTCGCGCTGCGCGCCAAGCTGCTCGCCGTCAACGATCATGCCGAACGGGTGGGCGCCGCGCCCGTCCCCCCGGCCAAACTGGACGGCATCCTCGGCGACAACTACGCACGCATGCTGGGTCTGATGGCATGATCGGGGAATCGCAGCGGCTCAGGGAACGGGGCGCCTCTCAGTGGGCGGCAGCCGTCGCGCACCCGATGGTGGCCCAGATCGGCGCCGGCACCCTGCCGCACGAGACGTTCCGGTTCTACTTCGAGCAGAACCTGCCGTACCTGCGCGAGTACGCGCGGGCCATCGCGTACGCCGCCGCCGGGACCAGTGACCGCGGCGCGGTGTCGGTGCTGGCCCGGTTCCTCGGCCAGATCGCCGACGTCGAGATCCCGGCCAACGAGGCGTTCCTGGAACGGCTCGGCGGGTCGCCTGCTGAGCCGACGTTCATGCTGCCAACCACGTACGCCTATACCCGGCACCTGCTCGACGCCACCCGCCGCGGCGGACTGGCCGTGGCCCTGGCCGCGCTGCTGCCGTGCCAGTGGAGCTACGGCGAGATCGGCCGGCACCTGGCCCGGTCGCTGCCGGACGACCCGGTCTACCGGGACTGGATCGCGATGTTCGCCGGTGACGGCTACGACGACCTGGTGGTGGCGTCCACCGAACTGCTCGACCAGGCCTGCACCGCAGGCGACCAGGCTTTTACCTCGGACGCGTTCGACCGGTCGGTGCGCTACGAGATCGCGTTCTGGCAGCTGGCCTACACCCGGGGCGAGTCCGACCGCACCTGATCTCGCAGGTAGCTGGTGACCTCGTCCATCGAGGAGAACACATGGTCGGCCTGGGTCAGCTCGGCCGCCTGGTGGGTCGTCGTCACCGCCAGCACCGTCATCCCGGCCCGCTTGGCGGCCAGTATCCCGGCGGGCGCGTCCTCCACCACCACGCACTGCGCGGCCGGGAGCCCCAGCTCCGCGGCCGCCCGCCGGTACGGCTCCGGATCCGGTTTGCCTTCCGTCACGTCGTCGCCGGTGACCAGCACCTCGGGCACCGGGAGGCCGACCGAGGCCAGCCGCCGGGCGGCGAGTTCCCGGCCGCCGGACGTGACCACCGCCCACCGGCCGCGCCGGGCGAAGCTGACGCACTCCGGGGCGCCCGGGATCACGGTCATCAGGTCGCCGTCTTCGGTCTCGTACCCGCTGATCCGCCGCACCTGCTGGGCCGGATCGAGGTGCGGCGCCAGCATCCGCACCGAGTCCTGGCCGCGCCGGCCGTGGATGACCGCCAGCACCTCACCGGCTTCCAGCTGCTGCTCGTCCGCCCACCGGAGCCAGGCCTGCTCGACCGCCCGTTGCGAATCGACCAGGACCCCGTCCAGGTCGAACAAGACGGCGGAGGCCACGACGGCGGCGGAAGAATGCGCAGGCAGGGTCACAGCGGCCACCATAACGTGCCCGGTACGATCGAGAACGATCAGGCGCACGCCGGACGTCGCTCCCGGAGGTCACCGTGACATCGGAGCCGCACAAGGTCGCGTTCTACGCCGACACCTTCTACAACTCCCCGCAGTCCCCGCCCTACTGGATTCCGCCCCGCGACCTCGACGTCGAGGCGATACTCCTCGGCGGCGACATCCACTACCTACCGGACCGGCTCGCCATGATGCTGCGGGAGATCAGGGAGACCCAGCGCGACGCGACGCGGATCATCGTCGTCCCGGGTAACGGCGAATACGCCCACCAGGAGCTCAGCGAGTCGCGCCGGGAGTACCGGGCGGCGGTGGAAAGCGTCCCCGGCGCTGTCTTCCTCGACGACGAGGCGGTGGTCCTGCCGAGTGGCCTGCGGGTCATCGGGTCCACGCTCTGGTCCCTGGTGGCCGAGGACGAGCTCGACCGCTACACCGCGATGCTGAACCGCGAAGGACTGCAGGGCGTGGACAACATCCGCCTGGGCGACCGTTTCCTCACCCTGCGGGACACGAACGACCTGCACGCCGCAGCGCGCGCGTTCCTGGCTGGGCAGCTCCGCAGCCTGTCCGAGGCGGAACGCGGCCGGACCGTGGTCTGCACGCACTTCTGGCCGACGCTGCGGCCGTGGGCCGTCCGGTCCGGTGACGAGGACGAGGAATGGCCCCAGATAGTCGGAACGGACCTGGACGCGCTGATCGCCGAGTGCGGCCCGAGGATCTGGCTGTGCGGCCACGCGCACACCACGCACGACGTGACGATCGGGAACACGCGGATCTCCTCGAACCCGCGCGCCGGGGATGGCCCGCAGAACATCAACCCGGAGTTCGCGGAGACCTACGTCGCGGAGCTGTAAATCAGCTGGCCCCGTCAGCTGGCCCCGTCAGCTGGCTGGGTCAGCTGGCTGGGTCGGCGGCCACGATGCCGGGCGGCGCGGCCGCTACCGACCAGCAGGCCTGGAGCAGCGCCTGGTTGAACAGCTCCGGCCGGTTCACGCAGGCCGCGTGATCCGCGTCCACTTCATGGACCACGGCGCCCGGGATGGCCCGGGCCAGCCTCAGCTGGCGGCTGACCGGCACCACCCGGTCCCGGGTCGGGACGAGCACCGCGGTGGGCACGGCGACCTGGCCGATCCAGCTGTGCGAGCTGAACTCGCAGACGGCCTGGACGGCCGAGATGGCGGTGCCGAGCGTGGTCCGGCGCAGCTGGGCCCGGGCCTGCCGGGCCGCGGCCGGGTCGTCGACGGGTCCCAGCAGGGCCATGCCGAAGAACTCGGCGCTCATCGGCTGGAGGAACGGGTTCAGCCGGATGGCGGCGGCGGCCGCGGGCAGCGCCAGCGCGGTCAGCTTCTCGGCCGGCGATCCCAGGACGTTGCGCGCGGTCGCGCACAGCACCAGGCCGGACAGCAGCGGCGCGTGCCGCCGGTACAGCAACTGGGCCACCATGCCGCCCATCGAGTAGCCGACGGCGGTGAACTGGCCTACGCCGAGGACCTCCGCCAGCGCGGCGATGTCGTCGGCGCAGTCTTCCAGCCGGAACTGCCCGCGGACCCTGATCCCGTCGCCGTGGCCGCGCAGGTCCATCGCCACGACGCGGAAGTGCCGCCCGAGCGAGGCGAAGGACTTTCCCCAGTTCAGCTCGGCGGTGAACGTCACGCCGTGGATGAGCATGAGGACCGGAGCGCCGGGCGGGCCCGTGCACTCCCAGATCCGCGTGATCCCGCGTCCTGGCAGTTCCGCCAGCCATGTCCGCGGAGCCGGGGGCTCCCCGGGCAGGTGCCGTACGACCACCCTTCACCCCTCGCGATGCCGGGCAGGTTACATACATGTTTCTACCCGTACGGGTGGTAAGTATGCGAGCAGGGGTGTTACTGCGGGGTTTACGGGGTGCGGCCGGTCATCACGTAGCCGCTGCCGAACGCCAGCTCACGGACCTGGACGTCCTCCAGCAGCGGCTCCAGGTACTGCCAGGGCCGGTCGAAGCCGCGGAAGCTCCGCACGTAGGGGGCGTGCAGGAGGCTGACCATGGAGTTCAGGGCGACCATCAGGGGCGCGGCCCACTTGCCCCCGCCGGCCGCCACCCACGCTCCCGGGCGCAGCGTGGCCATGACGTTCGCCAGCGCCTCCGGGGACTGCAGGATGTCGTGGACGGCGCAGAACAGGGCGGCGTCGGCGGTCTGCCCGACCTGGGCCTCCTCGGCCGGGACCTGCAGCACCGTGACGTTGTCCCATCCCTCGCCGGCGATGTGCTCCTGTGCCACCGCCGCCATCTCCGGCGACTCCTCGATGCCGACCACGCTTCCCCGCGGGCCTACTTTCTCCCGCAGCAGGCCGCAGCACAGGCCGGTCCCGCAGCCCACGTCGAGGACCACCTGCCCGGGACGGAGCGGGAGGGCCTCGACGACCGCGTCCCGGTAGGGCTGGAACGCGGCGGTGTCGCGCTCGTAGGAGCCGGCCCGTTCGTGGTAGGCCGGCGCGGCTTGACGTGTCGCACTCATCAACCCACCGTAACCGCCGGGGATGGTGACTTGATAAACGGGGTGTGTTCGGCATGTTACGGAACGCCTCACGCGTCTCAGGGGACGGCTCGTGTAGCAGGATTGCCCTTATGACCGCTGGCAGCTTCGAGTTCGCCACAGCCGGCCGGTGACATCGCGGCTCAGGCGCTGACCGCGAGCAGCATGCAGGGCAACCCCGTCCGGCTGAGCCAGGACGAACTGGAGGCCATCATCCGCCGGGCGCTATGACCCGGGCTTACGGCGGCGGCGCCACCAGCGGGACGCGGCGGGCTTCTCCGGGCCGGGCGCGGGCGGAGCCGGATCGGCGGGCGGGGGCTGCAGCTCTCGCCACCGCGCGACCATGGCTTCCTCGTCGACGAGGCGGAGCACGACCGGCGGCCCGACCGGGATCCGGCGCCACTCGAGGATCCGCCGGTTGAGGTCCCGCACGACCTCGCGGACCGCGTCTTCGGAGTGGTGTTCGCTGAGCGTGCCAGAGACTCGTTCGGCCTCTTTGCGAAGGCGGAGCGGGACCGGCAGCATTTCCTCGGCCGGGACCCCCTCGCGGTCGAGTTTGTCGCGGATCCAGGCATCGGTGTCCATGGCCCGCCTGGGCAGCGGCTTGCCCGCGCCGGGCAGGTTGTCGAAGGCACCCCGCTCCTGCGCCTCGCTGATCTGCCGGTCGATCCACGAGGCGAAGCTGATCTCCCGGGGTTTGCGTTCAGTCATCCGGTTGGCCCTCCCGCCTATGATAGGGCCGCCCGGAACCAGCGCCGGCATGAAGATCGTTTTAAATCGGTCTTCTTATTGATCACGGACTTTATCCCTTGCCGCGGAAAAGCGTCCAGGGTCCCGGTCACGGGACATGATCAAATCCGCTAGAGCCGGGGACGGTTACGGCGGGCCCGGGCTTTTCTGGCCCGGGCCTCGCCGCGGGTCAGTTTGTCGCCGAAGACGGTGGTGACGAAATACCGGCGGTGCACGCCCCGGCCACCGCAGCTCGGGCACTGCCGGACGGCCCAGGTAGACAAGGCCCCGTTGAACCGGCCGGTGCCCTTGCAGAAACGGCACTTGCGGAACGGCGTCAGCCAGACCGATATCATCCACACGAGGAAGCCGATGGCGACGGTGATAACCGCGGCGGCACCGGCGTCGTGCGTACGTCCGTCACTGGCGGCGAATGCGATGATCAATAGGAATACCCACCCCATGAAATGATCGTTATCCTGGTTCCCGGGAAATGCAATGGGCGGTAAGATGGTCCGCTTGTCTCATTTGAGCCATCCCCCGCCGGGGACGTAATGCTGTCCGATACGGCACTGATTCGGCGCTCGCCGGGACGGGCCCACGCGACCCGCGGGTGGCGTGGGCCCTGGCCGAGGAACTGAACCGGCGGCTGTACGGCACGCTGGAGCAGATCTCGGTCAACGCGTTCGGCTCGGTACGGCAGCGCGTGACCACCTCGGCGGAGGCCGTGGTGATCGTCGACGCGGCCCGGCTGTACGCCGAGTCCGGCCGGACGGCGTGAGCGTGACTTAAGTTACGCGCGGGGTGACAAGTGTCACTGACACGCCTTCCGGACGGTGCCAGCCTGGGTCGGGATCATCCAGCCCCGTCCCGGGAGGACCGTTACTCATGAGCACCTCGACCGCGGTATCGCGCTCCGGTCCCGGGGACGGGCCGGTGCGGGCGGTCTCGGTCATCAGCACGGGCACGGTGCAGATCCGCCCCGAGCACCCCTACGGGTCGAGGAAGCCGATGTACTGGTGGCTGCTGACCGCGCGGGAGTGGACACCCTGACCGCCCAGCTGGCCGCGCTCGGTTACGCCGCGGCCGATGTGGGCACGGCGATCCTGTCCCACCTGCATCAAGATCACATCGGCGGGCTGCCGGAGCTGGGCGGCGCCGAGATCATGGTGTCGGCCGCCGAATGGGCCGAGCTGTCCCGCCCGGCCCCGGAGCTGCGCGGGTTCCTGCGCCAGCACATCGAGCTCCCCGGCCTGAAGTGGCGGCAGGTCCGGATGGAGCCGGCCCGCGACGGCTCGGTGGCCCCGTTCACCGCGTCCCTCGACGTGATGGGTGACGGCCGGGGCCAGCTCCCCGGTGTCGGCAACCGCAGGAAGCTCGCGGCCAGTACGCGCCAGGTGCTGGCTCTGGCCGAACGGCTGGCCGGCCTGGTCATCCTCCCGGCGCACGACCCGGGGGCCGCGGCCCGGCTCCGCGAGGCCTGACCGCTGTCTAGCGCAGGCCTGACTGCTGCTGTCTAGCGCTGGCCTGACTGTCGTCAGCTCAGGCCGGCCACGGCGGCGAGGCCGGCCTCGATCGTCCGGGCGACCCCGTCCGCGGCCGGCGGTGCGAGCAGGACGAGCCGGTCCACGCCGGCCTCGGCGAAACCGGCGGCCAGCGCGGGCGTCATCCGGCCGCGCGGCGTCACGCTGATCTCGAGCGGACCGGACCCGCCGGGCCGCGGCACCTGCCGGGCGGCCTCGGCCAGCCCGGCCACCGACGCGGCGGCCTGCTCGGGCGTGAGCCAGTAGCCGTACCAGCCCTGGCCGTACGCGACGGCCCGGCGGTAGGCCGGGGCGCTGTGCCCGCCGACGATCAGCGGGACCGGCTGCTGCACCGGGCGCGGGTAGGCATCGACGCCGCTGAAGGCGGCAAACCGGCCCTGGTAGGAGGGATGCTCGTGATACCACAGCGCCTGCATCGCGTCGAGGTACTCGTCGGTGACCGCGCCGCGCTCGGCGAAGTCCGCCCCCACCGCCCGGAATTCCGGTTCGAGATAGCCGGCGCCCACACCCAGCATGACCCGGCCGCCGGACAGTACGTCCAGGGTGGCGACCTGCTTGGCCAGCACCACCGGATTGCGCTGCGGCAAGATCACGATCCCGGTGGCCAGCCGGATCGTCGTCGTGTGGGCGGCGGCCCAGGTCAGCGCCAGCAGCGAGTCGAGCGCCGGGTCCTGCGGCGCCATCGGCGACGGCGGCACCTGCGGGTCGGGCAGCACCAGGTGCTCCCCGGCCCAGACCGAGTCGAAGCCCGCCGCCTCGGCCGCCTGCGCCGCCTGCGTCACGGCGTCCGGCTGGCTCAGCGGGCCCATGTTGACGTGGACCAAGCCCAGTCGCATGGTCGTTTACTTTAGTGGCATCGTGTTGGGCAGGCCGGAAGGGGCACGCATGGACAGGAATGAGCGCCGGGAGTTCGTGCGGAAGCACCGGACCTGCGTCTTCGGGTACGGCCGGCAGAACGACGGGCCGGCCATGACCGTCGTCTACTACGTCATGGACGGCGATGACCTGCTGATCTCGACCATGGCGGCCCGCGGCAAGGCGCACGCGGTGAAGCGGAATCCCAAGGTCAGCCTGTGCATCCTGGACGAGCAGTGGCCGCTGACCTACCTGCAGGTCTACGGGGAGGCGACGCTCGAGGAGGATTTCGGCCAGGCAGCGGACGTGCTGCGCCGGGTCGTCGACCTGATGGCCGGCCAGGACGTGTCGTCCGCCAAGCTCCCCGAGATCGAGAAGATGGCCCGCGAGGAGGAGCGGGTGGTGATCCGGGTCCGGCCGTACGCCACCTTCGCCACCCCGCCGAGGCACGTCTACAAGGCCGAGGACCTCGACGGGCTGACCCACTTCACGAGCAGCAGCCAGCCGTGGTGACCTGCTAAGACCGCATGATCGGGGGCGACCGGGGCGCGGCGCGGTGCCGCCGCCCCCGCCGGCCGGACCCGTCCGCCCCCGCGAACGTGCCCGGCCGGCCCGTTTCCGACCCCGCGGGCGCGTCCACCCCCGTGGACGCGCCCGTTCCCCCAAACCCCCCGGCCGCTCCCCCGGCGGCTTCCCCCGTATACCTCTCAGAGGGGGGCGGCGGCGTCTTGATACACCCGATTCCGGCGGCGGTGACGATTTTTCTCGCGAGAGTGCCGCGCGGGCCGGCGGCCCAGCCGGGAGGCCGGCGGCGTGAGGCGTACCGGGCTCAGGCGCGTACCGTTCCCTGGCGGTCGAAGCTCATGGCGCGCTGGAGGGCGGCGGCGCGGAGCTCGGGCGCGATCTCCACCGGGCCGCCGAGCGCGGCGGCGTTGATGCTGGCCTGCGCCGCCTCCTCCACTACCCCGCCGACCAGGATGGCCAGTTCCGGGGTGCGGTGGAAGACCAGCACGCCGTGGTTGGCCAGCAGCACCGCCGGGACACCCGGGGTGACCGCTTCCCGGATGCGGGCGATCGCCCCGGCTGACCCGCGCGGCCCGTACCCGGCCACGGGCACGCCATCGGGCAGGCCGAACATGGCCAGGGCCTCGATCCAGCAGCCGATCGGACGGCGGGCCACGGCATACGCGGTGGCGTACGGCGAGTGGGTGTGCAGGACGCAGCCGACGTCGGGGTGATCGGCGTACATGGCGGTGTGCATGGCGACCACGGCCCCCTGGATCGGCGGCAGCTCACCCTCCAGCAGGGTCCCGTCCAGCCCGACCCGCACCACCGCGGCGACCGGGTGATCCCGCAGCGACGGACCCGCGGTGAAGTACATCTCCTGCGCGCCGGGCACCCGGACGCTGACGTTGCCATGCCCGTTCGCGGAAATCGCCCCGCTGGCCACCACCCGCCCGGCGATGTCGGTGACCTGACCGGCCAGGTCCTTGTCCATGGCCTACCTCCCCCTCGCATGTCCAGGCCAACGTATCCCGGCGGCCCGGGCCGGAGCCAGCCTGGCGGCTCCGGGTAGCGTGGACGGCATGCTCCTCGCCGAGGACCTGCTGCTCCTGGTTACCAACGACGCCAGCGGGCGGCTGTCGGTGCCCTCTTCCCTGGCCGACGCCGGGCTGGGCGGCGCGAACCTGCTCGAGCTGACCTTGCTGGGCAAGGTGGACGTCTCCGGGCCGCAGGACCCGGGCAAGCCGGGGCGCATCGTCGTCCGCGACCCGTCGCCGCCCGGGGACGACGCGCTGGACGCCGCCCTGCGGCTCCTGGTCGCACAGCAGGGCAAGAAGCCGTCCGCCGTGATCAGGCCGCTGGGCAAGAACCTGCGGCCGGCGCTCTACCAGCGGCTGGCGGCCAGCGGGGTGCTGCGCGCGGCGAAGGGCCGGGTCCTGGGCATCTTCCCGGTCCGCGCCTGGCCGGCCCAGGATCCGGGGCACGAGACGGCGGTACGCGAGCAGGTGACCCAGGCGCTGATCCAGCCGGGCACGCCGGACCAGCGGACCGCGGCGCTCATCTCCCTGCTGCACGCGCTGAAATGCGAGCACAAGGTCGTCGACCCGCGGTCCTGCGGCCTGTCCCGGCGTCAGCTCCGGGCCCGGGCCGGGGAGATCGCCCAGGGCAACTGGGCCTCGGACGCCGTCCGCAAGGCGATCGACGAGATGGTCGCGGCGGTCGCGGCCGCCAGCGCCGCCGCGGCGGCGGCCAGCTCCGGCTAGGCCGCCGGGTCGGCGGAGAACCAGGAGGCGGCAAAGCGGCATAGCTGCGGCTCTTCGGGAATCAGAGATGACATCGATGCTCCATCGATGCCGTTAATTGCGTGACCCTGGACAGGGCGGTCTGGCGACAGGAGCACCACGGGCATCATTCGTTACTGGCGGCGTCATGGCCAGGGGGCGGGCCGATGATGGCGGCGTCGGGGCCGAGGTGGGTTACGTAACGCGGGTGGACCTCGCGCCAGCGCTCGCCCCACGGCCGGGGCGGCGTGCCGTCGAGGCCGGCGGCCAGGCGCTCCAGGCACTCGTGCCAGCCGGCCCCGTCGCGGGCGGCCTTGCCGAGTTCGCCGAAGGTGTCGGTGAGGGTGAGCAGGGTGCCCGGGCCATCCGCCCGCAGCTCGATGCGGAGCAGGTCGGTGCCCCAGGTGAACTCCATGACCGCGGGCGGGTCGAACACCAGCAGCTGGCCGTCGAAGCCGTCGCCGGCCGGGGTCACGAAGCGCAGCGCCGCGCCCGCCCGGCGCTCGCCGACGATCTCCTGCGGGTACCAGGCGGCCAGGTGCTCGGGCTCGGTGACGGCCCGCCACACCTTCTCGCGGGGGTGCGCCAGCCGGCGGGTGAAGGTGAGCGTCCACCGGTCTCCCTGCCGGGTCAGCGTGCCGAGATCCGCGTCGTCCATGTGGCCTCCTCAGGCTTCCATGTCGTCGAGATGGGCTTCGAGGGCGTCGAGGCGGCCGGCCCAGGCGGCCCGGTAGGGCGCCAGCCACTCGTCGATCTCGCGGAGCGGCTCGGTCCGGATCCGGTACAGGCGCCGCTGCGCGTCGGTGCGCACCTCGACCAGGCCGGCGTCGCGCAGCACCCGCAGGTGCTTGGACACCCCGGGCTGGCTGATGCCCAGCGCGGACACCAGGTCACCGACGGCCCGCTCCCGCTCGCGCAGCAGATCCAGGATCCGCCGCCGGTGCGGCTCGGCCAGGATCTCGAACATGCTGACAGAATAACTACTCAGTCATATAACTGTCAAAGAATATAAGGAACCGAACGGGGCAGGCGGCCCGCCGCGGGCAGGGTTAGGCGCGGCCCGGGGCGCGGCGGCTAGGTGCCAGGCTCACTGGAGAGGGAACTCCGTGCCGCGTTCGGCTTCGGGGCGGGAGCCGAAGATGCGGCGCTGGGACTCCTCGATCGGGACGTCGTTGATGCTGGCCTCGCGGCGGCGCATCAGGCCGTGCTCGTCGAACTCCCACAGCTCGTTGCCGTAGCTGCGCCACCAGCGGCCCGCGGCGTCGTGGCATTCGTACTGGAACCGGACCGCGATCCGGTTCCCGTCGAAGGCCCACAGGTTCTTGCGCAGCGCGTAATCGAGCTCGCGCTCCCACTTGGCCGTGAGGAACTCGATGATCGCGGCGCGGCCGGTGAAGAAGGAGTCGCGGTTACGCCAGACCGAGTCTTCGGTGTAGGCGCCCGCGACCCGCCCGGGGTCGCGGGTGTTCCAGCCGTCCTCGGCGGCTTGCACCTTGGTCAGGGCACCCTGACGGTCGAACGGCGGCAGCGGCGGTCGGTCGGGCATGAACCCACTCCGTTCTTTAATTAAAGATTTTTAGTGATAGAGTCCGGGCGTGAGCCTATCACCCGGCGGCCCGGATCTGGCGTCGCTCAGCACACTGGATGATCCGGTGCGCCGCCGCCTGTACGAGGTCGTGACCCGCCAGCCTGAGCCAGTTGGCCGGGACGAGGCGGCCGCCGCGGCCGGCGTCGGCCGGGCGCTGGCCGTCTACCACCTGGACAAGCTCGTCGAATCCGGGCTGCTGGCCGCAACTTACCAGCGCCCGCCGGGCCGGACCGGGCCGGGGGCCGGGCGCCCGGCCAAGCTGTACACCCGGGCGGATCGCGAGTTCGCGGTGACCGTGCCGCCGCGGTCCTACGAGCTGGCGGCCCGGCTGCTGGTCCAGGCGGTCGAGGCGGATACCAGCGGGCAGAGCCGGGCCGCCCTGGGACAGGCCGCGCGGCGGCTCGGCGTGGAGGCTGGCCGCGGGTACCGGATGGGCACGGCCGGCCGGGACGCCTCCGGTGGCGACATGACCAGGGACGATACGGCTGACAGCAACGTGAGCGGCGGCGACGTGGCGGGCGCGCTGACGCGGCAGGGATACGAACCGTGCCGCGGCGGCGACGGAGTCATCCGGCTACGAAACTGCCCGTTCCACCAGCTGGCGGAAGGGCACCGGGAGGTTGTCTGCGGCATGAACCTGACACTGATCGAAGGACTGGTCGAAGGGCTCGGGGCGGAAGCATCGCATCCGGTCCTCGACCCGCGGCCCGGCTACTGCTGCGTCGCGCTCGACGTCAGCCAGCACGGGGAGCGGCCATGACGGCGGGACGGTCCCTGCACGTCGCCGACGCCGCCGAGCTGGACTCGCTGCACGTGGCGCACGACGCAGACGGGATCGACGGGGTGGACTCGCTGCAGGTGGCCCGCGACACACGCGGGGTGGACCTGGACGCGGCCCGCCGGGCGGCGGGTGACTTCCTGGCCGCGCTGGGGGTCGACGTGGACTCCGACGACCTGCGGGAGACGCCGGCCCGGATGGCCCGCGCCTACGCCGAGCTGTTCACCCCGCAGCCGCTGCGGCTGACCACGTTCGCCAACGACGAGGGCTACGACGAGCTGGTGCTGGCGCGGGGCATCCCGTTCCGGACCGTGTGCGAGCATCACCTGCTGCCGTTCTCCGGCGTCGCGCACGTCGGCTACCTGCCCGGGGAACGCATCGTCGGGCTGTCCAAGCTGGCCCGGCTGGTGGAGCACTTCGCGGCCCGGCCGCAGGTCCAGGAGCGGCTGACCAAGCAGGTGGCCGAGAGCCTGGCCACCCGGCTGCAGGCGCCCGGCGTGGGCGTGGTGCTCGAGGCCGAGCATTCCTGCATGACGCTGCGCGGCGTCCGGGCGCACGGCGCCAAGACGGTCACCTCGGCCATGCTGGGGACACTGCGGGAGGACCCGCGCAGCCGGGCCGAGTTCTTCGCCCTGGCGGGCGTGCCAGGCTAACGGTGGGCACGCCGCACCGCGCGCCCGGAAAGGATCACGATCATGGCCGGTCCACTGGAGGAACTGAGCAGGCGCGGCGTCGCGGTCTGGCTCGATGACCTGAGCCGCCGGCGGCTGAGGTCCGGCAGCCTGGCGGACCTGGTCGCCCGCGATCACGTGGTCGGGGTGACCAGCAACCCGACGATCTTCGCCAAGGCGATCGCGGCCGGCGCGGACGAGTACGCGGAACAGCTGGACGACCTGCGGGCGCGCGGAGCCGGCGTCGACGAGGCCGTGCGCGCGATGACCACCGACGACGTGCGCGGGGCCTGCGACGTGCTGCGGCCGGTGCACGACGCCACCGGCGGCCTGGACGGGCGGGTGTCGATCGAGGTGGACCCGCGGCACGCCCACGACACCGAGGCGACCATCGCCGAGGCGCGGGCCCTGTGGCAGCTGGTGGACCGGCCCAACCTGTTCATCAAGATCCCGGCGGGCCGGCACGGGCTGCCCGCCATCACCGCCTGCCTGGCCGAGGGCATCAGCATCAACATCACCCTGATCTTCTCGCTGGCCCGGTACGGCGAGGTGATGGACGCCTTCCTGGACGGCCTGGAGCAGGCCCGGGAGGCCGGCCATGACCTGGCCTCGATCGCGTCGGTGGCCTCGTTCTTCGTGTCCCGGGTGGACACCGAGGTGGACGCGCGGCTGGACAAGATCGGCACGCCCGCCGCGGCGGCCCTGCGCGGCCGGGCCGCGATCGCGAACGCGCGGATCGCCTACCAGCGCTACGAGGCGATGACCGCCTCCCCGCGGTGGACCGCGCTGGCGGCGGCCGGGGCCCGTCCGCAGCGGCCGCTGTGGGCCTCCACCTCGGTGAAGGACCCGGCCTACCCCGACACCAGGTACGTGACCGACCTGGTCGCGCCGGGCGTGGTCAACACCATGCCGGAGGCCACCCTGCGCGCGGTCGCCGACCACGGCCAGATCCCCGAGGACTCGGTGCGCGGGCATTACCAGGAAGCCCAGCAGGTGCTGAGCGGCCTGGCCGCCGTCGGCGTCGACTACGACGACGTCACGGCGGCCCTGGAGGAGCACGGCGTGCAGGTGTTCGACGCCAGCTGGCGGGAGCTGGGCAACCAGCTCGCGGCCCGGCTGGGCCATTCATGACAGCCATTTGATAAGGAAGGAAGCGTGAGATGAGCGGGAGCGCGTACGTGATCGCGGGCGCCGGGCTGGCCGGGGCGAAGGCCGCGGAGACCCTGCGGGCCGAGGGGTTCGACGGGCCGGTCGTGCTGATCGGGGACGAGACGGAGCGGCCCTACGAACGGCCGTCGCTGTCCAAGGAGTACCTGCAGGGCAAGGCCGAACGGGAGACGATCTTCGTCCACCCGCAGGCCTGGTACGCGGACAACAAGGTGGAGCTGCGGCTGGGCTCCCCCGTCACCGGTATCGACCGCGCGGCACACGAGGTGACGCTGGCCGACGGCAGCCGGGTCGGCTACGCCAAGCTGCTGCTGGCCACCGGCTCCGCACCGCGCCGCCTCACGGTGCCGGGCGCCGACGCCGACGGCGTGCTCTACCTGCGCCGGGTGGGCGACAGCGACCAGATCAGGACGGCCTTCCAGACGGCGTCCCGGGTCGCGGTCATCGGGGCCGGGTGGATCGGGCTGGAGGCGACCGCGGCGGCCCGCGCGGCCGGGGCCGAGGTCACCGTGCTGGAGGCGGCCGAACTGCCGCTGCTGCGGGTGCTCGGCCGCGAGGTCGCGCAGGTCTTCGCCGACCTGCACCGCCAGCATGGCGTCGACCTGCGGTTCGGCGTTCAGGTCGAGGAGATCTCGGTGACCGGCGGCCGGGCCAGCGGAGTGCGGCTGGCCGACGGCAGCCAGGTCGACGCCGACGTGGTGATCGTCGGCGTCGGGATCACCCCGAACAGCCAGCTGGCCGAGGCGGCGGGGCTGGAGACCGGCAACGGCATCACCGTGGACGCCGGGCTGAAGTCCTCCGACCCGGACATCTTCGCCGCCGGGGACGTCGCCTGCGCCTTCCACCCGCTGTTCGGTCGGCACCTGCGGGTGGAGCACTGGGCCAACGCGCTGAACCAGCCGCAGGCCGCGGCCCGGTCGATGCTCGGCCAGGACGTCTCCTACGACCGGGTGCCGTACTTCTACACCGACCAGTACGACCTGGGCATGGAGTACGCCGGCTACGTCGAGCCCGGCGGCTACGACCAGGTCGTCTTCCGCGGCGACAAGGACAAGCGCGAGTTCGTCGCGTTCTGGCTGTCCGGCGGCCGCGTGCTGGCCGGGATGAACGTCAACGTCTGGGACGTCAACGACGCGATCCAGGACCTGGTGCGCGGCGGCCAGACGGTCGACCCGGCCCGGCTCGCCGACACCGAGATCCCGCTGGACCAGGTCGCCGCCAGCTGAGACGGCACCGATGATCAGGTATCGGCCAGCCAGGCGAAGCTCCACGGGGGCAGTTCGATCCGGCCGCCGGCCAGGTCGAGGCGGCCGGTGCTGGAATGCACGTGGGCCGGCTCGTGCAGGCCGGCCCGGGCGATGACCCCGGCGTCGGCGAACTGGGTGATGTCGCTGAAGTTGGTGAGCGACAGGAACGGCGCGCTGCGCGGGTGCGCGCGGCGGTAGGCCAGCACGCTGCGGTTTCCGGTCGGCAGCACCTCGGTGCTGCCGCCGGCCCGCAGCGCGAGCAGCGAGCGGCGCGCCCGCGCCAGCGCGCTGATCGCGCCGAACACCCGGCCTTCGAGCGAGCCCGCCTGACGCCGCCGGGCGGCCGCGTCCCAGTCCATCGGCGGGCGGTGCATCCACCGGTTGTCGTGCGCGTGCGCCGGGTCCGCGGCCCAGCCGGCGTCGTTGCGCAGGGCCAGCTCGTCGCCCATGTAGATGAGGGGGATGCCGCCGAAGGAGAAGGCGATGGCGTACATCGACTCCAGCCGCCTGATGGCGACGGTGAGCTCGCCGGGGTCGCCCGCGGCCAGGGCCGCCTCGATCCCGCACAGCGAAGCGGCCGCGCCGGAGGTGCGGGCGTCGCCGGTGGCCGGGTTGTCCTGGAAGCGGGCGCCGCGGCTGAACGAGCCGGGGAAGTCGCCGGCGTAGAAATCGGCCAGGAACCGCCGGTGGGCGAAGCCGTCGACGCCGGCCGCCGCCGCGTCGTCGTCGGTCACCGCCCAGCCGATGTCGTCGTGGCAGCGGACGTAGGTGACCCAGGAGGCCGGCCCGGGCGCGGGCCGCCGCCGGGCCAGCGCCCGCTCGGCCAGCCGGACGTCGCGGGTGGCCAGGCTGGACCAGAGCATCACCATGAGCTGGTTGTCGTAGGCCAGGTCGCACTCCGGGCGGAACCGGTCGTGGGCGCCCAGGTACTGGGCCAGCTGGTCCGGGCTGACGATCGCCTCGGCCTTCAGCGCCAGGCCGGGCGCGGCCAGCCGGGTCAGCGCCCGGAACGCCTGCACCAGCAGGTGCGCCTCGGGCTGGTTCTGGCAGTCGGTGCCCATCCGCTTCCACAAGAACGGCACCGCGTCCAGCCGGAGCACGTCGATGCCCCGGTTGGCCAGGTCGAGCATGGTGCCCAGCATGATCTTGAACACCGCCGGGTTGGCGTAGTTCAGGTCCCACTGGTACTCGTGGAAGCTCGTCCAGACCCAGCCGAGGCCGGGCACCTCGGTGAAGCTGCCCGGCGCGATGTCGGGGAAGACCTCGGGCAGGGTGCGCTCGTAGGCGTCGGGCGCGATGCGGTCCGGGTAGATCAGGTACATCTCGCGGTAGCCGGGTTCGCCGGCCACCGCCTTGCGGGCCCATTCGTGTTCCCGCGCGGTGTGGTTGAGCACCAGGTCCACGCACAGCGCCAGGCCCCGCTCGTGCAGGCCGGCGGCCAGTTCCTGGAGGTCGTCCATGGTGCCGACCCGGGGGTCGACCTGGCGGTAGTCGGCCACCGCGTAGCCGCCGTCGCTCTCCCCCGCGCGCGGTCGCAGCAACGGCATCAGGTGCAGGTAGCTGACGCCCAGCTCGACCAGGTAGTCCAGGTGCCCGCCGATCCCGCGCAGCGAGCCGGCGAACCGGTCGGCGTAGCAGACGTAGCCGATCATGCGGGACCGCTGGAACCAGGCCGGGTCGATCTCCCGGCGGCGGTCGAGGCGGCGCAGCTCCGGCGGGCGCGCCGCGGCGGCGTCCAGCGCGTCGAGGACCAGCTCGGTCGCGAGCCGGCCGACGTCGGTCACGCCGCCGTAGAGCAGGCCGAGCGGCCCGGTGATGTCGAAGGACAGCGTCTCGAGCCGGGCCAGGAACGCGTCGGCCTCGGCCGGCCCGAGGCGCGCCCGCGCCGCATCCGCCACCGAACTTTGCAGCACCGAGCTGTCCGCCACCGAGCTATCCACCACAGGGCCTTGCCACGGCGCATAGCCTAACGGCCCGGGTGCTTGCCGCCCATCAGCCGCCGGAGCCGGACGATCTCGGTGTCCCGCGCGTCCAGGACCGGCTCGATGACGTTCATCGCGGCGTGCACCGCGACGTCGGGATCACCGGGAACGCCGTAACGCAGGAAACTGCGTCCCAGCGCCCGCCGGAGTCTTTCCGCGGTGACGGCCAGCAGGTCGGGCGCCTCCTTGGGCGTCCGGCGGGCCCGGCTGGGCGGCCGGGCGGGGGGCGGGACCGGGCCTGGGCTATCCGGCACCGCGAACAGCGGCGTCATCGTCCCCGGCTGCGGCTGAGTCCGCGGGTCCGGGGCAGCGCGCCGCCGCCTTGGTATGGTCGGCTCCGGGAGCATTAGCGTGACCTTCCTGGCAACGGATTGTCGTCTCAGCGCTAATGCTCCCCCTTTATCGTCCTCATATCGCATATGTCCAGGTCGCACGGCGTGTCACCAATACTCCGGAGAGTGCTTAGCGGCTCCTTGAGGGCATATTCCGACGACAATTCCTATCGAATATTTGTGCGTACGAACACCGTTAGCCTCCTTAGGCGGTCACCGAGCCGGGCTCGGCTCTCCGGGCGATTTCCCGGTGCGGCCGGGAAAGCCAGACCGCCCATTCCGCGCTGATCTCGCCCGCCGTGGTGAGCAGCGCCGGCAGGTGATCGTGCAGCAGCCGCTGGGTGGTCGTCTCGGCCGCGTGCACGGTGACGTTCATCGCGGCCCGGACCGTCCCGGTCCCGTCCCGGACCGGGACCGCCACCGAGCGGACCCCGGGCGCCAGCTCCTCGTCGGCCAGCGCCCAGCCCCGGGCCCGGATCTCGGCCAGCTCGTCGCGCAGCTGCCCGGCTGGCCGGCCGATAGAGGGCGGAAGCCCGGACCGGCTCGGCTGGGCCAGCGCGGCCGCGACCTGGTCCGGGGGCAGCGCCGCCAGCAGCACCTTGCCCTGCGAGGTCTGCACCGCCGGGAAGCGGGTGCCGATATCGACCCGCAGCGCGATCAGCTTGGGCACCGAGACGCGGGCCACGTAGACGATGTCGGAGCCGTCGAGCTGGGCCATGGAGGACGACTCGCCGGTGCGGGCGACCAGCGCCTCCAGGTGCGGCCGGGCGATGTCCCACAGGCCCAGCGAGCTGACGTAGGCCATGCCCAGGTTCAGCACCTTCGGCGTCAGCTCGAACCCCCCGCCGCGGGACCGGACGTAGCCCAGTTCCTCCAGCGTGAGCAGCAGGCGGCGGGCGGTCGGCCGGGCCAGCCCGGCCGACGCCGCCACCTCGCTCAGCGACATGGCGCGGTGGTCGGCGCCGAACGCGGCCAGGATGTCCAGCCCGCGGGCCAGCGCCTCGACGAAGTCCGGCCCGTGGCCGCGTCCCGCCATAGGAGGAACTACTCCTCGCCGAACAGGCTGCCGCGCGCCCCGTGCGTGGACTCGGACTTGTACTCGGTGTACTGGTACGGGTTGTCCAGCACCTCGGTCGACGGCAGGTCCGGGTTCATGCCGGCCGCCCAGGCCTGTTCGCCGAGCTCGGACCGCAGGTGGGCGACGGTGCCCTCGACGGCGCGGCGCACCGCGGCGAGGTCGGCCCCGACCAGCCGGTTCTCGTGCTTGACCACCCGCCCGTTGACCAGGACGGTGTGCACGTCCCCGCGCTGGGCCTGGAAGGCGACGTGGCCGTACGGGTTCACCAGCGGGAACGACACCGGCGAGGCGTCGTTCTTGATCAGCACCACGTCGGCCTTCTGGCCGGGCTCCAGGCGGCCGAGG
>JAICWX010000649.1 GCA_025934635.1 Streptosporangiaceae bacterium | reverse complement strand
GTGTGGCCGAACGCGGCGCTGGTGTTCAGCAGCCCCAGGCCGACGTTGGACGTCCCGTCGCCCATGCCGAAGATCCAGCCGTACCCCGGCAGCAGCCGGTCGCCGTCCCACAGGTCGAGCCAGGATTCCAGGTAGTCGTCATCGTGCCGCGGGGATTTGTAATAGGTCCTGACCGCGACGCCGAGCGGCCGGTCGTCCCGCTTGCGCAGGCCCATGGACACGGACAGGCGCGAGGAGTTCCCGTCCGCCGCCACCACGACCCGGGCCGCGTAGCTGCGCTCTTCCCCGCCGTCGGGACGAGCGACCACGCCGCGGATCCGCCCGCTGCGCTCGTGCCGCACCGGGCCGGTCACGGTGACCCCCTCGATCAGCCGCGCGCCGGCCTGCTGCGCCCGGCGGGCCAGGGCCTCGTCCAGGTCGTGCCGGGTGCGGACCACGCCGAAGCCGGGGTAGCTCGACAGCTCGGGCCAGGGCATCTCCAGCCGCTGGCCCGCGCCGATGACGCGCAGGCCCTTGTTGCGCACCCAGCCGTCCTGCTCGCCGACGCTGATGCCCATGCCGACCAGGGACTTGACCGCGCGCGGGGTCAGCCCGTCGCCGCAGACCTTCTCCCGCGGGAACCGGGACTTCTCGAGCAGCAGGACGTCGAGCCCGGACTGGGCCAGGTAGAAGGCGGTGGTGGCGCCGGCCGGCCCGGCACCTACCACGATGACGTCGGCCTCGTCGGCGGGTGGCTGCTGGGGGGCGGGGGGAACGTGCTCGGTCACTTGATCAGATCCTGGTGTTCTTGTGAACCGCTTCACAAATTCTTTGCCATCAGTTTAGACCCAGCGGGGCTGCCCTTTTATCGGGGTTAGCCGTGCCGCTTGCACCGGGGTCAGATCCGCGGGGTATCGGGAGGTCAGATCCGCCGGGCCACGTGCACGGCCACCGCGCCCATGCTCAGGTCACGCCACCGCACCGCCGACCACCCGGCTGCGGTGATCAGCCCGGCCAGCTCGCGCTGGGCCGGCCAGTCCACGATCGACTCGGCCAGGTACTCGTAGGCTTCCGGGTTCCTGGCCGCCCGCCGGGCGATGGCGGGCAGGGCGTGGAGCAGGTAGCGCCGGTAAAGCATATCGACCGGCGCAATGGTGATCGTGCTGAACTCGCACACCACCAGCCGCCCGCCCGGCCGGGTCACCCGCCGCATCTCCGCCAGGGCGGCCACGGTGTCGGCCACGTTGCGCAGCCCGAACGAGATCGTCACCGCGTCGAACGCCTCGTCCCGGAACGGCAGCCGCAGCGCGTCCCCCGCGGCCCAGCCCAGCCCGCCGTGCCCGCCCCCGGGCGGCCCGGCGCCGATCTTGGCATGACCAGCCTGGAGCATTCCCAGGGAGAAGTCGCAGGCCACAGCATCCGCGCCGGTAGCGGTGAAGGTCAGCGTGGAGGTCCCGGTGCCGGCCGCCAGGTCGAGCACCCGGTCCCCCGGGCCGGCCCCGGTGATCCGGGCCACGGCCCGTCGCCACAGCCTGACCTGGCCCAGGGACAGGATGTCGTTGAGCAGGTCGTAACGCGGGGCGATGCCGTCGAACATCGCCGCCACCTCGGCAGGTTGCTTATCCAGCTCAGCGCGGGCCATAGCGCCACCCTACGGGCAGCGCCCGGAAGCTCGCGCCGGCCGCCCCCGTGGCCCCGGCTTCTCACAGCGGTATCGGCGCTGGTCGCGTGGCCTTCACCGCCGGCCCCGGACACAAGGACCGGGTGATGTCTGTGATGCCGCTGATGCGACCGCCCCGATTTCGGACTGTCCCGATAACGACATCGATGGAGCATTGATGTCGCTGTCACGACATTGATGGAGCATCGATGCCGTTTGCCCAGGGCGAGACCGGTTACGGAAGGTGACTATGGTGCGGATGTGGTAATTGAGGTTACGTACCGGGCCTTTGACGGGGCTCACAGGGCGTGGGCAGCCGG
>JAICWX010000068.1 GCA_025934635.1 Streptosporangiaceae bacterium | reverse complement strand
CCGGCCAGCACGATCAGGCCGAGCACGAGCTGGAACACGTTGGAGGTGACGCTCCAGACCACCAGCGCGGCGATGATCACGTTCACGGTCACGATCGCGATGACCGGCGAGTGGGTGCGCTCGTTCACGTCGGCCAGCTTCTCCGGCATGAGCCGGTCGAAGGACCAGGCGAAGAACGACCGGATCGGCATGAACGTGTTGGCGATCATGGACGGCAGCGACCAGAACAGGAAGCAGCCCAAGATGATCACGGTGAAGAACGGGACGTTGACCGACAGCGCCCCCAGGAACTGGTAGAACGGCCCGGACGGGATCCCGTAGGCCTTGTTCGGGGATACGTTGGCCGCGTACATGAAGTTGTAGCCGACCACGTGGAAGATCAGCAGCGCGCCGATGATGAGCAGCACGGCGTCGAAGCCGAGCGCGCCGAACATGATCCACAGCTGGCGGCGGCGGTTGGACGCGCTCTTCAGCTCGCCCGACATGTAGACCGACCAGAAGTTCCACATCATGAAGCCCTGGATGGAGAACAGGGTGGGCAGGGTCGCGCTCATGTTGCCGAAGTGCGGCGCGGCCGACGCGCCGCCCCCGCCGGAGATCACCTGGGCGAACGTGCCGCCGCCGAAGCTCTTGTTCAGCGCGTTGAAGTTGTGCTGGAAGCCGCCCTTGGTGGCGAAGGCGAGGACCAGGAGCGTCACGATCATCCCGGCCATCGCGATCAGGAACGCGCCGTTCTGCCAGCGGAACGTCGACCTGGTGCCGCGGATCAGGATGTAGGTCTGCAGCGCCACCATGACCAGCGCCCCGGCCAGGATCCACGCCTTGTCGGTCTGGAACGAGGTGCCCCAGCTGACCATCGTGTTGTTGTGGAACAGGCTGCCGCCCGCGACCAGGGCGGGGCCGAGCGCGAAGACCGAGAAGAACTTGGCGAAGTAGGCCGCGCCGAGCAGGCCGCCCATGATCATGCACAGGTTGGAGATCAGCGCGAGCGGCGGGTTCAGGATCCGGCTCACCCACACGTAGTCGCCGCCGACGCGCGGCATGCTGGCGCCGAGCAGCGCGAACATGATGAGCACGGGGATGTTGATGACCACCGCGAGGATCAGCACCCCGACCGGGTCGGCGCCGGGGAAGGCGACCAGGGTGAAGAAGATCGACCACGCCAGGGTCGATCCGATCGGCGCGGAGATCACCGCGTTGAAGATCGTCGCGTCAACCGCCGACGCGGAACGCACGAGTCCGGTGCTGTTCCGAACGAACAGCCGGCTGCTGCCTGATGACCGATCCGTTGTCGCCATGAGCTCCTCCTGGTTGCCCATGCCTCCGCTGGTCACCCCCGTTGACCCAGGTAGAGAGGCTGGCTAAAGTCGAACATAACCAGCAACAACTGTCAATGTTTGTGACAACAACGAACAGTCACGGAGGAACACGGGTGCTGGCGGTCGAGCGGCGCATCAAGGTGCTGGAGCGGATCGCGGCCGATCAGGCCGTCGAGGTGAGCAGCCTGGCCCGCGATTTCGGCGTTTCCGAGATGACTATCCGCCGTGACCTGCGCCGCCTGGACCGGGACGGTTTCGTCCGGCGGACCTACGGCGGCGCCACCACCCGGGTAGTCCGCTCGGGCGGGGGCTTCGAGGCGACCCAGAACGCGCGCACCCTGCACCATGCCCAGGAGAAACGCCAGATCGCGCTGCGGGCGGCCGAGCTGACCGCTGATGCGCGGGTGATGTTCATTGGTGTCGGCTCCACCGTGGAGCAGTTCGCCCGGCTGACCACCCCCCGCGACGGCCTGCTGGTGATCACCCAGTCACTGGTCATCGCGAGCCTGCTCGGCACCCGGCGGGTCCGGGTGATCATGGCGGGCGGGATGGTCCGCCAGGACGAGCTCAGCTGCGTCGGGCCGGCCGCGGTGGAGTGCGTCCAGCGCTACAACACCGACGTGGCCATCATCGGCGCGGCCGGGGTATCCATGCGCCGCGGGATCACCGATCTCGACGACCAGGAGGCCGGCGTCATCCGGGCCGCGCTGGACAAGACCGAGCGGATCATCGTGCTGGCCGACGGCTCCAAGTTCGGGGACGTCGCGCTGAGCACGGTGGTGCCGATCAACCGCGTCTCGGCCATCGTCACCGATCCCAGCGCCGACCAGGCCGAGGTCGAGCGCATCGCCCACGAGGGCGTCAAGGTGATCGTGGTGGACCAGTGAACCCGCTACTCCAGGACCTGTTCGGGGTGGCCAAGCCGGTCATCGCGATGGTGCACCTGCCGGGGCTGCCGGGCCGCCCGCGGCACGACCGGCGGGCGGGCATGCGGGCCATTACCGACACGGTCAGCAGGGATATCGCGGCCCTCCAGGAGGCCGGCGTGGACGGGCTGCTGTTCTGCAACGAGGCGGACCTGCCCTACCAGCTCGGCGTCGGGCCGGCGGCGACCGCGGCCATGGCCGCGGTCATCGGCGCGGTCCGGTCCGAGCTGTCCCGGCCATTCGGCGTGAACCTGGTGTGGGATCCGGTCGCGAGCCTCGCGGTCGCCCGCGCCACCGGCGCCAGCTTCGTCCGCGAGGTCTTCACCGGGGTCTACGAGAGCGACCTCGGCGTCATGCGTCCCGACCTCGGCGCGATCGCCGCCTACCGGTCCGGCATCGGCGCGGGACCGGGCGACCGGGAACCGGTGGCCCTGTTCTCCAACATCACGCCCGAGTTCGCCAGCTCGCTGGCCAGCCGGACCGTCGCCCAGCGGGCCCGCAGCGCGGCCTTCCTGGGCGTCGACGCCCTGCTGGTCAGCGGGGCCATCACCGGCGAGCCGACCGACCTGGACCAGCTCCGGGCGGCCAAGGCGGCCGCGCCGGGCATCCCGGTCCTGGCCAACACCGGGGTGACCGCCGATACCGTGGCCGGCGTGCTGGCCGTCGCCGACGGGGCGATCGTGGGCACCAGCCTTAAACACGGCGGCATCACCTGGAACCCGGTGGACCCGGTGCGCGCCCAGGCGCTGATGACGGCGACCAGGAAGTCTTCACAGAACGGGGTGAACGCGTAATGGCCAAGGGCACGCTGCTCTACTTCGTCAGCGACATACACGGGTCCAGCCTGTGCTTCCGCAAGTTCGTCAATGCCACCGGTGTCTACAAGCCGAACGTGCTGGTCCTCGGCGGGGACGTGGCCGGCAAGGCCATCCAGTCGATCGTGCGCGGCCCGAACGGCCGGTGGAACTGCACCTTCATCGGGAACCGCTACGAGCTGACCGACGGCTCCGAGCTCACCGAGCTGGAAAAGGTCATCGCCGACCACGGCTACTACCCCTACCGGGCCGAGCCCGGCGAGCTCGAGGCGATGGAGGCCGACGGCACCCTCGACGACCTGTTCCTGCGGCTGATGCGCGAGCGGCTGGCCGAGTGGCTGGACATCGCCGACACCCGGCTGCGGCCGCAGGGCGTGCCGCTCTACCTGATGCTCGGCAACGACGACCCGCCCGAGCTGGCGGACATGCTGGACCAGGCCCCGTGGGGCGTGCACGCCGAGGGCAAGGTGGTCCAGCTCGACGACGAGCACGAGATGATCAGCTGGGGATACGCCAACACGACCCCCTGGCATACCTACCGTGAGCAGAACGAACAGGAACTAGCCAGGGCCTACGCGGCCATGGCGGACAAACTCGAACATCCCGAACGGGCGGTGTTCAACCTGCACCCGCCGCCCTTCGACACCCAGCTGGACGACGCCCCGGCCCTCGACGAGAACCTCACGGTGCAGGCGACCCTGGGCCAGGTGCAGATGAAGGCGGTCGGCAGCACCGCGGTGCGCGACATCGTGGCCGAGCGCCAGCCGCTGGTCGGGCTGCACGGCCACATCCACGAGTCGTCCGGCATCCGCCGCCTGGGCTCCAAGCGCCGGGGCCTGGTCCTCAACCCGGGCAGCGACTACTCCACCGGCGCGCTCAACGGGGCCCTGATCAGCCTGAACTCCGAGCGCGCCGACGCCCAGCTGGTCCGCGGTTAAATGCACGCCACCGATCCGGACGGAGCGGAGGTGCTGGTCGCCATCGACATCGGGACCTCGGGCGCCCGCGCTTCCGCGTTCGCGGTCGGGGGCGCGCCGGGGCCGGAGGTCAGGCGGCCCTACCCGACCTACCTGCCCGCCGAGGGCTGGGCCGAGCAGGACGCCCGGCGCTGGCGGTCGGCCGCGCTGTCCGCCCTCGGCGCGCTGGTGCGCACCCTCGGCCAGGAAAGCCGGGTCCGGGCGGTCGCCGTCACCGGGCAGTGCCCGAGCGTGGTCCCGCTGGACCGGCGGGACCAGCCGCTGCGGGCCGGCCTGATCTACCGCGACAACCGGGCCACCGCCGAAGCGGACGCGATGCGCGCGCGCTTCGGCGACCAGAAACTGCACGAGCTGACCGGCCACGTGCCCGCCGCCTTCCACGTCGCGGCCAAGATCCTGTGGCTGCGCGCACACGAGCCGGATGTGTTCGCCGCGACGCGCCGGTTCGTCCAGCCCACCGACTACGTCGTCCTCGCCCTGACCGGCCAGGCGACCACCGACTGGTCGATGGCGGCCGCGACCGCCCTGCTGGACCAGCGCGCCCGCCGGTGGGCGTCGGGCCTGCTCGGCGACCTCGGCCTGGACGAGGCCGCGTTCCCCGCGGTGGTGCCCTCGTGGAGCGTCGCCGGGGAGCTCCGGCCGAAGCTCGCGGCCCGCCTCGGCCTCCCGGCCGGCCTGCCGGTGGTGGCGGGCGCGGGGGACAGCATCGCCTGCGCGCTCGGCGCCGGGGTGACCGCGGCCGGCCCGGTCAGCGAGATGGCGGGCAGCTCGAGCTGCTTCAACTCGGTCGTCGCCGAGCCGCTGCCGGACCTCGACGTCACCCACTACCCGAGCATCACCGGCCCCAGCGGCTACGTCACCGAGGTGGGCATCAACACCACCGGCGAGGCGCTCGACTGGCTGGCCCAGCTGTTCTACGCCGGGCCGACCCGGGCGCCGCGCGCGGCCGACTACGCCCGCATCGAGCAGGCCGCGGCGGCCGCCCCGCCCGGCGCGGGCGGCCTGGTGTTCGCGCCCGTGCTCGGCGACGGCGAGCGGGACGACCCGGCCCTGCGCGGCGCGATCACCGGGCTGTCCCTGCGGCACGACCGCGGCGCGGTCGCCCGCGCCACCATGGAAGGCATCGCCTGCGGGGTCCGGGCCCGGCTCCACACCCTGGGCCGGACGTCGGCGCCAGCCACCGAGTTGCGGGTATCCGGCGGCGGTGCGGGCATGGCGGTCTGGAACCAGATCAAGGCCGACGTCACCGGGATCCCGGTCGTGCGGGTGGCGGGTGACTCCACCGCGGCGGGCGCCGCGATGCTGGCGGGCCTGGGCGCCGGGATCTACCACGATGCCGCCGAAGCGGTCGCGGCCGGCTACCGCCCGGCCGGCCGGGCCGAGCCGGATCCGGCGCATCGCGCCCGCTACGACGACCTGTTCCAGCGTTACACCGATCTCGTGGGATCGCAGGTGGTCAGGTGAAAGCTCGTCTGGGCATCAACAACTGCTTCGCCGTCAAGCGCTGGCCGCGGCCGGCCGACTGGGCGGCCATCGTCCGCGACGAGCTGGGCCTCGGCACCGTGGAGCTCTCGCTCGACCTGGTCGACGACCCTGGGAGCCCAGGCGGGCGCGAGGATGTGGTGAGCCAGACTCGTTCGGCGCTCGATTTTTACGGGCTACGGGCCGAGACCGTGTTCACCGGTCTGGCCGCCTACTCGCTCAACCTGCTGATGCACCCCGACGAGGGGCGGCGGCGGGCGGCGGCGGAGTGGTACCTGGGCGTCGTCGAGTTCGCGGCGCAGGCCGGGGCGCGGGGAGTCGGCGGGCACGTCGGCGCGATGAGCGTGCCCGACTGGTCGGACCCGGCCCGCCGGGCCGAGCGCTGGGCCGGCCTGCAACGGTCGCTGGCCGAGCTCGCGGTCGCGGCCCGCTCGGCGGGCCTGGAGTACCTGCTGGTGGAGAACCTGGCCAGCCAGCGCGAGCCGTCCACCATGGCCAGCATCGAGCCCCTGCTCACCGACGGCGACGCCGACCGCGCGCCGGTCCGGCTGTGCCTGGACGTCGGGCACCAGTGCGTGCCCGGCACCACCGGCGACGACCGGGATCCCTATGCGTGGCTGGCGCGCTTCGGCGGGCGGCTGGGCGAGGTCCAGCTGCAGCAGTCCGACGGCCTCGCCGACCACCACTGGCCGTTCACCCGCGAGCACGACGAGACGGGCCTGATCGATCCCGGCCGGGTGCTGGATACGCTGGTCGCGGCCGGGGCGGACGACGTCCTGCTGGTGCTCGAGGTGATCCCGGCGTTCGAGCAGGACGACGCCGGGGTGCTGGCCGACCTGCGCGCCTCGGTCAGCCTCTGGCAGGCCGCGATGACCGAACGGGGTATCCGATGACCACCGGGTTCGTGCGTGGCGACGCGATCGATATCCACTACCGGATCACCGGGGAGGGGCCGCCGGACCTGGTCCTGATCAACGGCGTCGGCGACGACCTGGACGGCTGGGTCAACCAGGTGGACGACTTCGTCCGGGCGGGCCTGCGCGTCATCACCTACGACAACCGCGGCTCTGGCCAGTCCGGGCAGCCGCCCGGGCCTTACACCAGCGCTGAGCTGGCGGCGGACCTGAAGGTCCTGGTCAGCGGGCTCGGGCTGGCGCGCTTCCACCTGGCCGGGGTGTCGATGGGCGGCGCTATCGCCCAGGAGTACGCGGTGGCTTACCCGGAGGACCTGCTCTCGCTGGTGCTGGCCAACACCTTCGCGGTCGCGGACCCGTTCACGGCCGCGGCGTTCGAGACCTGGGCGACGGTCGCGCTGGCCGCGGGCATGCCGGTCATGATGCGGATGCAGGCGCCGTGGATCTTCAGCCCCGGGTTCTACCAGCGGGATCCGGACCGGGTGGCGGAGCTGATCGCGGGGGCCGAGGGCAGCACCCAGCCCGCCGCGGCTTTCGCGGCCCAGATGGCCGCGCTGAACGGCCACGATTGCGCGGGCCGGATCGGCGCGGTCCGCGTCCCGACGCTGGTGCTGGCGGCCAGCGAGGACATCATCATCCGGCCGGAGCTGTCGCGGCAGCTGTTCGACTCCCTGGCCCCCGGTGTCGGTACCTGGGCTGTGGTTCCCGGCGGGCACGCCGCCTTCTGGGAGGACCCGGGGCCGTGGAATGCGGCCGTCATCGATTTCGTCCGCGGTAATAGCGCCTCTTAGAAAGGTCCAGCCTGGCTATGTCGCTCGAGGAGAGGTTCGGCACCGTCAAGCCCGTGATCGCGATGGTGCATTTCCCCGGCTTGCCGGGACGGCCGCGGCACGACCGTGCCGCCGGGCGGGCGCGCCTGGTCGACGTGGTCGGGCGGGACCTGGAAGTGCTGCAGGACGCCGGCGTCGACGCCGTGCTGTTCTGCAACGAGAACGACATCCCCTACCAGCTCGAGGTCGGCCCGGAGATCCCGGCCGCGATGGCGGCCGTGATCGGCGAGCTGCACTCGTCGATCCGGGTCCCGTTCGGGGTCAACATCTTGTGGGACGCCCGGGCCAGCCTGGCCCTGGCCCGGGCGACCGGGGCGGCCTTCATCCGGGAGGTGCTGACCGGCGTCTACGAGAGCGACATGGGCCTGGTCGCGCCGTCGCTCGGTGACCTGACCGCCTACCGCGACGCGATCGGCGCGTCCGACGTCGGGCTGTTCGGCAACATCACGCCGGAGTTCAGCTCCACCCTCGGCACCCGCACCGTGGGCGAGCGGGCCCGCAGCTCGGCTTTCCTCGGCCTCGACGCGATCCTCATCAGCGGCCCGGAGGCGGGTGTCCCGTTCGCCATGAGCGACCTGCGCGCGGCCAAGGATGCGGTGCCGCAGACCCCGGTGCTGGCGAACACCGGCGTGACCTACGACCGGCTGGCCGAGATCCTGGCCGTGGCGGACGGCGTGATCGTCGGCACCAGCCTGAAGGTGGACGGGATCACCTGGAACCCGGTCGACCCCGACCGGGCGCGCCGGTTTACCGATGCGGCGCGGGAAGCCCGTTCGGCCCCCGCTGTTCTCAGTTGACCGGTCCCGCGCCGGCCGGCCCGTTGCCGACCGACCCTGTGCTGGCCCGGCCGGCCGTCGAGGCGGTCGTTCTCGACATGGACGGCCTGCTCATCGACACCGAGCCGACCTGGCGGGCGGCCGAGACGGCGACCTTCGCCGGGTTCGGGATCGTGCTCAGCGACGCCGACGTGCTCGACTCGACCGGGCAGCCGATCGAGGAGCTGATCCCCGTCTGGCGGCAGCGGCCGTCGGCCGATGGCGACCGCCTGGCCCGGCTGACCGACGCCGCGGTGGCCGATCTGGTCATCGACCGGGTGATCGCCCACGTCCGGGCCGAAGGCGAGCCGATGCCGGGCGTCACCGCGGCGCTCGCCCTCTTCGAGCGGTACGGGCTGCGGCTCGCGATCGCGTCGTCGTCGCCGCGGCGGCTGATCGACGCCGTCGGCGACCGGCTCGGCCTGGACCGCATCGAGGTGCGCTGCTCGGCCATGGACGAGGCCCGCGGCAAGCCGGCCCCGGACGTGTACCTCACCGCCGCCCGCCGGCTCGGGGTCGCCCCGGCCAGCTGCCTGGCCCTGGAAGACTCCCCGAACGGGGTCGCCTCGGCCCGGGCCGCGGGCATGCGCTGCCTCGCCGTCCCCGACCCCCTGCTGACCGCCCACCCCCGCTACCGCGAAGCCGACCTGGTCCTGGAGTCCCTGACCCAGCTGGACGCCGCCGCCCTGCGCCGGCTCGGCGTCCCGGCCCGGCCCTGACGGAGTCGGTGTGCCATTGGGTACGTTCTTCGGTACCCAGGGTGCCACCGACTCCTTCGGGCGCCCCGCGTCGGTACTGCGGGGCGAGTGACCGGCAGGCCGTGGCATGCTCGAGCCATGCGACGTCCCCGCCGGATGCTGGCGCCGAAGCTGGTCATCGGCGCTGTGTCTCTGTGCGTAGCCGCAGTGCTGCCGGGCTGCTCGACGGCGGCGTCATCGACGGGCGGGACGGCTTCCCCGGCCGTCTCAGCCGGAACCGGGACCGCCTCGCCGACCGCGGTTCACTCCGCCGGAACCGCCACGCGGGCCTTCACCATCGCGGGAAACCGGCCAGTGCTGTACAGCGGAAGCCAGGACACGTCCGCCCAAGCGCCGGGGGCTAGCTGTGATAGCAGCAAGTTCGCGACCGACAAGGCCCTCGGCTCCCGGGTGGCCCGTGGGTTCGCATTGACCGGCTTTCCCGCGTCGGCGGATCTCCTGCGGCACTTCCTCGCCGGGAAGGGCACGAAGGTCGACTACCGGGCCGGATCGACGATCTCGAAGAAGGCGCTGGCCAGCGAGGCTTTCCGGGCGGTGGCGACCGGCGTCCAGGACGCGATCCGGCGCCAGCTGAAGGCGGGCCGGACGCGGGTGACGCTGACCGCCGGGCAGCTGCCGACGGTGGCATTCGAGGCCCGGGCCAGCGACCTGTACTGGGGTTTCCGCGGCACCCAGGGCCTGTCCGTCACCGGGAGCGGCCACCGCGCGCACGGGCGGTACGCCGGGACGCTCACCTACGTCATACGGGACAGTTACGGGTTCCCGGCCAGCGACATCCTCGACGGCTTCGGCCCGCCGATGCGGTACCTGCAGACGGCCTGCGGCGCGCCTCAGCACGCCGGCGGAGCCCGCTGGTTCCCCGACACCATCACCGTCACCGTGCATTTCAGTTGGGCCCGCTAGGAGCTCAGCAGGCGGGCGAAGGGACCCTTGTCCTCCGGGGGTTCCACTCCCGGGTAGGCGCGCAAGGACCAGCCGTCGACCGCCGCCAGGCTGATGCGCCACAGCCCGGCGGTGGTCCCGGCGTCGTCGCCGTTGCCGCTCTCCCGGAGGTGCAGGTGATGATCGGACTCGGCCTCGGCGTCCTTGGCGTATTCCTTGCCCAGCAGCCCCGAGGACGGTTCCAGGGCGCTCATCAGCGGATACTGCCCGACCAGTTCGCCGAAGTAGACGCGCTCGCCGATGAGGGCACCGGTCAGCTGCGTGCCGTGCGCGCTGACGGTGACGGGCACCGCGGCGTTCTCCGATTCGTTGATGGCCCGGACCAGCTGCCGGAGCACCGGGTCGGTGTCGTGCTTGGCCATGAGATCCCTCCTGACGTGTTGACAGCCAGGCTCCGCTACCCAGGTAACACCGGTTTAGCCGGGACAGTCGCGGGAAGCCGGACGCGCCATGCAGGCGATCTCTCAACTCGAGCAAGACACCCGTCTCGACGGGGCCGTATCCGTCGGCCAGCGGCTGGCCCGGCTGATCAGGCCGGGAAAAGCGCGGGACGCGCTCAACGGGGTCTGGCTCGGCCACCCGGTGCATCCCGTGCTGGTCCAGGCTTCGGTCGGCGCGTGGCTGTCGGCGACCATCCTCGATGTCCTCGGCGGTAACGAGAAGGCGTCCCGTCAGCTCGTCGGGGCCGGGCTGGCCGCGGCGGTCCCGGCCGCGCTGGCCGGCGCGGCCGACTGGTCGGAGCAGCACGAGCAGCAGATGCGGGTCGGCGTCGTCCACGCGGCCGGGAACATCCTCGCCAGCGGTATCTACGGCGCCTCGCTGCTGGCCCGCGGCCCGCGGGCCGGGCGCCTGCTGCGGCTGGCCGGGCTGGCCGCCGTGTCCGCCAGCGGGCTGCTCGGCGGGCATATTTCCTTCCGGCTGGCCGGCGGGGCCAACCACGCGGAGGAAGTGCCGCACCTGGTCGAACCGGGCTGGCACCACCTGATGGCCGCGACCGACGCGGTCGAGGGAAAGCCGGTGCGGCGGCTGCTCGGCGAGGTCCCGGTGGTGGCCATCCGGATTGACGGCACGGTGCACGTGCTGGCCGACCGGTGCAGCCACATGTCCGGTCCGCTGTCCGACGGCGAGCTGGCGGACGGCTGCCTGACCTGCCCGTGGCACGGCAGTGTCTTCCGGGTCGCCGGCGGGACCGTGGTCCGGGGGCCCGCGACCGCGCCGCAGCCCGCGTTCGAGGTCCGCGAGACCGACGGCGCGATCCAGGTCTGCCTGCCGGACGCCGGCTGAGGCCGGGCCGGGCCGGCTAGGGGTGGCTGATGACGCGTCTCGCGGCGCGGACCCGGAGTTCTTCGAGTTCGTCGACCTGGCTCCGGGCCCGGGAGATGAGCTCGTCGAGGCGCCCGGCGTCGAGCCGTGCGTCCGTGTCCGCCTGAGTTCGCAGGGTGCGCCAGCCGGCTGCCTTGCCTTCGACGCCCAGCCGCAGCAGCTCCAGTTCTTCCAGGTCGCTCAGCGGTGAACGGGTGAAGAGCCGGCCGTTGAACTTGAGCCGCCCGGCCTTCTCGCCGATCCAGGCGGCGCCGACCTTGTAGCCGCGCACGGTAATGCCGAGCGAGGCCATGACGCTCAGCAGGGACGAACGGTCCTGCACGATCTCGGCGGCGAGCCGGCTCAACGGCCCGCCTTCCTCCCGGCCGCGGTGGGACCGGGCCATCCGGCGCGCCAGTTCGCTGCCCGCCGTCGCCCCGGCCAAGTGGTCGTTGAGGTAGATGCCGAGCATGCTCTGACGGGACAAGCCGGTGTCCCTGGCGATCTGCGTCCTGGTCATGATTCCTCCTGAACGGGGCCAGCCAACCGGGCCAGCCGCGCCTGCCTACCCGGCGGCGGCTGGATCACACCAGGGCACGCGCCCCACTTGTTAGGTATGAAATCTTTCTCCCCCGGCTGACCAGGCCGAGGTCTCACTCACGCTGGAGTAGACGGCCAGTTGGCCGGCCAGGCCGATCAGGTCCGCCACCCGCCGCACCAGGCTGCCGGGCGGTATCACGACCCGGAGCTGACCGCCCTGAGCTCCGGCTCGGCGCTGCACGGCGAGCAGGTAGCGCAGGCCGGTTGCTCGACTGACACCAGCATGATCCCACCGCTGGCACGAACGAGAAAGCCGCTGAGCGAAGCCTGCTAGGCGGTCCCGTACCAGGAGCGAAGATTTCGTAGTCTCGTTGGACGGCGGGTGTGCGGGACCAATCTGCGGGTAGGGCTTCTAGGTCGTAATCAATAAGCGAACGAATCGCCCTCCAGGCGTACCAGGTGCGGCGGTCGACCCGCCTGCTCCGTCGTTCGCCTTTCTCACGGGTGCAGGAGGCACGATGCCGAGGTCTAGCCGGTACCGTCTGTCCGCCGCCGGTGAGCTCCCGCGAACGCTGCAGCGTTCGAGCCGGGAAGCCCAGGCGATATTCCTGGCGGCGCACGCGGAAGCGGTCCGCGTCTACGGTGCGGGAGACGAGGCCGACCAGGTCGCCTATCAGTCTCTCAAGGAGAAATTCGAGAAACGGGGCGATGAATGGATCGCCAAGGGTTGAGCCGGCCGCCTGACCGCGGGCATCCCGTTTCGCGGAACCCGCGCTGCGATAGCGCGGGACAGCACCTTAACGTTGACGTGTGGACGTCCCGGCTCCGCCGCCCGAGTTGGTGGCCGCCTCCCGGCGGCACCTGACCGATCGGTACGCGTCTGGCGTGGACCGCCTGCTGTGGCAGACCGAGAAGCGGTTCATCCCCGATGCCGCCGCCGTCAGCCTGGTTACCGACGCGGCGACGGCGGGGCTGACTGACGCCCTCGACCTGGGGGCGGTCCTGGTCCTGGTTCAGGCCGGCCGGCTGGACCTGGACGGTCTCGAGTACGAGATCTTCCAGGGCACGCACGCGGCGGGCATGCGGCGGGACGCGCTGGCCGCCATCCTCGGACTGCCGGATGCCGCCGCGGCCGGGATGCGGCAGCGACGGCTCGAGGTACGGCAGGCGCAGGCTCAGCCGCAGGTTCGGGAGCGGTCAGCTCCGGACCGGGGCCTTCCCGGCCGGTCCGGGGCCGCCGCTCAGGCCGCGGCCCGGGCCCGGCAGGCCCGGCAACTGGCCGACGAGGCCGCCGAGCGGGTGACCCTCAGCCTGATCCACGCCGCGGCCGCCCTCGACCGCTACGCGGCCCGGTGCGCGGACCTGAGCGCCGGGGCCGAGGCGGGCGCGGCCCAGTTGCTCAGGCACCAGGCCACCGAGCACCACCGGGCCGCGGTCAGCTACCGGGAGCTGGCCGCCCACTACGGCAAGCTGGCCGGCGGCCCCAGCTGACCGGCCCCAGCTGACCGGCCCCAGCTGACCGGCTACGGCTGACCGGCTCAGCTGAACGACCGCTGCTAGCAGGGGCGGTCACTCGGCCGGCATCTGGTCGATGACCAGGATGAGCCCGCTGACGCCGCCTTCCTCGGATCGCATCGGGGACGCCGCGACCCGCAGTTCCACGGTCTTGCCGCGCCGGTTCAGGGCGGACAGGTCGATCGTGGAGGTGCTGCTCTTGGCCGCCCCGGTCAGCACCCGGCACAGCCAGGGGGTGATCTCGGCCGTCGGCAGCCCGATGTCCAGGGACAGGAAATCCCGGGCGTCGGCCTCCTCGGGACGCAGCCCCCACAGATCCTGGGCGCCCGGGCTCCAGACGCGCACGCGCAGTTCCTCGGTCAGCACGATCACGGCGCTGCCGAGGCTGCGCAGGACGGTACCGTCTCGAGCTCCTCGTTGGTGGACTGCAGTTCCTCGTTGGTCGTCTCCAGTTCCTCGTTCAGGGACTGCAGTTCCTCGTAGGCACGCTCCAGCTCGGCGTTGGCGTAGGAGAGCTCGTCCCGGACCCGCCGGTACCGGGTCACGTCGACGAAGCTGACACCGACACCGATCAGCTCACCCGGCGTTCCGAACAGCGGGATAACCGAGATGTCGAAGAATCCCGGCTTGCCGCTACCCGGGCGCAGCCATTCCACGTCGTGCAGCTCGATCGGGCGCAGCTCTTTCCTGACCTGGTCGATGCGAGACCTGAGCTCGAACGGGGCGGTAGGAGACCTCCAGATCCTGGAAGGGCCGTCCCAGGTCACGAGGACGCAGGTTGAACAGCGCCTCGGCCGCCGAATTGGCCACCCGGAGCTTGCCCGCCAGGTCGACGGCGAGCTGCACGGCCGGTCCCGACGCCAGGGTCGCGCTTTCCAGCCGGTCGCCGAACTGCTCGCGGTCGGCCGCGTCGCCCCGGCTCGCCGGCGGCCCCGCATCCAGCATGATCGCCGACGACAACTTACGGAACAGACGCTTGCGCAGGTCCACCGGCTGGAAACGCTCGGAGTGGTTCAGCAGCATCTCGGCCTTGCCCAGGAACAGGAACCCGGGGTCGGAGAGGGCGAAGTGGAACCGCCGGACGATGGCAGCCCGGGTCTCGGCGTTGAAGTACATCAGCGTGTTGCGCACGACCATGAGGTCGACGCGGGAGATCGGCGCGTCATGCGTCAGGTCGTTGCGGCCGAAGATGACCTGGCGGCGTAGATCGCGGCGGAAGACGCGCCTGGTTCCGGCGGCCTCGAAGTAGGAGTCCACCAGCTTCTCGGGCACATCGGCCAGCGCGCTGGCTTGGTAGCTGCCTGCCCGGCCCTGGTGCGGGGCGTCCTCGTCCAGGTCGGTCGCGTAGATCTTCACCCGATCGCGGAACTGGTCCGCGCCCATGGCCTCGGTCAAGACGATCGCCAGGGTGTACGCCTCCTCGCCGGTGGCGCAGCCCGCGCTCCAGACCCGGATCGGCGCCTTGGCCCCCTTGGCCGTCAAGAGCTCGGGTATCACCCGTTCCTGCAGCGCCTGCCAGGCCAGCGGATCCCGGAAAGCCGGTGACGTTGATGAGCATGCTGTTGAAGAGCTGGCCGAACCGACGGCCGGACGCCGTTCTGCCGGGGTCCCCGCGAGGTCCGCACCAGCCCGCTGGCGACGAGCAGATGCAGGTCCGGTGGAGCTACGTAGACCCGTCCGGGCCGTAGCAGCTCGCCGTCCACGGCGACCGCGGCGGGCAGGACGCCGGACCGGTCCAGGATGCGGGGCAGGCTCCGGCCGCCGGTGGCCGGGATGTGCAATACCACCAGCACCGAAGCGGGAAGATCGGCGGGGAGCGCCGCCAGCAGCGTGCGCAGCGGCTCGAGGCCACCCGCCGATGCCGCTACCACGACGATGTCCCGGCCTGGCAGGGCCGTCATGCTGTGCCCTTGCCCGGCGCGGGCCCCGCTAGACCGGCTTGATGCTTCTATAGTTACGGTATAGCCGCCCTGCTCCCGTCATGGGGCATGACGGCCCGTCCGGCAGAGGAATCCGACCGTGCTTCCAGATATCGCGGCATCGCCGGTGCGGCGATTCGAGCTCGCCACCAACGACGTGGAGCGGGCGCACGAGGCCCTGCGCGAGACCTATTCCGAGCACCAGGTGCAGCTGCGCGGGGACCCGGCGCACTTCGCCTACCGGCAGCTGACCGCCGTGACCGACGTGCTGGCGGCCGATCAGATCGAGCACACGATGAACGTGGCCGTCGCCGCCGAGCCGCTCCCGTGCCTGACGTCACTGCTGGTCGTGCACGGGAACCTGGCCATCAGGGCCGGGCGTGAGGAGACCAGGCTCGGCCCCGGTGACGTGGTCCTGCCCCGGCTGGGCGTGCCGCTGTCAGTCGACTGGGATGACCTGCGCGTCCAGGTCATCCGCATGCCGCTGGCCGAGGTCGCGCGGATCGCCGCCGAACGCTGGGGAACCGACGCGGCCGCGTTCCGCTTCGAGGCCATGATTCCAGTCTCCGCCGAGATGAGCCGGTACTGGCGGGACACGATCAGCTACCTGCAGCAGGCGTTCGCCGAACCGTACCCGCCCATGGCGAGCCCGCTGCTCCGGGCCGCCCTGGCCGACTTCGCCGCGACCGCCCAGCTGGCCGTGTTCCCGCACACAGGTACCTCGGCCAGCCGGGTACGCGGCCCGGGGCAGGTCGCGCCGTCGGCGCTGCGGCGGGCGGTCGCCTTCATCGACTCCCACGCCACCGAGCCGGTTACGCTGACGCAGATGGCGGCGGCGGCCGGCGTCACCGGCCGGGCGCTGCAGCTGGCCTTTCTGCGCCACTACGACACCACCCCGACCGGTTACCTGCGCCGGGTCCGGCTGGAACGAGCGCACCGGGAGCTCAGGGAGGCCGATCCGTCCGACGGAACCACGGTGGCCGCGATCGCCCGCCGCTGGGGATGGGCGAACCCCTCTCATTTCACCGCGGCCTACCGGGAGGCCTTCGGCCAGTATCCCCGGCACACCCTGCGTACCTAACGGCCGCGCCTAATCATCCGGGGGATCCTGGCGCAGGGTGTGGCCGGGCGACACGCCGTAGGCGGCGCGGTAGTAGGCGGAGAACCGGCTGGCGTTGGCGAAATGCCAGCCAGCGGCGACCGCGGTGACGGTGGTAAAACCCGGATCGGCGGCCATCAGCTCATCGTGAGCGCCGTCGAGGCGAACCTGGCGCAGGTACGTCATCGGCCAGGGCCCCGTCCCGGCCCGGTGGCGGCGGGCTGGCCGAGATGGCCTCATAGTCGGGCCCGTTCAGGTCTAGCCCGGCCAGTTCCAGCCGTTGGCGGGCGGCCGGGCGAACCGAGCGCACGACGGCCGGGAGTTGTCCCGGTACCGGGCGGATGGCGGCGGCGAGCGCGAGGAGTCCGCCGGCCGTCTGTTCCTAGCCGGGTCCTATCCAGGACTCTCGTCGGCGTGCGACCGGACATGACCGGGGCCGAGACCGAGCCAGGTCCGTTCCCGGCCGGTCCACGGGCGGGCGATGGCTTTCGCGCACCAGCGCCAGGCCCGGCGGGCATAGCTGATGAGCAGCCCGAGTGCCTGTTTCATCCGGACCAGGTTGCCCCACGCGCGCATATCGCGGAAGCCCGCTTGCTCGATGCTAGCGATCGCCTCGCCGGCCGTGAGGCGCGCGAAGATCGCCAGCATCGCGGCGAGGTGCGGGTCCGATCGGGTCATCCAGCGGTCCATCCGCCGCAACCGCCAGTGCTGGGTGTAGCTGACGCTCATCTCGTGTCTTCTTCCCGGAGATGCGGGCCAGTCCGCTACCCCGGGCTGTCCGGTTTATGCCAGTCGCGAGGGGTGCCGTCTGGGTTCGCTGCCGGGCGAGACGAGCGGCGATTACGGCGCCGGAGGCGGCCGCGGTCGTCCCGGCCAGGCGGGCGTAATCACCGGCGCTCTGCTCATCGTGTCGGCGGGGCCGGCTAGCCGCCCTCGACGGCGGATATTCCGGGGCGCGGCGGGTAGGCGGCGGCTTCGCCCGGACCACCTGCTCGAACGGAAGGAGCAGTTCATGTCAGGAACCACGACCGGGATCGTGCTCATCATCGTGATCGTCGTAGCGGGGCTGGCCCTGTGGCTCGCCATGATCGCGCGGGCCGCCCGGCACCCCCATCCGGAGCATCCGCACCAGGACCCGATGCGCGGGCTTGTCCAGGGCGGCCAGCACGTCGGCGGCGGGCGCAGCGTCGCCCCGCACCGGGACGCGCCCGTGCCCGAAGGCGGCGGGGACCCGCCGGCGCCGGAGGAACAAGAGGCCGCGTACGGCGCCCGCCCGCACGTGGAGGACCGGGGTAACCCGGCGGACCTGTGACTATCCGAGACCAGCACCTGAGGATGCCGACGTGAGTGCCTCGTCCAGGCGCGTGAAGCTGGCGATGACCTGATCAAGTCCGGTGATCGCGAAGATGCGCTGGACGGCAATCGCCTCAGTGACCAGCAGCAGACGGCCGCCGCTGGCCGCGGCCCGGCGATGCGCCGTCACCAGCGCGTGAATGCCGGCTGTATCGCAGAACTGGGTCCGGCTCATGTTGACCACCAGTGTCCCGTTCCCGCTCGCGGCCGCATCGGCCAGCGCCGTCCCCAGCGCGGGAGCATTGGTGATGTCGATCTCTTCCGGTGCTCCCACGACGGGTATACCCATGATCATTTCCACCGGGAACCCGGCGTCGTCCATGCGCACTTGCTCGCGGCACCTCCTCCCGGGGACATGAACCTCACGTGTGCGGCGCGGTGACCGTCATAGATCAGTCTGTCACCGCCAAGGCCGAGCAAGTATCCCGCAAGCGAACTCTCTGCCACCATGGTGCCGAATAACCGCCGCATCGGCCCGGGGCCCAGGCTACGGTGCTGTCCGTGCGCGGGTTCCGGCCGCGCCCGGATGCGCGGGGTGCCGCGCGGGGGAGGTGGCAGGGTGGCCGTCAGCGCCGGTCATATCACCGATCTGACGCTGAACGATCATGCATGCCTGACGTTCGGCGAGCCTGAGGAGCTGTTTGACCTCACGGCGGCGTTCGTGCGCGACGGATTGTCCGGCGGGCTGAAGGTCGTATGGCTCACGGGAGCGGGGCCCGACCGGGTGACCTCAGAATTGTCCCGCCGCGGGATCGAGGCCGGCCCGGCGCTCGCGGCTGGTCAGCTGGCGTCGGAACCTGAGGGGCAGCTGCTGTCGGGTGCGGCGTTCGATGCGAGCAGCGCCATCGGATGGCTGGGTGATCAGATCGCGGCCTGCCGCCAGGCAGGTTTCCCCGGATTGCGTGTGGCGGTGGACATGAGCTGGGCGCTGAGGCCGATTGCCGGGGTCGAGCAGCTGCCGGATTTCGAGAAGGAGATCGCGCTGGCGGTAGCCGATACGGCGGTGTCGGTGCTCTGCCAGTACGACCGGGAGGAATTCGATCCGGTTACGCTGGCTACGGTGGCTTCGTTTCACACCCGTTCGGTGGCGGCGGCGACGTACCACGCCGACGCCGTGCTGCGGATCTGCCGTCAGTACGCTCCGCCCGGAATCCGCCTGGCGGGCGAGATCGACCATGGGAACTCCGAGGCGCTCGCGCTGGCGCTGGCGGAGGCGATCCGGCTCGAGGGTGATATCACGGTCAACATGGCGAAGCTGGCCTTCATCGACGCGTCCTGTGCCCGGATGATCCTGGACGCCGCGCGCGGCGCGGCGCAGACCCGTCCGGTCATCTTGCAGTGCCGCGACGGGATCGCGGCCAGGTTCGTGCTGCTCGGAGCGACGGACATCCCGGGAGTCAGCGTGGTGATCGTGGATGACCGGTGACGCCCGCCGCCAGCCGTCGCCCGAGTCCACCTCGCTGGGCGGCGGGCTGCGGGGTGCGGAAACCGACGGCGACGGGCTGCCCGTGCTGGACCAGGTCTTCGACGGCGACTCGCTGTACGCGCTGCGGTCGGCCGTGGCGGCGCACGGCTCGCAGGCCGGGCTGGCCGAGGGCCGGCTCGGCGACCTGGTCCTGGTCGTGCACGAACTCGCCGCCAATGCCATCCAGCATGGCGCGGGCCGGGGCCGGCTGCGAATCTGGAACACCGGTACCGAGCTGCGCTGCGAAGTCACCGACGACGGGATCAACCACGGGTCAGGCGGCGATGCCGAGGCCGGCCGGAGGGATCGTGCGCTCTGGAGCATCGAGCCTGGCCACGGGCTGTGGGTCATCCGCCAGGTGGCCGACCGGGCCAGCCTGAACGGCAGCTCGTCCGGGACCGTCGCCACCGCGGCCTTCACCCTCGGGCCGTCTGGTGCGCTCGCGCCGTTCCGCCTGACCCGGCAGCTCCGCGACGACTGCGTCGTGCTGTCGGCCACTGGTCAGCTGGACCTCGGTTCGGCTCGCCAGTTCACCCGCGAATTCGACGGTCTCCCGGCCGGTTGTGCGCGGGCCTGCCTGATCCTGGATCTGTCCGGGCTGACCGGATGGGATTCCTGCGGCCTGGCCGCCCTGATCACGGCTCAGCAACGGATCGATGAGCGGCCGAATGCCAGCATGATCGTGGCCGGCCTGTCCGGCCGCCTCAAGCAGCGCCTGCTCGCCGCCGGCCTTCCCCGCCGGTTGACCCTGGCCGAGAGCGTCGATGATGCGAAGGGGGTGTTCACCCCCCCGGGCTGAGCGGCGACGGACGACAGCAAAATCCCGCGCCGGGAGGTGGATTGCCGGCTAACGCGGGCAGGGGCGGCCTCCGAATCGCAGCCGAGGGGAGCAGCTCTATGAGGGCACTGACATGGCAAGGCAACCTGGACGTACGGGTCACGGACGTGCCCGACCCGCGTATCCAGGAACCCAATGACGCGATCATCGCGGTCACCTCGACCGCCATCTGCGGCTCTGACCTCCATCTGTACGGGGTGCTCGGGCCGTACCTGCACGCCGGGGATGTGCTCGGGCACGAGGCGATGGGCGTGGTCACCGAGGTCGGCGCGGACATCACCAGCCTGGCCGTCGGCGACCGGGTGGTCATCCCGTTCAACATCTCCTGCGGGCACTGCTGGATGTGCAGCCGCGGGCTGTACGCGCAGTGCGAGACCACCCAGGTCAGGGAGGCAGGGAAGGGGGCGGCGCTGTTCGGCTACACGTCGCTGTACGGCTCGGTCCCGGGCGGCCAGGCCCAGCTCCTGCGGGTGCCGCAGGCCCAGTTCGGCCCGGTCAAGATCCCGGCCGACGGACCGGACGAACAGTACCTGTTCCTTTCCGACGTGCTGCCCACCGCCTACCAGGCCGTGGTCTACGCTGACACGCCCAAGGACGGCACCCTGGCCGTGCTCGGCCTGGGGCCCATCGGGCAGTTCGCGGCGCGGATCGCCAAGCACCTCGGGGTCGAGCGGGTCATCGGCGTCGACCCGGTGCCCGAGCGCCGCGCCGCCGCGGCGCGGTTCGGGGTGGAGACCCTCGACCCCGGTGAGACGAATGACACCGCCGGCACGCTGATCGAGATGACTGGCGGCCGCGGACCTGACTCCGTCATCGACGCGGTCGGGATGGAAGCGCACGGGCACGAGGAAGCGGCCGGCAACAAGCTCGCCGAGGTGGCGCAGCGGGCCACCGGCCTGCTGCCGGACCGCCTGGCGCAGAAGATCACCGACGTCGCGGGCGTGGACCGGCTGGACGCGCTGCACGTGGCGGTCAAGGCGGTCCGCCGCGGCGGGACGGTCTCGGTCAGCGGCGTCTACGGCGGCGAGGCCGACCCCATGCCGATGATGGAGATGTTCGATCGCGGGATCCAGCTGCGGATGGGACAGGCCCACGTCAAGCGCTGGATCGATGACCTGATGCCGCTGGTCAGCGACGGCAGTGACCCGCTCGGCACCACCAGCTTCGCTACCCATCACCTGCCGCTGGAGCAGGCCCCGGACGGATATGAGATGTTCCGGAACAAGGAGGACGGCTGCATCAAGGTCGTTCTCCGTCCGTAGGGGACAGGGGAATCGGCGCTAGCTGCCGCCGGTCCCGGCATCAGTTGGTGACGGGCCGGCGGCGGGTAGCTGCGCGAGTGCTTCTTCGAGGCTGGCATGGCTGGGAAACACCTGGTCGAGTCCGGTAATGGCGAAGATACGGAGAACCGCCGCGCCCGGCATGACGAGCAGCATCTGGCTACCTTCGGCCTCGGCCCGCTTGCGTGCGCCCACCAGGGCATGGAGCCCGGACGTATCACAGAACTGCGTCCGCGTGAGGTCGACCACGAAACCTCCCGGGCCATGCCTGGCCGCCTCCAGCAGGGCCGTCTGGAGCTCGCCGGCGTTGGTGATGTCGATTTCCTCGGGCCCGGCCAGGACTGGCACGCCCTTGACCATCTCGACCGGGAACCTGGCGTCAGGCATCAGCGCAGACCTCTGACTCGCGGGCGGGCAGCACGGAGGCGATCGTAGTGCCCGGCGGCCGGGCCTGACGCCGGATCGCCAGCAGCGCTATGTCATCGCGGGCCGACTCGCTGCCGACCATCTCGCCCATCACCGCGGCGCAGACAGCCTCCGGGGACTCCGCCACCACCGTCCGGCAAAGGCGGTCAAGTCCTTCATCGATCAGCTGGCCCGGCCGCTCGATCAGGCCGTCGGTGTAGAAGCACAGCAGCGCGCCCGGCGGCACCGGCAACGTCGTCACCGGCCGGGCCGCGGCCGGAGCGGCGCCGATCATGATGCCTCGCGCGATGCGGGCTAGCTCCGCCGGCTGCCCGGGAACGGCGATGACCGGCGGCAGATGCCCGGCCAGGCTGATATGCACCTGGTCGAGGGCCGGCTCGAAGACGGCGTACAGCACGGTGGCCAGGGCGTCCGGTTCGAAGTGCTGCATCTTGCGGTCGAGCCGGCGCAGCACTTCGGCCGGGTCCGGGCTTTCCAGCGCGTAGGCGCGAAGGGCGCTGCGCATCCGTCCCATGATCACCCCGGCGGGCAGGCCAGATCCGGCTACGTCGCCCATCACGACGCACAGTTCACCCGAGGGAAGGGTGAACACGTCGTACCAGTCGCCTCCCACCACGCCCCGGCCGGCCACGTAGCGGGCCGCCATCTCTACCCCGGCCACCAGCGGCAGCGCCGAGGGGACCAGGCTGCGCTGCAGTGCCTCCACCGCGACCCGGTCAGCCGTGGCCGTCATGGACTGCACGGCCGCCGCGGCCCGGTCCGCGGCCAGCTGCAGCAGTTCGACTTCCTCGCCGGTGAACTCGCGGGGCATCAGCGAGCCGACGTGCAGCACGCCGATCACCCGGCCGCCGGCTACCATCGGCACGCCCATCATGGACTTGATGCCCTTGGCCAGCAGGATGGGGTTGAGCACGCTGGTGTGATCGACGCGGTCCAGGATGACGGGCCGGTGATCGGCGGCGATCCGGCCCGCGAACCCCCGGCCCACCGGAATCCGCACGCCTTGCCGCACCTCTTCTTCCAGCCCGGCGGCCGCCGTCGCGATCAGCTGCCCGGAGGAGAAGTCCAGCAGCAGCACCGCGGCCGTGTCGGCCCGCAAGATCTCCCTCGTCCGGTCCATCAGCTCGGCGAGCTGCTCGTGGTCGTCGAGACGAGACAAGGTGGCGTCCGTGATCGACTGGATGGCCCGGAGCCTGGTCTCAGTCCAGACGGGATCAGCCTGCGCCGTCATGTCAACGCCTCCTGGGCGGACTATAGAACGATTCCAGCAGCATAAGGAAGGCTCCGGATCCACTGATCCGACGGTTAGCACAGGGTAAAGGCGATCTTCACGCGGGTGCCACCCGGGCCGGACGTGACATGTACCCAGTCGGCCACCTGCCGGACAAGCCACAAGCCGTGTCCGGGACCACTGGCCAATGAGGACGAAGCCGGGTCGGCGGGTTCGCCGGCTGGTGGCGGGTCGCCATCGTCGACCTGGCAGCACAATTCTCTGGCCAGTGTCCAGATCCGCAACCGCCCAGCCCCCGCACCATGGCGGATCGCGTTAGCCGCTAGCTCGTGGACGGCGAGCACTACATCCCTGGCCCGGCTCTCGGACAATCCGGCTCGACAGGCCTGGATCAGCACGTTCGCCCGCAGCGCGGGCAGCGTGTCGGGATCGAACCCCTCATCAAGTTCCAGTGCCACTCGTAGCTCCCAGCAAGCTGGCGGCGAGAGCGGTGAGCAGCTCACCGGGGCCGGGATAGGTCTCGGCGGCTCCGGCCGAGGTGAGCTCGTCGTGGCTGACGCCGCCGCTCAGCAGGCCGATGCACGGGACTCCGGCCTTCTGGCAGGCCTGTACGTCCCAGACCGTATCCCCGATGAACACCGCCTCCCCGGCCGCCACCCCGGCCTTGTCCAGGGCCACCTCGACCAGGTCCGGGGCGGGCTTGCTGGACTCGACGTCGCCGGCGAACGTGGCCTCGTCGATCGCGTCCTCGGCGTCCAGGGCCGCGCGCAGGACATTGAACTCCGGTTCGTCGGCCGAACTGGCCAGCACCACGGTCAGGCCGGCGCGCTTGCACGCCCGCAGCAGGTCGACCGCGCCCGGCAGCGGCCGCAGCCGGGACCAGTAGGTGGCGTACAGGGCGCTGTGGGCCGTGCGGATGTCGGCGTCGGCGCCGGCATCGCGGCCGGCCGGAAGCAGCTTGTCCAGCATCTGGTCCGAGCCCATCCCGATGGCCCGGTGGATCTCCGCCATCGGGACCACGTGCCCGGCCTGGATGAACGCCTCCCACCAGGTCACCGCGTGCAGGTAGTTCGTATCGACCAGGGTGCCATCCACGTCGAACAGCGCCGCCCGCACCCGGCTCTCGGCCTTCTTCACGCCCATGGCAGCGCTTCTACCCGCCCCAGGAACGTCAAACGGGCTGGTGCGGGGTTCCTGCCGGGCGGGCGCCGTTCCGGCTCCAGGCGGCCATGAACGCGCACCACTGACGGCCGAGTTCCTTCCGCTGGTTCATGTCCAGGCCGAGCACGCAGCTAGGCAGGACGTAGCGTTCCTCGCGCTCGTGATGCTCGGTGCTGACCGCCAGCACGGTCCTGACCGCGTGCCACCAGGGCGCGGAACCGACCGGATGCGACGATGCTTCGTCGATCAGCCGCCGGATGTCCTCATGGTCGGCGGCCGCATCCCGCACCGGCCCGGACGGCCGCGGTCCGGCCGCGGACACGGACACGGACGCGTAGCAGGTTTCCTCCTCCGCCTGGATATGCGCGGCCAGCAAGTCGGCGAGCCGTTGCCACACATGGCCGGGCACCCAGTCGGGGCCGGGCTGGCGGCCGTAGCGGGCGGTGTTGTACAAAGTGCGGCCCAGTCGTTCGATCCGGCGGTGGTCAGCTGTGATCAGCTCGACGATGTCGGCCATGGCTGGCCCCGTTCCTGGTCGGCGTCGTGGTACGACGCACAAGTGAGTCCTCAGGTGAGTGCGTCGACCACGGGGAAGGATCCCCGGCCGCAGTCCAGGACTGAAACCGGCTGGCGATGGTGCCGGGAACTTCAGGCCGGCCCCGGCCTTTTTGCAGGGCCAGACCCGCACGAATCGCTGTGCCGGGCCGCTCAGCTACCCGGCTCAGCTACCCGGCTCTCGAGGGGTAAAACCTCGCTTGCGGGGTGAGAGTTTCGTTATCGGTGCATGGGTAGGAGCCAGTGCCATGATCACCGTTACCCGGGAGTTCGCTGATCGCATCGCCGAGATCGCTCAGCTGCTCGAGGCGGACGAGCTCCCGGACGATGTGCTGCACCGGCTGACCGGCCTGGGGGCCGAGCTGGTGCCCGGCGGTACGGCGGCGGCCGTGACGATCGCCCTGACCAGCGGCGCACTGACCTTCGCGGCCTCGGATCCGCGGCTCGAGGAGCTGCACCGTCTCCAGTTCGGCGACGGTGACGGGCCGGTGGCCGAGACACTGCGGCACAATGAGCCGCGCCGGGTGGACGATACAGCGGCCGAGCGCCGCTGGCCGGCCTTCTGCCGGGCGGCCGCCGAGGCCGGGTTCGCCAGCTGCCTGGTGCTGCCGCTGCGCACCGACCGGCACCCGGCCGGCGCCCTCGCGCTCTACGGGCCGGAGCCGGACGTGTTCCGCGGGGCCGCGCATGACATCGCGCTGCTCGTCGCCGCCCAGGGCGGTGCCGCCGTCCATAATGCGACGCTGTACCGGACATGCCGCCGGATGGTGGACAACCTGCACGCGGGGCTCGAATCGCGGGCCGTCATCGAGCAGGCGAAGGGCGTTCTCCACGCCGAGCTCGGGGTCTCGCCCGAGCAGGCCTTCGGGCTGCTCAGCCGCTACTCCCAGAACACCAACCAGCGGGTCAGGAGGGTCGCCGCCCGGCTCGTCGAGGGACAGCTAGCCGCCGCCGAGCTCCAGCCGTAGCCGGGGAGCAGTCACGGGGAAGCGTTATCGGCCGGCTGCCGGGCCAGGGTGCGCAGCGCGTGGCTGAACCCGCGGGGCGCTCGCGCCCGCCGTCGCGCCGAGGTCTCCACGGTGACGTCGCTCGTCTGCAGGACCTGGCACCCGGCCTCGGTGGCGGCGGCCATCAGGGCGTGATCCTCGGCCGTCCGCAGCGGCTTGAACCCGCCCGCCGCGAGGTACGCCGACGCCCGCAGGCCGAGGTTCGCTCCGTGCACGTGCGGATGCGGTCCCTCGCCGAAGCCGTACATCGCCGCGAACATGGCCGGCAGGTGCGGCGGATGCTCCTCCCAGTCCGTGACGGTAACGGTCCCCAGCACCATGTCCCAGCCCTGGCCGGCGTAGCCGAGCTGACGGCGCAGCCAGCCGGGCGGCACGACGGTGTCGGCGTCGGTGGTGGCCAGCCAGACGGCCGCCGGATCGGTTCCCGCCGTCTGGCGCAGCAGCCCGGCCATGCCCGCCGCCCGCGCCGCGCCCACGTTACGGGCGCGGAGCTCGATGACCTCGGCGCCGCCCGCCGCCGCCACCGCGGCCGTCTCGTCGGTGCAGGCATCGGCCACGACCAGCAGGTGAACCGGGACCGGGGCCGCCCCGGCCGCCGCCCGCAGCGCCGCCAGGCAGGCGGGCAGGCGCTCTTCCTCGTTATGGGCCGGCACGACGACGCCGGCCACCTCCACCCGCCGTGATCCGGTCACACCAGCCCCGTGGCCTGGGCGACCGAAGTGGGCGTGCCCTCGGTGCGGATATACACCTCGGCCAGGAAATCCGGCTCGTCGTGGACCGCCAGGCGGGCCAGGCCGGGCTGGGCGGCCAGCACCCGGTGCACGTCGTCGCCGCTCCGGGGGTATTCGGCCACCGGGTGCCGCCAGTGCGCGGCGAGCAGCGTGCCGTCCGGCTCGAGCGAGGCGGCGGCGTGCGCCAGGACCTGGTCCAGGTCCTGATCGCCGAAGTAGTACAGGATCTCGGACAGCACGATCAGGTCGAACCGGCCGGACGGCCACTGCCGGGCGATGTCCCGCTGCTCGACCCGGACCTGAGGCAGGCCAGCGGTCCGGCCGGCCGCGGCCCGGACCGCGGCGGCGGCCAGGTCGCACGACAGGAGAGAGTCACAGCGCGGGGCCAGCATCCGGCTGAAGACGCCGATGGAGCAGCCCGGCTCGAAGGCGGCGCGGTACCGCTCCCGCGGGAGCATCGCCAGCGACAGCGCGTACTTGCGCCGTTCGTACCAGCGTTCCTCGAACCCCCACGGGTCGGCGGCGGCGGAGTACATGCCGTCGAAGTAGCCCGCGCCGAGGGTCACCGGGGTCTCCGGGATGGTGGTCATCGCAGCAGCACCTCTTCCTCTCGGGTGAAATGGGCCACGATCCCGGCCGGGAGTATCGGCCCGGTGTCCGGTCCGCGGTCGGTGAGCTGGCTGGTGAAGGCGTCGATGGCGTCACGCTTGCGCGCCGCGGTCCAGGGGGGCAGCCGGACCTGGCAGGCCCGGTCCCAGGGAACCCGGCGGTCATCCGGCTTCGCCCAGTGCCACATCCAGATCGGGTAGGTCAGTACCGTCATCCCGGCCCGCCGCCCCGCCCGCCGGGCCGCCCGCCCGGCCGCCTCGTGATCGGCGTGGGCGTCCGCCTCCCAGGGCGCCAGGCACATCCCGAATCCCTCGCACTGCTCACCCAGCGCCTTGACCAGGTCCTTCTCGCGGGCGGCGAGGCCCGTGTCGGGAAACCGCAGCCTGACGACCTCGATGCCGGACGCGCCGAGCAGGCCGAGGGCGCTGGCCGTTTCCGCGATGCGGGTCGCGGCGATGGCGGCGGGATCGGCGCCGGGATGCGATCCCTCGCCGTCGGTGACCGCGACCAGCCGCACCCGCACGCCCGCGGCGGCCAGGATCGCTAGCGTCCCGCCCGCCCCGAGGACCTCGTCGTCGGGATGCGCTGCCACCACCACGACGCCCGGCCAGTGCCGCGGGTCGGCCTCCGGCAGCCGCCGCAGGTCCGGCCACGAGTCCCAGACGTACTCCGGGGTCCCCGGCCGGTCGATCCGGTTCGGCGCGCCCCGGTCCGGTTTGCTCTGGTCCGGCGCGCTGTGGCTTGGCGTGTGCCGGCCTACCACGAGACGCCGGCCTCGACCGCCAGCGCGCCGAGCTCGGCCAGGTCCCGCTCGGCGTGATGCTGCCGCAGGTAGACGGTCAGGTCGGCGACCCGGCGGCCATGCGCCTCGTCGTGGCACAGCGGGCCGGCCCCGAGCGCCCGGCCCGTCCGCGTCATGACCTCGGTCGCGGTGGCCTCGATGAGCGCGCGCACCCGCAGGGCCCGCCGCCAGCCGCCGTGCTCCCGGTCCCCGGGATCCGCGTCGATCTCCGCGGCCGCCCGCTCCAGCGCGTCCCGGGCGGTGTGCAGGGCGAGGTCGACGGCGCCCAGGTGAGCCAGGGCGTGCGGTCCGACGTCGCGCTTGGCCGCGGCGGTCAGCAAGGCCTGGCCGACGGCCCGGGCCCCGCCGTACCAGCACGCGGCCACGCCCGCGCCGCCGTGGGCGAAACCCGGCCGGGCGGTGTAGCCGCCCGGCTCGCCGACCGGCTCGGCCGCGATGTCGGTGAACTCGACGTCGAGCGTGTCGCTGCCGGCCATGCCGGTGGCGGGCCAGGTGCCCGCGACCGGCGCCAAATCGCCGGTGCTGACCGCGAACAGCCGGGTGCCGTCCGGCGCCCCCGCCGTCACCAGCGCGTGCGTGCACGACCGCGCGCCCGAGCAGTAGCGCTTGATGCCGTCGAGCCGCCAGCCGCCCCCGGCCCGGCTGGCCGTCAGCCCGGGACCGGGCGGCTGGGCGGCCCAGACTCCCCAGCGGCTCCGGTCCGGCGGTGGTCCGGCGCCGAGCTCGGCCAGGATGGCCACCGCGTCGGTATGCCCCTCGGACAGCCGGGCCAGCGACAGGTCCTCTCCGGCCAGCTCGGCCAGGCCGGCCCAGCGGTCGTAGGTCCGCCCGCCGCCCGGCAGCGGCAGGTCCAGCCGCCCGGATTCGACGGCTGCGGTGAACGCCGCCGCCGTCGCCGCGACCAGCCCGCTGACAGGCCGGTCATCGCCTGGCGAACCCGGAGCAGCCAGCGGCTTTCCCTGGTTAACCATCATTACCCCCTCGACAAGGCCTCTTCGCTGCCCGCAGCCGGCCCGCGCAAACCCCCAATTCGAACCCCCGGCCGGGTCGTGTCCGGGTAGCCGCCGCTAGGCCGCGCCGAGCTGAACCTCGATGCGGCCGGGACCGAGGTCCGCCAGCGAGTGCTCCCAGGTCTGGCCGGGCCAGTAGTAGCGGGCGACGCCCTCGTCCGGCCGGTACTCGGCGGTGTACAGCGTCCCGAAGCCCTCGCCGAACCGGGTGGCGTACAGCGGCGGGCCCAGCAAGGCGGCGACGATGCTGGGGGCATCGGCGCCGGCCGCCAGCAGTTCCTCGAGCCGTTCCTGCCGCTCCACCGTCCGGATGGCCGCCGCGTACGGCGCCCACTCCACCTTGCCCTGGTAGTTGGTGGCCACGGCCCGGCTGGTGACATGGGCCGGGCGGTCCGGCGCCAGGTACACCGTGGCCCGGCTGCCGCCGCGGTCCAGCACGGTGACGTTGTACGACATGTGCACCGGGATCCGGCGCAGCGCCCGCACGGCCTCCCCGGCGGTCGTGCAGGTCTGCAGCACGTAGCGGATCACCACCGGGATCCCGAAGCCCTCGCCGACCTGCGGCCGGCCGCCGAAGGTCAGCGAGACGGCCAGCCCGGCGTCGTTGACCCCGTCCAGCAGCCCCCACAGGCAGTCGAGCATCCCCAGCACCCGCCGCCCGTCGTAGCCCGTCCGGGCCACCACCGCGTCGAACAGCCGGTAGTCCCAGTCGTAGTTCCGGATCAGGGCCGGCCCGCCGGGCAGCACCGCGGCCTGGGAGCAGCCGGTCAGGAACGGCGGCGGGTTCCACAGCGCCAGCGCGGCCGCGGCGTCGGGATCGTCGTCGAGCATGGCGGTCAGCCGCTGCCAGGCCGGGACGAGCTCGGGCATGTGCTCCTCGAGCCGGGCCCTGGCCTCGGCCGCCGACGGCCTGACCCGCGCGCCGCCGTGCCACCACCGCCGGAAGGCCGGCCAGGTGGCCCGCAGGTGCCCGGCGATCTGGTCCCCGGGTTCGTCTTCGGCGAAGGCGCGCAGGGCCAGCGAAACCTGCCCGGCCCCGGCCGGCGGCTCCCACGAGGTGCCGGACCACGGCGCCGCGGTCCAGTCGGCCGAAGCGGTGCCCGCCGACGGCGAGTCGGCCGGGGCCCAGCTGGTGGCGCCCCAGTTGGTTTCGGCGGCGCGCCGCAGCCAGGAGCGCCAGTCCGACCAGTCGACCCCGTCCACCCACTGCCGCCAGTCCTGCCAGTCCGGTGCTGCGGTCGCTGGCTGCTTACTGTCATGCTCTGTCACGGCGCCTCATGCTGCCCGGATACGGCGGCGATATGCGGGTAGGGGCCGCCGCATGCGAACCCGAGCACTGACGTGCTGCTGGACCTGAGCAACGCCGAGCTGATCCGCCGTACCGCCCGGATCGATCCCCGGGCCGCGGCGGCGCTGGCGCCGTACGCGCTGTGGTGCGCGTTCGCCACCGTCCTGAACGCTGACATCGCCCGTCGCAACCGCCCCGCCCGGCCGGCCTGACGCTTCGTATTTCGTCTAGCCGGCCCGCTGCGGAGTTCGCGGGCTTCGTATCGCGGGTAGGCGCTGGCTGTCAGCCTGGATGCATCAGCAACGGAGGAGCTGACCATGCAGACATGGCCGGCCGGGCCTGCCGTCGTGGCGCTGCCCGGTGAAATCGAGTTGGACGGTGAGGTCGGGCTGGCCCGTGCGGTCGAAATAGACGGTGAAATCGAGCCGGACGGGACCGATCCGGCCTACGCGGCCCTGCGCGCGGCCGTGGCGTCCGGGGTCTCGCTGGTCATCGCGGACCTGACCGGCACCACGTTCTGCAATTACCCCGGCTTCCGGCAGCTCGTCATGATCGGCCGCCAGGCCGCGACCGGCGACGTCCAGCTCCGGGTGGCCATGCCCGCCGACGGGACCGTGCGGAGCTGGCTGGAGTTCCTGGCCCAGCACCGGCTCGTCCGCGCCTACCCCGGCCTCGATGCGGCCAAGACGGCCTGACACGACCCGGGGCTACCACCGGCCGCCAGGGTCCATGGACGGCTTTCTCCTTCATGATCGTTGCCGTGGGGCATAGACGGGCACTCGTACTCGTTCGGTCCCAATGGGGCCGGACCACGACGGAGGAGCACGGTGGTGACCGCGTCAGCCGATATCGTCCCAGACCTCGATGATTTCACCGCCCGCTGGGAGGCCTGGCACAGCGGCCACGAGACCCGGCGGGCCGACCCGCACGGGTTCCTGGCCATCACCGGCCGGCACTGGCTGGACGGCGAGCCGCGGCGGTTCCCCGACGCACCGGGGGAGTGGTCGGCCGGGCCGGACGGTGTAGTCGTCGACCTGGCGGCGGGCGAGGAGCTGGTCATCGGCGGGGAGCCGGTGCGCGGGCGCCACGAGTTCGGGGTCATCCCCGAGCGCGGCGGCGTGAACGCGGTGTGGGGCGACGCGGTGATCGAGGTGGCCAAGCGCGGCGGGAACGACATCGTCCGGCCCCGGCACCCGGATAATCCGCTGCTCACGGCGTACGACGGCACGCCCGCCTACCCGCCGCACCCGCGCTGGGCGGTCACCGGCCGCTACGTCCCGTTCGCCGCGCCCCGCCCGACGGCGGTCGGCTCGGTGGTCGACGGGCTCGAGCACGTCTACGACGCGCCCGGCCGGGTGGAGTTCATCCTGGACGGCCAGGACCTGGCCCTCACCGTGTTCCCCGGCCAGGAGCCGGGCAGCTTGTTCATCCTGTTCACCGACGCCACCTCCGGCGTCACGACGTACCCGGCCAACCGCTCCCTGCTGCTGCCCGCGCCGGCCGCCGACGGCACGGTGGCGCTGGACTTCAACCACGCGGTCAACCTGCCGTGCGCCTACACCGACCTCGCCACCTGCCCGCTGCCGCCCGCCGAGAACCGGCTGCCCGTACGGGTCGAGGCCGGAGAGCAGATACCGAACGAGCGAGCGTGACTCCACCAATGCCCGCTACCCGTGGTTACCGCCGGGCCCATTCCTGCGCCAGCAGCTGGTAGGAGCGGACCCGGTCGGCGTGGTCGTGGGTGATGGTCGTGATGATCAGCTCGTCGGCCCCGGTGGCGTCGCGGAGCCGTTCCAGCTGGTCCGCGACCTGGCCGGGGGTGCCGGTGAACTGGGTGTCGACCCGGTCGGCGACCCGCGCGCGGTCGGCCTCGGTCCAGGCGTGGCGGCGGGCCTCGGCCGGGGTGGGGAACTGGATGGCGCCCTCGGCGGTGCGGATGCTGCGCACCCACAGGCCGTAGCCGGCCGCCAGGTCGCGGGCCTGCGCCTCGGTATCGGCCACGACCACGTCGGCCGACACGCTGACGTAAGGCTCGCTGAGCTCGGCCGAGGGCCGGAACGCGGCCCGGTAGCCGTCCGCCGCCTCGACCACGGTGGCCGGGCTGACGTGGTAGTTCGCGCCGAACCGGAGGCCGTTGCGCCCGGCCACCTCGGCGCTCTCGCCGCCGCTGCTGCCCAGGATCCAGATCTGCAGCGCGGCGCCCTCGCCGGGGACCACGTGGGCCTCTTCGCCTTCGGGGGAGCGGTAGGTGCCGGCGATCAGGGCGAGGACGTCGCCGACCTGCTCGGTGTAGTTCTGCGGTTCGGCCCGCGGCAGCTGCAGCAGCTTCTTCCGCAGGGCGAACCGGGGCGAGCCGAGCAGCGGCCGGATGTCGAACCGGGGCGGGATGAGCAGCCCGTTCGGCGTCCGCCCGTCGGTGACGGTGCTCGCTCTGGTGGTGGCGCCGGCCCGGGCGGGAGCCTTGGCTCCGCGGGGCCGGCCGCCGGAGCGGCCCAGGCCGAGGTCGAAGCGGCCGGGGTGCATGGCATCGAGCAGGCCGAACTCCTCGACCGTCGACAGGGCGGTGCGATGCCCCATCTGCACCGCCCCGGAGCCGAGCCGGATGGTCGACGTGGCGGCGGCGGTCAGGGCCAGCACCACGGCCGGGGAGGTGCCGGCCACGCCCGGGTTGAGATGGTGCTCGGCGAACCAGTAGCGGGTGTAGCCGAGCCGTTCGCTCTGCTGGGCCAGGTCGACGCTGTTCCGCAGCGCCTGGGTCGCGTTCGATCCGGCCGAGATCGGGACGAGGTCCAGGACGGTCAGCGGGGTGCCGGTCATGCGGGCTCCTT
>JAICWX010000523.1 GCA_025934635.1 Streptosporangiaceae bacterium | reverse complement strand
TCGGTCACGGGCGTGTCCGGCGCGCCGACCGGCATCGGGTTCTTGGCCCGGCGGCCGATCCTGCTGGAGACCGTGACGCTCTTCGACGCGGCCGCCCAGGGGACCTACGTGCTGTGGCTGCTGTACGGCCTGATCGGCGGGTTCTCCAACGAGTACCTGTCCTTCGTCGACTCCGCCGGGGACTACGGCCGCGGCGCGGACTCGCCAGCCACGCAGGCGAACTTCTGGTGGCAGCCCGTCGTGCCCGTCTCATCAGGAACCGCCGCCGGGCCGCAGCTCAATGGCGCGGGCGGCTGGACGATCATGTGCGCGCTCGCCCCGGTCACCGCCGGGTCCGGGCAGCTGGCCCTCGGCGCGCAGCTTGACCTCGCACAGAGCTCGCTGCCCAACTCCTTCTCCACGCTGACCACCGGGTCGTGGCAGGCGTCGTCACCCACCCGTGACTCGTGCCCGTTCGTGCTGGACCTGCTGGACACCCAGCCCGCCGCCGGGCAGGTCATCACCCCCGCCGTGCCGTTCACGATCTCCACCGCGACCTCGTGGAACCTGACGTGCAACAGCACCGACGGGTCCGGGGAGACACCCCGGTTCCTGACCATCTGGGCCGGGGCCAGCACCTGGAACGCCCCTGATGTCACCCCGGCGCTGCCCGCGCCGCTCACCTCATGGACCCCGTCAAGCACGGCGGACTCAGCGCTGCTCAACGGGTCCAGCGGCATCGCCGACGTGATCAACTTCCTTCAGTACCCGCCGATGTTCCGCTCCGCCCTGTCTTCCAGCCAGCAGGTCACCACGGGTGCCAACTCGACGATGACCCTCGCATCCACCCCGTCGGTGGACAGCTTCGGCGGCCAGGACGGCACCACCGGGTACACCGTCCAGCGCGACGGGCTGTACCTTGCCCACGCGGTCACCTGCTGGGGCGCGAGCCCCACCGGGCAGCGGGTCACGGGTATCACCGTCAACGGCACCCTGTACTGGGGGCCGGGCTACGTGGCCGCCTCCAGCGGCATCGTGATGAGCACCAAGACGCAGATCTTCAGCCTCCGCGCCGGAGACCAGGTGTCGGTGACGATCCGGCAGAACAGCGGCTCCCCTCTGACCTTGTCGAACCAGCACCAGTCCCGGCTGATGATGACCTGGCTCGGCAACTGGACCACGCCCGGCTCCGCCCAGACCGGGTTCACGCCCCCCGACCCGGCATTCCGGTGGCAGGCCGGCACCGAGGGCAGCGCGCTGCCCGGCCTGTTTACCGAGCACCTCGCGAACGACCTCGGGTTCCTGGCCTGCCACCCGTACTTCCTGGGCTACCAGACCACCGCCCAGTCCGGCCTGCCGCAGAACCAGTTCTCCCCCGTCGCGCTGGACACCATCACCGGGATCGCGCACGGTGACAACGGCGACCCGTGGGGCGGCTGGTCCACCGCGAATCACTGGTGGGTCCCTCCCGTGAATGGCTGGTACCTGGTCGTCGGCGAGGAGACCGCGACGGCCCCGTCCGGCACCGCATCAGTCGTCGCGGGGCTCAGCGTGCCGACCTCCGGCGGCTACGCCCCGAACCAGCCAGTCGATCTATACCAGCACCAGCTCGCCAGCACCAACGGGGCGCTCCCCCCCGCGGCGACCATCGTCGGCGCCTACTATTTGCTCGCCGGGGAGACCATCCAGGCCCAGATCCAGGGCCAGGACTACGGCGGCACGTTCGGCACCGTCACCGGGACCAACGACGGCGGCGTCCGCACGTCCCACCTCGAGATCGTCTGGCTGTCGCTCTAGCCCGGTCACAGAAGGAGGCGTGTGGCTCAGGACCACCCGGCGAGACGGGGGGCGTTAAGTGGACCCAGCCTGGATCTCGGCGGCGACCGCACTGGCCGTGGCCATCATCGGCTGCACGATCTGGTGCCTGCGATGGGCATGGAAGATCCTCAAGCGGACGACCACCTTCCTGGATGACTTCTTCGGCGAGGCCGCCCGTGAGGGCGTCCCCGCCCGGCCGGGCGTCATGGCCAGGCTCGGATCCGTAGAGGCACTCGTCACCCAGGTCGCCGCGGAGACCCGGCCGAACTCAGGCGGCTCGCTCCGCGACATCGTGGTGAAAACCGCCAGCGACGTCACCGAGATCAAGGCCGAGCAAGCGCTCATGCGGGCCCGGATGGAGCAACTGGAAAAGCAGCGCGCCGGACGTGAAAGGCACCAGCCATGACCTCACACGGACCGCATGAGGTGAAGATCACCAGGGGTGCGCGGCTGGCCGCGTCCGGTCTGCTGCTGCTGACCCTGATCGTCGGCGGCGGGAACCTGCTCGCCACCTACCTGGACGTGCATGCCGCCCAGCGGGCGCAGGCAAGGGAGCAGGCAGCGGCGCGGCACGCCGGGGAGATCGTGGAGCGCAAGCTCTGCGAGACCTTCGCGACCCTCGCCAGGCGCAGGCCGCCGCCCGGCAACCCGAGAACGAATCCCAGCCGGGCTTACCTCCAGGGACAGTACGCCACTCTCAACCAGATCGGCCCCGACCTCGGGTGCCATCAGAAGGAAGGTAGCCGGTGAACGGTCTGCTGATTGCCCTGCTCGTCGTCGTTGTCGCGGCCTGCGTCGTGACGCTCGTCCTCATGCGCCGCTGGCTGCGCGCCCACGAGGCCGCCATCGCCGGGACGGTGAGCAAGCACGCCCGCGACCACAAGACCGCCATCACGGCCGCCGAGTCGGCCATCAAGACTCACGCCGCGAGCCAGCTGGCAGGCGTCACCGCCGAGCTTGAGACTCTCGGTGCCGCGGTCCGGGCCCGCATCCTGGCCGACATGCCAGCCAGCCGGGGGCGCCGGGCAGCCGCGGCGAAGGACCCGGCGGCCTCCCCCGCGCCCGCGGGCCGGGCAGCCGCCGCCGACAACTCGAGCGGAAAGGGCAAGCAGCCATGACCGGAGAGACGGCCAGCGCGCAGCTGGTCACGATGTACGATTCCGCCAACGCGGCGCTGCTCCCCGGCGGCGCGGCCCGCTATGCCGCCTACGTCAACGGCCGGTACGCCAACCTGCCGGCCGTCCGGGCCCGGTTCCCGCACGCCCGGGTCTACGGCATCGACGTCATCGGCGACGCGTGGCTCGAAGCGCGGATCCTGGACTTCGAGCCCGGCGACGCCCAGTCCGCGGACACGCTGCGGAACTTCGTCCGCAACCGGGAGTCGTACAAGCCGCACACCAGCACGATCTACTGCGACCGCGCCGAGCTGGCCGAGGTCGAAGACATCCTCGGGGACCTGTGGCATGTCATCTGGATCGCGACGCTCGACGGCACCAGGATGACCGGGCAGCGGACCGAGGCCGGGAACCTGATCATCGGCACCCAGTGGGCGGGCGGCCTGCACGCACCGTTCGACACCTCCGACACCATGGCCAGCTGGCACTGAGCAAGGAGACGCCGATGCCTTCCCTGCTTCAGCGCGAGCCCGTGCTGGCCGCCTCCATCACCTCGGCTGTCGTCGCGCTCGCCGCGGCGTTCGGCTTCCACTGGTCCTCGGCCGTGGTCGGCCCCGTCGTCGCCGGCGTCATCGTGGTCCTGTCGGTCGTCGCCCGGTCCAGGGTGACCCCGACGGCCGCCAAGCCGCCGCCTGGCGATCACGCCAGGAAGCCCGGTAGCCCCCCAGCCGCCCCGCCGGCAGCAGGAGGTCCGGCCGCCGCATAGGCCCGCACTCATACAGAACCGCCCGCCCGCATCCCCTCACGGGGTGCGGGCGGGCGGTCTTTTGCGTGCGCTCAGCAGCGTGAGCACCAGCCGGCCCGGCCGGACTCGAACCGGCAGCCTTCGCCTTAGGAGGGCGCCGCACGTCCGTCGTGCTGCGAGCCGATCGAGGCGCACCGGGGATTCGAACCCTCGCACCGACGGCTTTGCAGGCCGCCTCCCGCGCCAGCGAGACGTGCGCCAGAGCGCTCCCAGCAGGATTCGAACCTGCGCCGCCAGCTCCGGAGGCTGGCGTCCTATCCCCTGGACCATAGGAGCTTGCGTGCGCCGGGATGGGATCGAACCACCGATTGCCCGAAGGCGGCGACTTTACAGGCCGCTGCATTACCGCTCTGCCACCGACGCGGGGAGGGTGACGGGAGTTGAACCCGCTACAGCGTGGCTCACAACCACGCCCATCGCCGTTCTGCTCACCCTCAGTACTCAGCGAAGGAATCGGACCTTCGTCTCGGCGGTGTGAACGCCGCGCTCTCCCATTGAGCTAGCCGAGCTTGCGCACTCCCGGAGGGACTCGAACCCCCTCTGACGGCTCCGTAGGCCGCCGCGCTATCCGTTACACCACGGGAGCTTGGTACCCGCTGGAGGTGCTGACCCTCCGGCCTCCTGGCTGTCATCCAGGCGCTCTGCCGCTGAGCTAAGCGGGTACGGCGGGACCGAGGGGACTTGAACCCCCGACCTCCGGGGTGACGACCCGGCGCTCTGGCCATCTGAGCTACGACCCCATGTTAAGACACGGCACTTTACAGCCGCATGAACCGATAAACTGGCTGGCACGGGGAGATTCGAACTCCCATGACCTCCTTAACGGGAAGG
>JAICWX010000334.1 GCA_025934635.1 Streptosporangiaceae bacterium | reverse complement strand
GGTCGCGGCCGCCCGGGGCCGCCGGGCGGCCGCCAGCCCGGCGGCGGCCAGCAGCGCGCCGGTGACCAGGACGTGGGATGGCCGGCCGCGCGGCGCCTCGGCCCGCGCGTGCCAGTCCGGACCGTGCAGCGCCCGCATGAGGGCGTCGTCGGCGTTGCCGGCCTGGCTGCGCAGGCTGATCCAGGGTGAGGCCGGCCGGACCGGGTGCACGGTGCGCCGCTGCCCGCGCCGCAGCCGCCAGCCGTCGGCCCGCAGCCGCAGCGCCAGGTCGGCATCCTCGCGGAACGCCCGGGGGAACCGTTCGTCGAAGCCGCCGGCTTCAGCCAGGGCGGTCCGCCGGTACGCCATGTCCGCAGTGATCCATTTCGCGCTCGCCAGGCCCAGCGTATTCCGCTCCCAGTCGGTGGGCCGGCGGCCGTCCGGGACGGGCACGACGATCTCGCCCTGCACTCCCGCCACGTCGGGCGGCAGGGCGGCCAGGTCCCCGGCCAGCCGGGACCGCCAGTCCGCCGATACCCGCACGTCATCGTCCAGGAACGCCACCCACGGGGTACCAGTGGCCCGCCAGCCGGCGTTACGGGCCGCCGCCGGGCCGACGCCGCCGCTGGTCACGACGCGGAGCGGCAGCCCGGCCGGGCCGCCCGGGCCGGCCTGGCCGGCCGGGCCAGTGTCCAGGGGCCCGCGCCGGACCGGGCGGTCGTCGACGACCACCACCAGCTCGGGCGCCGGGCCGGCCGCGGCGGCCAGCGCGGCCAGGCAGTCGCGCAGGCAGGGCCGCCCGATGGTGGGGATCACCACCGAGTACCGGATCACCGCCGGACCAGGAACGGGCCGATGGCCAGCGCGTCGACCGGCGTGGATCCGAAGCACTCCAGCGCGTCCCTGATGTCGTCCACCATCGGCCGGCCAGCGGTGTTGAGGCTGGTATTGACCAGCACCGGCAGCCCGGTGCGCGCTTCGAAGGCGGCCAGCAGGGCGGCGACCAGCGGCTGCGTCCGCGGATCGACCGTCTGCACCCGGGCGGTACCGTCCACGTGCACCACCGCCGGGATCCGGTCCCGCCAGTCCGGGGCCACGTCGTGCACGAACAGCATGTAGGGGCTCGGCAGCGGACCGCGGGAGAAGATCGCGGCGGCCCGGTCGGCCAGCACCATGGGCGCGACCGGCCGGAATTTCTCCCGGCCCTTGACGTCGTTGAGCCGGTCCAGGTTGGCCCGGCGGCCCGGGTGGGCCAGCAGCGACCGGTGCCCGAGGGCACGGGGCCCGTATTCACTGCGGCCCTGGAACCAGGCCACCACTCCGTCACCGGCTAGCACCCCAGCCACGGCGCCGGCCAGATCGGCCGGGCGCTCGAACGGCACCCGGGCGGTGCGCAGCGCCGCCTCGATGTCGGCGTCGGTGAAGCCGCGGCCCAGGGCGGCGCCGGTCATCGACCAGGCCGGCTCGCCCTTGTCCGCCGCGATCTGCAGCGCCGCGCCGAGCGCGGTGCCGGCGTCGCCGGCCGCGGGCTGCACCCAGACCTGCTCGAACGGCCCGCGCTCGTGCAGCACCGTATTGGCCACGCAGTTCAGCGCGGTGCCGCCGGCCAGGGCGAGCACGCGGTCGCCGGCCCGGTCGTGCAGTTCGGCCGCCAGGGCTAGCAGCACTTCTTCCAGCCGGCGCTGCACGCTGGCGGCCAGGTCGGCGTGCGCGCCGGTCAGCTCCCCGCCGGACGCCCGGGCCGGAGCCAGCTGCCCCCAGTCCACCGGGTCGGTGCGGAAGCCGCCAGGGACCGCCCTGACTTTCTCCCTGATCAGGTCGAGGAAACGCGGCTCGCCGTAGGAGGCCAGCGCCATCACCTTGTACTCGTCGCTGGAACGCAGGAAGCCGAGATGGGCGGTCAGGTCCTCGTAGAGCAGGCCGAGCGAGTGCGGCAGCGGCTGGGTGGCCAGGATCTCCAGCTGGCCGCCGGAGTACCGGCCGGCCAGGAAGGAATCCTGCTCGCCGCGGCCGTCGCAGACCAGCACGGCGCATTCGGGCGGTCCCGCGGCCAGGGCGGCCGAAGCGGCGTGCGCTACGTGGTGGCGGACGAAGCGGGCCCGTCCGGGGTCCAGGCCGGGCAGTTCCTCGGCGAGGAACTCCGGCGCGAGCGTGGCGTACCGGGTGCGCAGCTCATCCCAGGGATCGTCGAGACCCATGTCCGCGGCCGGGCGCACCAGGGCCGGGTCGTAGGAGAAGCCGATCAGGTCCACGTCGGCCGGGGTCAGCCCGGCCTCGCGCAGGCACCAGCGGACGGCCATGGCCGGCTGTTCCCAGGCCGAGAAGGGCACCGGCCGCTTGCCGTGCTTGCGGCGGCTGAAGCGCTCTTCCTCGGCGGCGGCCACCACCACGCCGTCGACCACAAGCGCGGCCGCCGGATCGTGGAAAACTGAATTGACGCCGAGAACTCGCATGCCTGCCTCCCGTGGTGTTCTGGCCGGTCGCTGCCCTGGCTTGGCCTATCGCGGTGGCCGCCATGACGGGGCCGCCGCCTGCCCCGGCCGGGCGGCTCCAAACGCCGGACCGCTCCGGATTCAGCGGCCCGAATTCCACAGTGACTGCGATGTTTCAGTAACTGTGATTTGGCAGCGGCCCGAGTTCCACAGTGACTGTGATGTTTCAGTAACTGTGATTTGGCAAGGGTGGGGCGCCTCGCCGCCGGATCAGGCAGCGGACGAGGGGACGAGGGAGCAACGTGAGAATCGACATGGTCTCTGAGCACGCCAGCCCACTGGCCGCGCTGGGCGGGGCCGACGCCGGCGGGCAGAACGTGCACGTTGCCGCGCTGGCAACCGCCCTGGCCCGGCACGGGCACGAGATCAACGTGTTCACCCGCCGCGAGTCGCCCCGGCAGCCGGACGCGGTGCCGTTCGCACCCGGGGTGACGGTCCGGCACGTGCCGGCCGGGCCGCCCCGGCCGCTGCCCAAAGACGACCTGCTGCGCTATATGCCCGACTTCGCGTACTGGCTGGCCGCGCGCTGGCGTGAGCAGCCGCCGGAGGTGGCCCATGCCCACTTCTGGATGAGCGGCATCGCCGCCGTCTGGGCGGCGGCCCGCCGTCCGGTGCCCGTGGTCCAGACCTTTCACGCCCTGGGCAGCGTGAAGCGGCGCTGGCAGGCCGACGCCGATACCAGCCCGCCGCAGCGGCTCGACGTCGAGGCAGCCGTCACCCGGCGAGCCACCGCCATCATCGCCACCTGCACCGACGAGGTATCCGAGCTCGCCGCCTACGGGGCCAGGCCGGAAACCATGTACGTGGTTCCGTGCGGAATCGATGGTGACCGCTTCCGCCCCGGCCCGGATGCCGGCGCCGCGGTGCGCTCCCCGGCCCGCGTGCTGACGCTAGGCCGGCTGGTCCCCCGCAAGGGGAACGACACGGTCATCGCGGCTATCGCCGGGATGCCGGGCACCGAGCTGGTCATCGCCGGCGGTCCCGATCCGGCTCAGCTCCACCGGGATCCCGAGGTCGCCCGGCTGGGCCGGGTCGCCGAGGAGCACGGTGCGGCGGATCAGGTCCGGTTCACCGGCCGGGTTCCGCACGACGACGTGCCCGCCCTGCTGAGATCGGCCGACGTCGTGGTGTCGGCCCCCTGGTACGAGCCGTTCGGAATCGTGCCGGTCGAGGCCATGGCCTGCGGCCGGGCCGTGGTGGTCTCGGCGGTCGGCGGTCACCTCGACACCGTCGAGGACGGGGTCACCGGACGGCTAGTGCCGCCTCGCGACCGCAGCGCCCTGGCCGCCACGCTCAGGCAGTTGCTGGCCGATCCCGGGCTGCGCCGCAGGCTAGGAGCGGCGGGCGCGGCCCGCGCCGCCACCCGGTACTCCTGGGACAAGATCGCGGCCGAGACCGAGGCCGTCTACGACCGCGTACGGCAGCAACGGACGGTGGGGGCACGATGAGCATCCAGTACACCTCGGTCAGCGGTTCCCACCTGGCCAGGCTGGAGGAAACGCTGCGCGTCTTCGAACCGCAGGTGCCGCGGCTCGAAGCCTGGGGACGGCGGGCCGCTCAGGTCCTCATAGCTGGTGGCCGCCTGCTGGCCTGCGGAAACGGCGGTAGTGCGGAGCAGGCACAGCATCTCACGGCCGAACTCGTCGGCCGCTATGAGGACGAGCGGCAGCCGCTGGCCGCGTTCCCGCTGACGCACGACATGGCCGCCGTGACCGCCATCGGCAACGACTACGGCGCCGGCCGGGTCTTCGCCCGGCAGGTACGGGCGCACGGCCGGCCCGGTGACCTGCTGGTCTGCCTGTCCACCAGCGGCCGGAGCCCGAACGTGGTCGCGGCCGCCCAGGCCGCGGCCGCGATCGGGATGACCGCCTGGGCGCTCACCGGCCCCGGGCCCAGCCCGCTGACCGAGGCCTGCGCCGACGCGGTCACGGTGGACGTCTCCGTGACGTCCACCGTGCAGGAGGTGCACCTGGCGGCGATCCACATCATGTGCGCTGCGGTCGACGCGGCCGTGCGGGACGGCGTCGGGACCGTGCTGGAGACGACCCGATGAGGGGCGGTCCGCTGGTCGTCGTGGGTGACACCCTTCTCGACGTCGACCTGGACGGGACCGTAGGCCGGGTCGCTCCCGACGCTCCGGTACCGGTGGTCGATTGCCAGCGCGAGCGGCACCGCGCGGGCGGAGCGGGCCTGGCCGCCGTGCTCGCCGCCGGCCTCGGCGGCCCGGACGTGGTGCTGATCACCGCGCTCGGCCAGGACCGGCATGGCGCGAAGCTACGGGACCTGCTCGGCCGGCACGTGCGGGTGATAGCGCTGCCGCTGGATGGCGGCACCCCGTGCAAGGTCCGGGTGCGGGCGTCCGGCCAGCCGGTGGTCCGACTGGACGCCGGCGACGGCCGGGCCCGTCCCGGGCAGGTCGGCCCGGAGGCCGAAGGTGCGCTGCGACAGGCCGGCGCCGTGCTGGTGGCCGACTACGGTCGCGGCGTGGCGGCCCACCCGGCGCTCACGGCCACGCTGTCCCGGCTGACCGCCGGCACGCCAGTGGTGTGGGATCCGCATCCGGCCGGCCGCAGGCCGCTGCCGGGCAGCAGGCTGGTCACCCCGAGCCAGAGCGAGGCTCGCAGGTTCGCCGCTGAGCTTGGCGGCGGGCGGCCCGGTAACGCCGCCGCCGCCGGCACCGCGCTGGCCGACGCGTCCCGTGACGCCGCCACGCTGAGCCGGGCCTGGGGCAGCGCGGTCGCCGTCACCATGGGCGAGGGCGGCGCGCTGCTGCACACCGGGGAAGCCGTGCCGTTCCTTGCTCCGGCCGAAGCGATCCGGGGGCCGCACGACCCATGCGGGGCCGGCGACTGCTTCGCCGCCGCGGCCGCCCAGGTGCTGCGATCCGGAGGCCTGCTTACCGAGGCGGTGACCGAGGCGGTGCGTCAGGCCACGCGCTTCGTCAGCCAGGGCGGCCCCAGCGCCGCCCCCGGCACTACCATCCCCCCGGAGGCGGGCCTTCCCGCGGATACTGGCCAGGTCCGCGCGGTTGCGCGGCCCGGGCTGGCCCGCGCTCACGGGGATGCCGGCGCCTGGCGGATGGTGGCGGAGGTCCGGGCGGCCGGCGGCCGGATCGTGGCGACCGGCGGCTGCTTCGACCTGCTGCACGCCGGACACGTCGGATTGCTGCGGGAGGCCCGCCGACTGGGCGATTGCCTGGTGGTGTGCCTGAATTCCGACTCCTCGGTCCGCGCGCTGAAGGGGCCCGGGCGGCCGCTGGTGTGCGCCGAGGACCGGGCCCGGATCCTGGCCGCGCTGGAGTGCGTGGACGCGGTCGTGGTCTTCGGCGAGCCGACCCCGGTGACCGTGCTGGAGCGACTGCGCCCCGACGTGTGGGTCAAGGGCGGCGACTACGCTCCGGACGACCTGACCGAGGCGCCAGTGGTGCGCCGCCATGGCGGCGAGGTCGTGCTGCTGCCCTACCTGGCCCGCCACTCCACCACCGCCCTGGTGGCCGCGGCCCGGGGGAAGGTGGCGTCATGACCGGGCCGGCTCGGCACGCGGTCGTCACCGGCGGGGCCGGGTTCCTCGGATCGCACCTGTGCGAGCGGCTGCTCGCGGCCGGCACCGAGGTCACCTGCCTGGACAACTTCGCCACCAGCTCACCCGGCAACGTGGCACGCCTGCTCGGCCGGCCGGATTTCCGGCTGGTGGACTGCGACGTGACCCGGATCCTGCCGGTCCTGGGTGAGGCCGACCTGGTACTGCACTTCGCCTCCGCCGCCTCGCCGCCGGACTACCTGCGGCTGCCGGTGGAGACCCTCGAGGCCGGCGCGGCGGGCACCCAGCACGCGCTCAACCTGGCGCGGGACAAGGGCGCCCGCTTCGTGCTGGCGTCTACCAGCGAGGTCTACGGTGATCCCCAGCAGCATCCCCAGACCGAGGACTACTGGGGCAACGTCAACCCGGTCGGCCCGCGCAGCGTCTACGACGAGGCCAAGCGTTACGCCGAGGCGCTGACCACCGCCTACCGGACCAGCCGGGGGGTCGATACCGCGATCGTGCGCATCTTCAACACCTACGGCCCGCGGATGCGCCCGCACGACGGGCGCGCGATCCCCACCTTCGTCCGGCAGGCCCTGGCCGGGGACCCGCTGACGGTGGCCGGGGACGGCCGCCAGACCCGTTCGGTCTGCTACGTGGACGACACCGTGACCGGGATCCTGGCCCTGGCGGGCAGCGACTGCGCGGGCCCGGTCAACATCGGCGGCACGCAGGAAATGACCGTGCTCCGGCTGGCCCAGACCATCAGGGAGCTCACCGGCAGCACCTCGCCGATCGAGTTCGTCCCGCGGCCAGCCGATGACCCGGCCATGCGGCAGCCAGATACCACTCTGGCCCGGCAGCTTCTCGGCTGGCGCCCCGCGATCGGCCTCGAAGAAGGACTGCGCCGGACCATCGACTGGTTCGCCACCCGGTCCGGCGGCCTGGGCTGGAGCGAAGCGCGTGACTTCGCCGGGGTGACACGCGCTACACCTGGGGATTAACGGCGCCGCGGCGGGTAGGGCGCGCCGCATGCACGCAGAAGAGATGATCGATACCGCCCTGGACCGCTCGGTGGTACTGGGGTACGCCAACATCGGGCTCGAGGTCAGGAAGCGGCTGCCCGGCTGGCCGGCCGGCCCGCCGCGGATGGACGGCAAGGTGGTACTGGTCACCGGGGCCGGATCGGGCATCGGGCTGGCCGCCGCGGCCGGCTTCGCCCGGCTCGGCGCGTCGGTGCGCGCCCTGGGCCGCGACGAGAACCGGGCCGCGGAGGCGGCCGCGATGGTCCGTGACCAGGCGGGAGGCGGGGACGCGGACGTGCGCCCGGTGGCCTGTGACGTGAGCCGCCTGGACGCGCTGCGGGCCTTCATCGAGGAGTTCGGCGCCCGGGAACAGCGGCTTGACGTCCTGGTGAACAACGCCGGGGTCATGCCGGACGAGCGGACCCGCACCGCCGACGGCATCGAGGCCATGTTCGCCACCCACGTGCTGGCGCCGTGGGTGCTCATCGACGGCCTGCTGCCGCTGCTGAAGGCGGCCGCGCCGTCGCGGGTGATCAACGTCACCTCGGGCGGCCAGTACGGCCAGAAGGTCCCGGACGGCGACCTCCAGTCCGAGCACACCAGCTACGGGCCGAAGAAGGTCTACGCGCGGACCAAGCGCGAGCAGGTCGTCATCACCCGGGAGTGGGCCCGCCGCCTGGCCGGCGATGCCGTCTACGTGCACGCCATGCACCCCGGCTGGGCCGACACCAAGGGCGTCCGGGAGTGGATGCCGGCCTTTCGCGCCGCGACCCGCCCGTTCATCCGCACGCCCGAGCAGGGCGCGGACACCATCGTCTGGCTCGGCAGCGCCCCCGAGGCGATCCAGTCGACCGGGCAGCTCTGGCAGGACCGGCGTTCCCGCCCGCTCACCTACCGGCTCGGCGCCGGACCCGACGATGACGCCACCGCCGGCCGGCTCTGGGACTACGTGGCCGGCCTCGGCCTGCAACGGCCGGCTTTGGGGTAAAGCCGCCGGATATGGCGGCGAAGAGCAGTAAGGGCACCGGCCAGCTGGGCGACCCGGTCAAGGACCACCCGGAATCGGTCACGTCCGGCCTGACCGTCGGCGAGCTGGTGACCGCTGATGGCCAGGCTGCCGTCGTGGGTGGAGCCGCAGCTGCAACCGGGACTGGCTGAAGTTCAAGTGCGAGAACGGGCAGGAGTTCGTCATCGGCGGATACACCGACCCGCAGCGCACCCGGGTCGGACTCGGCGCGCTGCTGCTCGGCTACTACGACCGGGACGGCGAGCTGGTCTACGCGGGGAAGGTCGGCACCGGGTTCGATCGCCAGACCCTGCTGAGCCTGCACGACCGGCTCGCTCGCCTGGAACGCTCCGATCCGGCCTTCAGCCGGGGCCGCCTGCCGCCGCCCCGCGGGGTGCACTGGACGGAGCCGCGGCTGGTGGGCGAGGTCGGCTTTCCCGAGTGGACCGACGACGGGCAGCTCCGCCATCCGCGCTTCCAGGGCCTGCGCGATGACAACAAGCCCGCCGACGGGGTGCGCGAAGTACCCTCGTGACCAGCGGGTTTGCGACCGGCGGGTTTAAAGACCGGCCTGCCTGGCAGTAAGACAGGATGGCGCGCGCAATCTGGTCGGGGGTACTGACGTTCGGGCTGGTGTCGGTCCCGGTGGAGCTGTATTCGGCGACCGAGGCTCACCGGCCGGTGTTCCACCAGTTCGAGAAGGACACCACCGACCGCATCAGGTACCAGCGGGTCAACGAGCGCACCGCCGACGAGGTCGAGTATTCCGACATCGTCAAGGGCGCCGAGACCAGCCGCGGGCACTACGTGATGCTCGACCAGGAAGAGCTGGACTCGATGGCGCCGGGCCGGTCCCGGTCGATGGAGATCCACACGTTCGTCGACCTGGATGACATCGACCCCATCTACTTCGACAAGACCTACTACCTGGGTCCCGGCGGCGAGGAATCCGGCAAGGTCTACGCCCTGCTGCGGTCGGCGATGGGCGACTCGGACAAGGCCGCCATCGCCAGCTTCGTGATGCGCGGCAAGGAGTACCTCGCCGCGGTGCGCGCCGACGGTGACCTGCTGGCGCTCGAGACCCTGTTCTTCGCCGACGAGATCCGCGAGGCGCACCAGCAGATCGACAACCTGCCGGGGCGGGTCAAGCTGAGCAGGCAGGAGCTGCACATGGCCCGCCAGCTGATCGAGTCGATGACCGGCCCGTGGCGGCCGTCGGACTACCGCGACACCTACACCGACCGGATCAACAAGCTGATCGAGGCGAAGAAGAACGACGAGGAGTTCGCACCGGCCGACGAGGCGCCGCCCGGGACCAAGGTGGTGGACCTGACCGAGGCCCTGCGCGCCAGCGTGGC
>JAICWX010000450.1 GCA_025934635.1 Streptosporangiaceae bacterium | reverse complement strand
TGACGAACGGTTCCATGGTTCAGGCTCCCTTGACGGTTCGGCCGGTTACAGGTCGGCGGGCGCGGCCAGGTGGCCGGTGACGGCGGTGGCGGCGGCGACCTCGGGCGAGACCAGGTGGGTGCGCCCGCCCTTGCCCTGGCGACCCTCGAAGTTGCGGTTGGAGGTGGACGCGCTGCGCTCGCCGGGGGCCAGCTTGTCCGGGTTCATGCCGAGGCACATCGAGCAGCCCGCCGAACGCCATTCGGCGCCGGCCGCGGTGAACACCGCGTCGAGACCCTCGGCTTCGGCCTGAGCCCGCACGGCCATCGAGCCGGGCACGACGAGCATCCGGACCGAGGGGGCGATCTTCCGGCCCTCGAGCACCGCCGCGGCGGCACGCAGGTCCTCGAGCCGGCCGTTGGTGCAGGAACCGACGAAGACGGTGTCCACGGCGACATCGCGCAGGGCGGTGCCGGGCTTGAGGTCCATGTAGGTCAGCGCACGCTCGGCGGCGGACCGGTCGCCCGGGTCGGCGAACGAGGCCGGGTCCGGTACCGACGCCGCCAGCGGCAGCGCCTGACCGGGGTTGGTGCCCCAGGTCACGTACGGCGACAGCGTGGCCGCGTCGATGACGACCTCGTGGTCGAAGGCGGCGTCCGCGTCGGTGGGCAGCGAGCGCCAGTAGTCCAGCGCGGCCTCCCAGGCGGCGCCCGCCGGCGCGTGCGGCCGGCCCTTCAGGTACTCGAACGTCACGTCATCGGGGGCGATCAGCCCGGCCCGCGCGCCGGCCTCGATGGACATGTTGCAGACGGTCAGGCGGCCCGACATCGGGAGCGCGCGGATCGCGGAGCCGCGGTACTCGATCACGTAGCCCTGGCCGCCGCCGGTGCCGATCTTGGCGATGATGGCCAGGATGAGGTCCTTGGCCGAGACACCCGCGGGCAGCTCGCCGTTCACCGTGACGGCCATCGTCTTCGGCCTGGCCTGCGGCAGCGTCTGGGTGGCGAGCACGTGCTCGACCTCGCTGGTCCCGATGCCGAACGCGAGCGCGCCGAGCGCGCCGTGGGTGGAGGTGTGACTGTCGCCGCACACGATCGTCAGACCCGGCTGGGTCAGCCCCAGCTGCGGGCCGATGACGTGGACGATCCCCTGGCCGGCGTCACCCATCGGGTGCAGCCGGATGCCGAACTCGGCGCAGTTCTTGCGCAGCGTCTCGACCTGAGTGCGGGAGACCGGGTCGGCGAACGGGCTGTCGGGACCGTACAGCGGGGTCGGGGAGGTGAGCGGGATGCCCCGGCCGGCGATCCCGGTCGTGGGCACGTTGTGGTCTTCGGTGGCGATGGTCAGGTCGGGACGGCGCACCTTGCGGCCGGCCTCCCGCAGCCCGTCGAACGCCTGCGGGCTGGTCACCTCGTGCAGCAGGTGAAGGTCGATATAGAGCAGATCGGGCTCGCCCTCGGCGCTGCGCACCACGTGGGCGTCCCAGATTTTCTCGGCGAGCGTACGGTGCGCAACCCCGGCCATCACGCTCTCTCCCTTCGGCTTGCGTCTCGCATTCCGAGACGGCAGTATTCATTACATGAACAACTCTAGCGGAGTCGGCGTCCTCGACAAGACGATTTCCGTCCTGTCGGCGCTGGAGAGCGGCCCAGCCTCCCTGGCCCAGCTGGTCAAGGAAACCGGCCTGGCCCGCCCGACGGCGCACCGGATCGCGGTCGCCCTGGAGAGCCACCGGATGCTGGCCCGCGACGCGCAGGGCCGGTTCGTGCTCGGCCCGAGAATCGGCGAGCTGGCCGCCGCGGCCGGCGAGGACCGCCTGCTCGCCATCGCGCAGCCCATCTTGACCCACCTCAGGGACATCACCGGGGAGAGCGCCCAGCTGTACCGGCCGCACGCGGACTCGCGCATCTGCGTGGCCGCGGCCGAGCGGAGCAGCGGGCTGCGCGACACCGTCCCGGTCGGCGCCGCGCTGCCGATGACCGCGGGCTCGGCCGCCCAGGTCCTGCTGGCCTGGGAGGAAGGAGCCCGGATGCACCGCGGGCTGCGCGGTGCCAAGTTCACCGCGACCACGCTGGCCCAGGTCCGCCGGCGGGGCTGGGCCGCCACCGCGGCCGAGCGCGAGCCCGGCGTCGCGTCGGTGTCCGCCCCGGTCCGCGGGCCGGCCGGCCGGGTGATCGCCGCCGTCTCGGTATCCGGTCCGATCGAGCGCCTGACCCGGTCGCCGGGCCGGATGCACGCCGCCGCCGTGGTCGGAGCCGGCGACAAGATCAGCCGACTGCTGCGCGCTGAGACATAGTCCAGTCAGTAACCACCGGTAATGTTCCCTTAGCCGCGGGCTGGCTACCGGACTGATCTCCGGGCCGCCGGGCTGCGGCGCACGGCCCTCGCCGGGCTGGGCATGATGGATATGGTCAGATTCCGGCGGCACCCGCAGAACGGGAGATCCGGGGATATGGATACGGTCGCACGCATCAAGGCAGCTGTCGTCAGGGAAGCCTCGCCCGGCGAACGCCGGGTAGCACTGGTTCCGGACGCGATCAGCCGGCTGCGGCCGGCCGGGATCGACGTGCTGGTGGAGAGGGGGGCAGGAGACGGAGCCTGGCTGCCCGACGCCGCCTACGCCGACGCCGGAGCCTCGATCGTCAGCGCCGCCGAGCTCTACCGGACCGCCGACGTGATCCTCACCGTCACCCGGCCGTCGGCCGCGGCGATGAGCGAGCTCAGGAAGGGCCAGGCGGTCATCGGCATGCTCGCCCCGCTGGCCGACCCGGAGCTGGCCGCGACCCTGGCCGCCCGCGGCGTGACCGTGATCAGCCTGGATGGCCTGCCGCGGACGCTGTCCCGGGCTCAGCCGATGGACGCGCTCACCTCCCAGTCCAACGTGGCGGGCTACAAGGCCGTGCTGGTGGCGGCCGGGGAGTACGGCCGGTTCTTCCCGCTGCTGATCACCGCGGCCGGGACGGCCCGGCCGGCCAAGGTACTGGTGCTCGGCACCGGCGTGGCCGGGCTGCAGGCCATCGGCACCGCCCGGCGGCTCGGCGCGGTGGTGAGCGGCTATGACATCCGGCCCAGCTCCAGGGACGAGGTCACCTCGCTCGGGGCCACGTTCCTCGAGCTGACCTCGGTCGGCTCGGCGGCGGGCGAGGGCGGCTACGCCCGCGAGCTGACCGACGGGGAGCGGCAGGCTCAGCAGGACGAGCTGACCGGCCATATCGCCCGGCACGACGTGGTGATCACGACCGCGCAGGTGCCGGGACGCAGGCCGCCGCTGCTGGTGACCGAGGACGCGGTCAAGGCCATGGCTCCCGGCTCGGTCATCGTGGACATGGGCGCCAGCGTGCTGGGCGGCAACGTGTCCGGCTCGCAGCCCGGCGAGACGGTCGTCACCGGCAACGGGGTCACGATCGTGGGCGCGGACAACCTGCCCTCCACCGTGCCGGCCGCGGCCTCGGCCGCCTATTCGCGGAACATCTCCGCGCTGCTGCTGCACCTGATCAGGAACGGCGAGCTGGCCATCGATACCGGCGACGAGATCCAGGCCGGCGTGGTGATCGCCCACGACGGCGCGGTCGTGCACCCCGGCGTGGCCAGCCTCCTCCAGACGGCCGGGCCCCAGACCACCGAGCCCCAGACCATCGAGGGAGACGCCGGTGTCGACGGCCCTAGTCACTGACCTGACCATTTTCGTCCTCGCGCTGCTGGTCGGCTTCGAGGTCATCGGGAAGGTCCCGGCCACGCTGCACACGCCGCTGATGTCGGCGACCAACTCCATCCACGGCATCGTGCTGGCCGGCGCGCTGCTGATCGGGGTGACGGCGCACACCGTGGTGGGCTACATCCTGGCCTTCATCGCCGCGGTCTTCGCCAGCGCCAACGTGGTCGGCGGGTACGTGGTGACCGAGCGGATGCTCAAGATGTTCCGCCGGAAGGTCCAGCCGCCGGTGTCAGCGCAGCCGCAGCCCGAGCTTGACGGGAAGCCGAGATCATGAGCGGGTTCACCGGGGGCATCCAGCTGGTCTACGTGCTGGCGGCGGCGTGCTTCGTGATCGGCCTGCACCTGATGAACAGCCCGGCCACCGCCCGCCGGGGCAACCAGGTGTCCATCGCGGGCATGGTGATCGCGGGCATCGCCACGCTCATCCTGCTCATCCACGACGGCACGGTCACCGCGGCCGGCTGGATCGTCCTGATCTCGGGCGTCCTGATCGGCTCGGCGATCGGCCTGTACACCGCGCGGACGGTCCAGATGACCGCGATGCCGCAGCTGGTGTCGGCGTTCAACGCCGTCGGCGGCGGGGCCGCCGCGCTGGTCGCGATCTACGGTTACATCGAGTCCGAGGCCAACGCGGGCGGCGTGCTCGGCACCACCACCGTGTTCACCCTGCTCGACGTCATCATCGGCGCGGTCACGTTCTCCGGGTCGATCGTGGCGGCCGGCAAGCTGCAGGGCATGATCAGCGGTCAGCCGATCGTCGTCAAGGGCGGCCAGGCGCTCAACGTGGCGCTGGCCGTGGTGGCCATCGGAGCGGCCGCGTTCATGCTGACCACGGCCAGCCTGCCCGCCCTGCTGGTGGTGGTGCTGGCCTCGCTGGCGTTCGGGGTGATGATGGTGCTGCCGATCGGCGGCGCCGACATGCCGGTGGTGATCTCGCTGCTGAACGCGTTCACCGGCACCGCGGTGGCCATGGCCGGGTTCGTCATCGCCAACTGGGCCCTGATCGTGGCCGGCGCGCTGGTGGGCGCGTCCGGCAGCATCTTGACCAAGCTGATGGCCGACGCCATGAACCGGTCGCTGGCCAACATCATCGTGGGCGGCTTCGGCACCGGGGACAGCGCGATCGCGGCCGCCGTGGCCGCGGACGCGCAGGTCCGCGCCATCGCGGCCGACGACGCGGCCATCCAGCTCGCCTACGCGTCCAAGGTGATCATCGTGCCGGGCTACGGCCTGGCCGCGGCGCAGGCCCAGCACGGCGTGGCCGAGCTGGCCAAGACCCTGGAGGAACGCGGCATCGAGGTCAGCTACGCCATCCACCCGGTGGCCGGCCGGATGCCCGGGCACATGAACGTGCTGCTGGCCGAGGCGAACGTGCCGTACCCGCAGCTGGTGGAGATGGACGAGATCAACCCGGAGTTCGGCCGGTCCGACGTGGCCCTGGTCATCGGGGCGAACGACGTGACCAACCCGGCCGCCCGGCGGCCGGGCAACGACATCTCCGGCATGCCGATCCTGGACGTGGACCAGGCCAAGTCGATCATCGTGGTCAAGCGCTCGATGGGGACCGGCTACGCCGGGATGGAGAACGAGCTGTACTTCGACCCCAAGACCAGCATGTACTTCGCCGACGCCAAGAAGGCGATGGCCGAGCTGACCGCCGCGGTCAAGACCCTGGTCGGCTAGCGGTCACGGCACCACGACCAGCCGGCGGCCGCGCGGGACGGGGGGCGGACGGCGGGGCGGATGGGGCGCTCGGGACTTGAGGGGTAGGGCAGGGTAGGGGGGCTGGGTGGCCTGCCGGTTGTCCGAGCTTGGGCGTATCGTTCGGACAAGAATCTGACTGGATACCGGGAGGTTGTCGTGACCGAGCGCACCAAGATCATTCTGGATGAGTCCGAGATCCCGACCCAGTGGTACAACGTCATGCCGGACCTGCCCGCGCCGATGCCGCCGCCGCTGCACCCCGGGACGGGCCAGCCGGTGGGCCCGGAGGACCTGGCGCCGCTGTTCCCGATGGAGCTCATCCGCCAGGAAGTGTCCACCGACTCCTACGTGGACATCCCGGAGGTGGTGCGCGACGTCTACCGGCTGTGGCGGCCGACCCCGCTGTACCGGGCGCGCCGCCTGGAGAAGGCGCTGAACACCCCGGCGCGCATCTACTACAAGTACGAGGGCGTGTCCCCGGCCGGGTCGCACAAGCCGAACAC
>JAICWX010000154.1 GCA_025934635.1 Streptosporangiaceae bacterium | reverse complement strand
CCGATGCAGCACGGCCAGCAGATCTGGGTCCGCGAGCACCGCTTCCTGTGCGCCACCGGCAACATCAAGTACGACTGGTACCCCTCCGACGTGTGGTACGAGACCGGCCAGGACTCCGACGACCGGGAGATGCACTACCCGATGGGGCGGTACGGCGACGTATTCGGCGCGCACGGGGCCCCCGGCCTGCTGCTGCTGCACGCGCCGGGCAACGTCTTCATCCGCGACCTGCAGCCGGGCCAGACCATGCTGATCCAGCCGAGCTCGCTGCTGTACCGGGACGTGTCGGTGCGGATGGCGCTGCACCTGGAGTACCCGCGGAGCACGGGCTTCTCGTTCTGGCGCAGCTCGTGGAGCTACCGCAGCATCTGGGTCCGGCTGTGGGGCCCGGGCCGGGTCGCGGTGCAGTCGGTGTACCAGCCGCCCGAGGACACCGAGGTCATCGTCAACCACTCCTACGCTACGACGCACCACTGGTAGGCGTCAGCGACGGGCGGGAGTTGAGCGCGGCCACGTCGGGCAGCGTGGTGGCCCGGTAGGCGTCGTCGAACGCGGCGAGCTCGGCCGCGCTCAGCACCTCCTCGATCCGGCCGAACCCGTCCGGCGCCCGCCTGCTCACCGTCTCGAGCAGCCGGTCGGCCGGCATGTCCCGGCAGGCCAGCACGATCGCGTTCACGGTCTCGAGCCGGGCCGCCTCGTACGCGGCCAGGCCGTCGGCCGGGCCGCCGCCCGCCGCCCGGGCGCGGGCCAGCCACCAGGCGAGCACCCGGGCGTCGAGCACCGCCTGGGAGCCGCCGTTGGCCCCGACCGGGTACATCGGGTGGGCCGCGTCGCCGAGCAGCGTGACCCGGCCGGCTCCCCAGGACGGCAGCGGGTCGCGGTCCACCATCGGGTACTCCAGGATCCGCGGCGCCCCGGTGATCAGCGCCGGCACGTCCAGCCAGCCGAACCTCCAGTCCGCGAACCACGGCCGCACGTCCCGGAGCCGCCCGGCCCGGTTCCAGTCGGCCCGGGGCCGGTGGTCCCGGTCCGGGGAAACAGCTGCCAGCGTGGCCTCGGCCACCCAGTTGACCAGCGCCCGGCCGCGCCGCTCGGCCGGCCGGGAGATGGGGTAGGCGATGAACTTCAGCGCCGCGTTGGTGCCCGCGATCGCCACCGTGCGGCCGGTCAGGAACGGCGCGCCCTCCGTCACCCCCCGCCACATCATGATGCCGCCCCAGCGCGGCGGCGGCTCGCCCGGATGCAGCTGGGCGCGGACGCCGGAGTACAGCCCGTCCGCGCCGACGAGCACGTCGCCCCGCAGCACCGAGAAGGTCCCGCTGGCCTGGTCGCGGACCCGCACCCGCACGCCGGACCCGGACTCGGTGAATGAGCCGAAGGCGGTCCCGGTGCGCACCGCGCCCGGCCCGAGCCGGGCCCGCACCGCGGCGAGCAGGATCATCTGCAGCTCGCCGCGGTGGATCGAGTACTGCGGCCACCGGTAGCCGACGTGGCGGCCGCTGGCGAAGCCCCAGATGCGGTTGCCGTGCCGGTCGAAGTGAACCATCTCCGCGGTGGGCAGGCCGGCCGCCGCCAGCTCGCCGCCGAGGCCGAGCTCGGTCAGCTCCCGGACCGCGTGCGGCATCAGGTTGATGCCCACGCCGAGCGGCCGCAGCGAGGCCGCCGGGTCGATCACGACCACGCCGATCCCGGCGGCGTGCAGCGACAGGGCGGCCGACAGGCCGCCGATTCCCGCCCCGGCGACGATCACGCGCACCGGATCAGCGTACGGGGGGAAACCCCACCCCGAAGACGGGTGCTGTCCGTGTTCTGCGCCGGGAGCCGGATCCGTAGCGTCGACGGCAGACGCATCCAGGCGGGCCCGCCTCTCGAGGGCCGGGCCCGCTCCGACACGCTAACGGAGGGTTTTTCCCATGATCGAGGCACGCGGCCTGGTCAAGCGCTACGGCCCCACCATCGCCGTGGATCACCTCAGCTTCGACGTCAGGCCGGGCACGGTGACGGGGTTCCTCGGGCCGAACGGGGCCGGCAAGTCCACCACGATGCGGATGATGCTCGGCCTGGACCGGCCGGACGACGGCACCGTGCGGATCAGCGGGCAGGACTACCGTGACCTGCGCAGCCCGCTGCGGGAGGTCGGCGCGCTGCTCGAGGCCCGGGCGTTCCACCCCGGGCGCACCGCCCGCGCCCACCTGACCGCGCTGGCCGTCAGCAACCGCATCCCGCGCCGCCGGGTCAGCGACGTGCTCGAGATCACCGGCATGGAGTCCGCGGCCGACCGCCGGGCGGGCAAGTTCTCCCTGGGCATGTCCCAGCGGCTCGGCATCGCCGCCGCGCTGCTCGGCGACCCGGCCGTGCTGCTGCTCGACGAGCCGGTCAACGGCCTGGACCCGGAGGGCATCCGGTGGATCAGGAACCTGCTGAAGAACCTGGCCGGGCAGGGCCGCACCGTGCTGGTCTCCAGCCACCTGATCAGCGAGGTCGCCCAGACCGCCGACCACCTCATCGTCATCGGGCAGGGCCGCCTGCTCGCCCAGACCACCGTGGCGGAGCTGTCCGCCCGCAGCCACTCCCTCGAGGAGGCGTTCTTCGCGCTCACCGAGGGCAGCACCGAGTACTCCGCCAGCAACATCGCATACCAGGGGAGCCTGACATGACGACCGCCACGCTGACCCGGGGCGCGGCCAGGACCGCGCCCGGTTACGGCTTCCGCTCCGCCGCCCAGATGGAATGGCTCAAGCTGCGCAGCGTCCGCTCTACCACGTGGACCGGCCTGGTCTTCGGGGCCGCCATGATCGGCCTGGCCATCCTGGCGCTGAGCCACCAGCACTGGGCCGCGATGTCGGCCGCCGACCGCGCCTCCTTCGACCCGGTCGAGCAGGGCTTCGCCGGGCTGGCCGTCGGCCAGCTGGCGTTCGGCGTGCTCGGCGCGCTGGTGATCACCAGCGAGTTCTCGTCCGGGATGATCCGCGCCACCCTGGCCGCCGTGCCCAACCGCCCGCTGCTGCTCGCGGCCAAGGCCGCCGTGACCGGCGCGGTCACGCTGGTGGCCGGGGAGCTCTTCGCGTTCGGCGCCTTCGCCGTCGGCGAGGCGGTGCTGCGCTCGCCGGCCCCGCACGCCACCCTCGGCCAGCCCGGCGTGCTGCGCGCGGTCCTCATGGCCGGCGCCTACCCGGCCCTGGTCGCGCTCATCGCCGTCGGCCTGGGCGCCGTCATCAGGCACACCGCGGGCGCCATCTCGGCCGTGGTCGGGATCTTGTTCGTGCTCCCGCTCATCCTGCTGCCGCTGGGCACCTCGATCCAGAACTCGGTCGGCCAGTTCATGCCGATGCTGATCGCCGAGAACTCGCTGACCGCGGTCAAGCCGGTGGCGCACAGCCTGGCCCCGGGGGCCGGCTTCGCCGTGCTGTGCGGTTACGCGGTCATCGCGCTGGCGGCGGGCGGCTGGGCCCTGGCCCGCCGCGACGCGTGAGCTGAGCGACGCGTGAGCTGAATCCGGCGCCCGACGGCCAGACAGGGGACAATAAGGCTCATGGAAGACGAGCTGCGGCGGGTGGCGGGCATCATCTTTGGTGCCCCGCTCACCCCCGGGGCTCGTCGTGACCTGCTGTACTGCCTGTTCGGCGGCCTGGCCGGGCTGCTGGGTTTCCTGGTCATGGTCGTGCTGCTCGCCTTCGGCCTGACGGTTTCGGTGTCGGTCCTCGGCACCGTGGTCGGCCTGCTGCTGATCACGCTGACGCTGCGGCTGTCCCGGCGGCTGAGCTCGCTGCACCGCCGCCTGCTCCGGCGCGTCCTCGGTCACCAGGTCGAGTCGCCGTCGAAGTTCCAGCCCGGCACCGGCCCGCTCGGCCGCCTGGACCGGCGGCTGCGGGACCGGGTGGCCTGGCGGGGGGTCTGGTACAGCCTGATCAAGCTGCCGGTCGCCTTCGTCCAGTACTACGCGCTCACGCTCACCGTCTTCGGCCTGATCGACCTGTCCTACCCGGTGACCTGGCCCTTCTTCCACCCGGAGGCGGTGCTGCAACCCCTGCCGTTCGGCGGGACGCCCCACGTCTCCAGCTGGCCCGCCACCTTGCCCGCGGCCATCCTCGGCGCGGCCTGCCTGGTGGCCGGGACGTGGCTGGCCCGCGGGATCAACATGGGCGACCGGGCCCTGATCCGCGGCATGCTCGGGCCGAGCACGATGGCCGAGCGGGTCAGCGAGCTCGAGCGGACCCGGTCGCTGGCCGTGGACGACGCGGCCGCGGCGCTGCGCCGGGTCGAGCGGGACCTGCACGACGGCGCCCAGATGCGGCTGGCCGCGCTGGCCATGAACCTGGGCATGGCCCGCGAGAAGCTCGAAGACCCGGACAACGAGACGGTCAAGGAGCTGATCGACGCCGCGCACCGCAACGCGGTGGACGCGCTGGCCGACCTGCGCGACCTGGCCCGCGGCATCCACCCGCCGGTGCTCGACAGCGGCCTGGCCAGCGCGCTGGCCACGCTGGCCACCAGCAGCGCCATCCCGGCCGCGGTCACCGCCGACGTCGGCCCGCGGCCGGCGCCCGCGATCGAGACGATCGCCTATTTCTGCGCGGCCGAGCTGATCGCCAACGCGACCAAGCACAGCTACGCCAACCAGATCACGATCAACATACGGACCGAACGGGGCGGCCTTCTTCACCTCCAGGTCAGCGACGACGGCGTCGGCGGGGCGGACGTCGCGCGGGGCAGCGGCCTGGCCGGGCTGGCCCAGCGGGTCTCGACGGTGGACGGCCGGCTCGACGTGTCCAGTCCCGCCGGCGGGCCGACCACGGTCACCGTCGAACTGCCGCTGCGAGCCTGAGGAGCCAACGTTGAAGGTGGTCATCGCCGAGGATGCCGCGCTGCTGCGGGCGGGCCTGACCCGGCTGCTGGAGGACCGCGGTCACGTCATCAGCGCCGCCGTCGCCGACGGCGACGCGCTGCTGGCCGCGGTGGCCGAGCACCGGCCGGACGTCGCCGTGGTCGACATCAGGATGCCGCCGACCCATACCGACGAGGGCCTGCGCGCCGCCCTGAAGCTGCGGCAGGACTATCCCGGCACCGGCGTGCTGATGTTCTCCCAGTACATCGAGACGTCCTACAGCGCGCAGCTGCTCGAGGGCGGCGCGGCCGGGGTCGGTTACCTGCTCAAGGACCGGGTGGCCAACGTGGCCGAGTTCAGCGCGGCGCTGGAGCGGGTGGCCGAAGGCGGCACCGCCCTGGACCCCGAGGTGGTCAGCCAGCTGTTCCGGGCCAGCCGTCAGCGCGGCGGCCTGGCCACGCTGACCCCGCGGGAGCGCCAGGTGCTGGCGCTGATGGCCGAAGGCCGGTCCAACGCCGGGGTCGCCGCCGAGCTCGTCGTCTCGGGCGGCGCGGTCGAGAAGCACGTGGCCAGCATCTTCGCCAAGCTCGGGCTGCCCCCGGGCGAGAGCGACAACCGCCGCGTCCTGGCCGTCCTTCGTTACCTGGGAGCCTGACGGTTGCGCCCGCTTGACAGCCTTGGCTAATAAGATTAGCTTTATAGCTAACATACTTAGCCAAGGAGGCGGGCATGACCGAGTACCTCGAGATAGCGGGCGGCACGATCGCGTACGACGTGACGGGCTCCGGGCCGCTGGTGGTGCTTTCGCACGGCATCGGCGACCGCAGGCAGGCCTACCGGTTCCTGGCGCCCCGGCTGGCGCAGGCCGGCTACCGGGTCGCCTGCGCGGACCTGCGCGGTCACGGCGACTCCAGCATGGGCTGGAAGTCCGTCACCGGTAAGGAGGCCATCACCCGCACCGACATCGCCGGCGACCTGATCGCCCTGATCCGCCACCTCGGCGGCCCCGCGGTCATCGTCGGGCACTCGATCTCGGGCGGGGCCGCCACGATCGCCGCCGCGCAGGAACCGGACCTGGTCAGCGCGATCGTCGAGATCAATCCGTTCACCAAGACCCAGAAGTACCGCCTGGGCGACATCGTGCGGGTCGGCCGCTACCGGCGGGGCCTGATCCGGCTGGGCGGCATGCAGGTCTTCAAGAGCCTGCGCCTGTGGCTGAGCTACCTCGACGTGGCCTACCCGGCCAAGCCCGCCGACTACGACGCCTACCTGGCCGCGCTGGCCGCCAAGCTGCGCGAGCCCGGCCGGATGGCGGAGTTCATGAAGACCGGCAAGTCCACGCCCGCCGACGCCGGCGCGCAGCTGCCCAGCATCAGGTGCGCGGCCCTGGTCATCATGGGCACGCTCGATCCCGATTTCGCCGATCCCCGGGCCGAGGGCGACGCCATCGTCGCGGCCATGCCGGCCGGGCTGGGCACGGTGGCCATGATCGACGGCGCCGGGCACTATCCTCACGCTCAGAACCCGGACGAGATGGCTGCGCTGATGATCGGATTCCTCAAGGAGCATGCCCGTGCCTAGAGCGGGGCTGAACGGCGGCGACGTCGTCGCCGCCGCGGCCGGCCTGGCCGACGAGATCGGCTACGCCGGGCTGACCATGGGCCTGCTGGCCGAGCGGCTCGGCGTCCGCCCCCCTTCGCTCTACAAGCACGTCGGCGGGCTTGAAGACGTGCAGCACCAGCTGGCCACCCTGGCCATGACCGAGGTCGGCGAGGTGATCCGCGACGCGGTGCAGGGCCGGTCAGGCGCCGACGCCCTGGCCGCCCTGCTGCACGCGGTCCGCGGCTACGTCACGGAGCACCCGGGCCGGTACACGGCCACCGCGGGCGGCGGGGGCGCCGTGCTCCGCGGCCCGGATGACCCGCTCCTGGCCGCGACCACCCGCGTGCTCGCCACCATCGCCGCCGTGCTGCGCGGCTACGGCATCGGCGAGGACGAGATGGACCACGCCATCAGGACCGTCCGCTGCACCATCCACGGCTTCGCCGCACTGGAGGCTTCCGGCGGCTTCCAGTGGAGCAACGACCCCGACGAGAGCTTCGAGTGGATGATCCGCTTCATCGACCGGGGCCTGCGCGGCAGCTAACCGGGCAGCCGGGTACTGCGCAGGCACCGGCAGATCAGCGGCACGTCGGTCTCGTCCCACCGCTGGCGGTCGAGGAACGACCTGACCCGCCGGGAGAATTCGGCCCGCCGTTCCGGTTCCAGCGTGATGATCCCGCTGTAGGTGCCGAGCAGGCCCGCCAGCTGATCCCGGGTCATCGGCACCGAGAATTCCACCAGCCGCTCCTGCGCCGGCGACAGCGGCGTGCCGGGCGGGAACTCGACCCGCCGGCGCCGGCGCCGGTCGCCGAGCCCCGCTTCGAAAAGCCCGGCTGCGGGCTGGCCGTCCGGCCCGTCCGCCTCGCGCGCCTCGCGCGCGAGGACGTTGAACTCCGCCACCCACGGCACCCGGTCGTCCCTGGATACCCAGATCACGCCGAGCTGGCCGCCCGGGCGCAGCACCCGGGTGATCTCCGGCACCGCCCGCTCGGGGTCGAGCCAGTGCCAGGCGGCCGCGATCACGACCGCGTCCACCGCCGCGTCCGGCAGCGGGATGTCCTCGCCGCGCCCGGCCAGCACCTCGGCCTGCGGGCACCTGGCCGAGAGCACGGCCCGCATCCGCTCGTCCGGCTCCACCGCGACCACCCGCGCGGCACGCCCGATGAGTTCCCTGGTCACGATGCCGGTCCCCGCCGCCAGGTCGAGGACCGCCGTCGCGCCCGGCGGGATCAGCCAGTCCAGCGCCTGCGCTGGCGGCGAGGGCCGGTACCGGTCGTAGTCCTCGGCGACGGACCCGAAGGAAAGCCTGCGCGTCTCGCGATCGGTCACGCCTGGAAGGCTATCGCGGCACCGGTCCCCGGCCGCGGGAGCCTAGCTGTGGGCGAGCACCGGGTGCGGGACGTAAGGCTCCTCGAGGCGGGCCTCCTCCCCGTCGGTGAGGGTCAGCTCGGTCGCGGCCAGCGCGTCGGCGATGTGACCGAGCCGGGTCGCGCCGACGATCGGCGCGGTCACGCCCGGACGGCCCAGCAGCCAGGCCAGCGCGACCTGGGCCGGGGGAGCGCCGCGCTCCGCCGCCACCTCCGTCAGCCGGTCCGCCACGTCGAAGTCGGCGCCGGTGCTGTACCGCTCATCGGACAGCGGGTCGCTCCCGGCCCGGGTCGTGCGGCGCTCGCCCTGGCGGCTCCGGTTCCCGGCCAGCATCCCGCGGGCCAGCGGGCTGTACGGCAGCACGGCAACGCCCTGGTCGGCGCACAGCGGGAGCATCTCCCGCTCCTCCTCCCGGTACATCAGGTTGTAGTGGTTCTGCATGGAGGAGAACCTGGTCCAGCCGTGCCGCTCGGCCACGTGCTGGGCCTTGGCGAACTGCCAGGCGTACATGCTGCTCGCGCCGATGTAGCGGGCCTTGCCCGCCCGGACCACCTCGTGCAGCGCCTCCATCGTCTCCTCGACCGGGGTGCTGTAGTCCCACCGGTGGATCTGGTACAGGTCCACGTAGTCGGTCCCGAGCCGGCCCAGCGAGGCGTCGATGGCGGCGAGCACGTGCTTACGGCTCAGCCCCCGGTCATTGGGACCGGGGCCCATCGGGAAGTAGACCTTGGTGGCCAGAACGTAGTCCTCGCGGCGGCCGAAGACGCGGCCGAGCAGGCGCCCGGTGAACTGCTCGCTCACGCCGCCGGAGTAGGTGTCGGCGGTGTCGAAGAACGTGATGCCGCCGTCGGCCGCCGCCTTGATGATCGGCTCGGCCGCGGCCTCGTCGAGATGCCAGGCCTGCTCCGCCTGGCTGCCGTAGCTCATCATGCCCAGGCAGACCCGGGAGACTTTCAGCCCGGACAAGCCCAGCTTCACGTAGTCCACAGTCATGTCCTCTCGTTTTCTTGCTGATGTTCGGAATGCAGGCCCACCCCCAGCACGACCAGGGCGATCCCCGCGATGTCGGCGATGGTGGGGACCTGGCGCAGCACGATCGCGCCGGTGACGGTGGCGACCGCCGGCAGCAGCGCCATCATGAGCGAGAACGTGGCGCGCGGCAGCCGGGCCATGGCCAGCTGGTCGGTCACGTAGGGGATCACCGACGAGCAGATCCCCACCCCGGCGCCGGCCAGCAGCAGCAGCGGATGGCCGAACGCGGGCAGCGCACCGCCCAGGCCCCACGGCGTCGCCGCCACCGCGGCGATCAGCATGGCCGCCCCCAGCCGGTCGATCCCGCCGGGCCCGCCGGTGTTCGCGATCCGGTGGCCGAGCACGATGTACAGCATGAACAGCGCGCAGTTGGCGAAGGCGAAAGCGAACCCGAGCGGCTGCCCGGCCAGCCGGATCGCCGTGATGGCGGCCACGCCTCCCGTCGTCAGCGCGAGGGCGGCAGCGTTGCGCGGGGTCCGCGTCCCGGCAGCGGCCAGGATCACCGTGCCGAGGAACTCGATCGCGCCCACCGTCGAGAGCGGCAGCCGGTCCACCGCCAGGTAGAACGCCGTGTTCATCAGGGCCAGCACCACGCCCAGGGCCAGCAGCGTGCGGCGGCTGCCCCCGCCGAGCTGCCGGTATGCCCGCCATGGCCGCCGCCACAGCGCGAACACCGCGGCTGCGCTGGCGACCCGCAGCCACGCCACCCCGAGCACGTCGAGCCGGGTGAACAGCAGCACCGCCAGTGACGGCCCCAGGTAATGGAACACCGCGCTGACCACGAAGAACGACTGCGGGGGTACCCGCCGGCTTGGCACTCGGGCAGCATACGAAGCTAAGAGGCGACCCGGGAAGGTTAATATGCAAGGGTGAGCATGAAAATACCGTCAGAACAAAGGGAATTCGTGCGTCAGGCCTTCGAAATGCCTGAGTCGCTGCTGGACGCCACCGACCGGCGGATCGCCGCGGAGCTCCAGGCCGAGCCCCGCCTGCGGGTCGCCGAACTGGCGCGGCGGATCGGGCTGTCCGGGCCGGCCACCGCCGACCGGCTGCGCCGCCTGGAGGAAACCGGCACGCTGTCCTACCGGGCCGACGTCGACCCGCGGGCGCTGGGCTACACCCTGTTCGCCATCGTCCGGATCAGCCCGTCCGGCGGCGGGCTGCGGCTGATCCCCGGGATCGCCAGCGAGGTGCCGGCCATCACCGAGTGCTACCGGATCACCGGCGAGGACTGCTACTTCGTGAAGCTTCACCTGCACTCCATCGACGAGCTGGAACCCATCCTCGACCTGTTCACCCCGCACGGCCGCACCACCACCTCGATCGTGCACTCGGCCCCGGTCCCGCCGCGCCCGCTGCCTATCCCCGCGCCCTGACATCGGCCAGCACCTGCCCGACCGTGCGCCGGCCCAGCGCGGCCATGCCCGGGTTGGTCACGCGGTAATACGGAATGAGCATGACCGCCTGGTGCAGCGCGACGCCGCGGGCCCGCTCCCAGCCGCCGTCACCGGTATCGAGCGCATCCCGGAACACCTCCCGCCCGGCCGGCCCGAACACGCTCCACGCCGCGATCAGGTCGGCGGCCGGATCCCCGGCGCCGGCCGCGCCGAAGTCGATCACCGCGCGCAGCCGTCCCTCCTCGACCAGCAGGTTGGGCGGGAGCAGGTCGGCGTGGATCCAGGCCCGCGCCGTGCCGTCCCAGGCGGGCGCCTGCAGGGCGAGTTCCCAGGCGGCCAGGACGGCGTCGCGGTCAATATCCTCGCCGGCGTCCTCGATCCCGGCCCGGGTCCCGGCGTCGAGCTCGCGCAGCGGCCTGCGCCCGGCGCGGGGCGCATCCGCGGTACCGACCTGACGCAGCGCGGTCACGAACCGGGCCAGGTCCCGCGCCGCCTGTCGTTCGTCCACCAGCTCGCCCGCATACGGTCGCCCCTCGATCCACCGGAAGATCGCCCAGCCGAACGGGTAGCCGACGCCAGGCCGCCCGAGGGCCACCGGCTCGGGGACCTGGAGCGGCAGCCTGCCCGCCAGCCGCGGCAGCCAGCGGGCCTCCCGCTCCAGGTCCCGCGCCCACCGGCCCATCCGCGGCAGCCGCACGTACAGGCCGTCACCCAGCCGGTAGATCGCGTTCACCGTCCCGGTCGACCGGAACGCGGTCACCGGCAGGCTGGCCAGGTCCGGGAACTGCCCGGCTACCAGCCGCCGGACCAGCCCCTCGTCGATGTCGGCCTCGCCATCATGCATCTTCACGCTCTTGACTCTCCCCTAACGGGAGGCCTGATGATCACGCACGTGATCCCGTTGATGTTGATGATGAAGAGGTAATCCTGTCCCTTGACTACCCTCCGCCCTGATAGACGAAGATTCCGGTCCTCGCGGGCCGGGGTTCCTGTTTCACAGCGCGACTGCACCCGGGAGGACCCGGATGTCTGACATCAGCTCCGCAGGCATGGTCAGGGTCGCCCCTGGCTACGGCAAGACCTGCCGCCAGGATGTTCTTCGCGGCGTTGACATCCCGGTCATGCCGGGCACCGCAGGACGGGCACGTCCATGCCCGGACCTTCAAGCCCAGTTCGGCGAGGACATGCCCGCAGGCCGAGCACATCTTCGACGACGGGAACCACCGGTCGATCACGACCACCCGCCGCCCGTACCGGGCCGCCTTGTACTCCAGCATGGCCCGGAAGGTCCCCCATCCGCAGTCCGAGATCGCCCTGGCCACCCTGCGGTTGCGGACCATGTTTTTGACGGCGAGGTCTTCCAGGCAGATCAGGTGGTGGTCGCGGATCAGGCGGGTGCTGGTCTTGTGGAGGAAATCGGCGCGGGCGGCGCGGACCTTGCGGTGCGCCCGGGCGGCCTTCGCCTTGGCTTTGGCGCGGTTGGCGGAGCCAGGCTGGCAGCGGGCCAGTCGCCGCTGGTAGCGGGCCAGGTTCTTGACCCGGCGCTCCAGGTGCCGGGGGTTGGGGACCCGCTGCTCGTCGCTGGTCACCGCGAAATCCTTGACCCCGAGGTCTACCCCGACGGCCCGGCTGGTAGCAGGCAGCGGATCTGGTTCGGGCACGTCGACGGCGAGGGAGACGTACCAGCGTCCGCACGGGTCCCGGGACACCGTCACCGTCGACGGGTCGATCGTGGCGAGGTCCACCTCGGACCGGGACCAGGCGAACGCCAGCGGCGTGCTCATCTTGGCCAGGTACAGGTGGCCGTCGCGCCACCGGAACCCGGACCGGGTGTACTCCGCGGATTGGCGGCTGTTGCGGGTCTTGAACCGCGGGTACCGGGCCCGCTTGGCGTAGAACGCGGCATAGGCGGCCTGCTGGTGCCGGATCGCCTGCTGCAGCGGGATCGCGGACACTTCGTTCAGCCAGGCCAGTTCTTCGGTGGTTTTCAAGGCGGTCAGGTAGGCGCTGGCCTGGTTGTAGGTCGTCCCGGTCTTATCTGCCTGGTAGCGCTGCTGCCGCCAGGCCAGGGTCCGGTTCCAGGCAACGCGGACGCAGCCAAACGTGCGTTTCAGCACGCTAGCCTGCTCCTGGTCGGGGTATGCCCGGCACTTGTACGCCGTCCTCATGACGGGAAATCTTATTCGACCATATCCGGATATCTGAACCTGACACGCCGAGAGGGGAGCGGCGTTTGTCCCCTGGCCTGAAGACCGGGGTCCCACGCCGAAAAATGATGAGCGTCCTGGTGCCGATCGGCGACTTCTCCCGCATGACCCATCTCAGCGTCAAGGCGCTGCGTTTCTACCACGACCAGGGGCTGCTCGAGCCCGCCCGGATCGACGAGTTCAGCGGCTACCGCTACTACGACCCCGGACAGGTGCCCCTGGCCCAGGTCATCCGCCGGTTCCGCGACCTCGGCATGCCGCTCGACCAGGTGCGGGCCGTCGTGCGGGCACCCGACGTGGAGACCAGGACCAAGGAGATCATCGCGCACCTGACCGCGATGGAAGCCAAGCTGGCCGAGCTGCAGATGAGCGTGACCAGCCTGCGGGCGCTGCTCGAGGGCCCGCCGGTGCGCCCGGAGGTCGAGTTCCGGTCGATCCCGGCCACCCGGGCGCTCGCCGTCCGGGGCACGGTGGCCGTCCAGGACGCCTGGGCCTGGGGCACTGACGCCTTCGGCCAGCTCTTCAGCCGGATCGAGCAGGCCGGCCAGGTGCCCGCCGGGCCCGGCGGGGCCCTGTTCCCGGCCGGGTTCTTCGAGGTCCACGAGGCGGAGCTGACCGCGTTCGTCCCGGTCGACGGGCCAGTGCCTGACGAGGCGCTGCGGGGCGGCGGCCCGGCCGAGCTCGTGACCGTTCCCGGCCTGGAGGCCGCGGTGATGCTGCACGCCGGGTCGCCGGCCGATTCCGACCAGACCTACGGCGCGCTGGGCACGGTGGTCGCCGAGCGGGCCATCGGCGTCGAGGGCCCGATCCGCGAGTACTACCTGGTGCCGTTCACCGAGCCCACCTCGCGGCACCGCACCGAGATCTGCTGGCCCGTCTTCCAGACCGCTTGACTCTCCTGTTACGGGAGGCCGAAAGCTCGGGGCATGACCGCAACACGCACCCTTCCGAGCTCCGTTCAGTCCCCGCCCGGCCGGTCCTGGCCGGTCCTGGCCGTGCTCATGACCGGGACGTTCATGTTCGTCCTGGACTTCTTCATCGTCAATGTCGCTCTCCCGTCGATCCAGCAGGACCTGCGGGCGGGGGAGGGCGCCATCGAGTGGATCGTGGCAGGCTACGCCATCAGCATGGCCGTCCTGCTCGTCACCGGCGGCCGGCTCGGCGACCAGTTCGGCCGCCGCCGGATGTTCGCCGCCGGGATGGCGGTGTTCGTCCTGACCTCCGCGGCCTGCGCGCTGGCCCCCGACCCGGCCGTCCTGGTCGCGGCCCGGGCCGTGCAGGGGGTGGGCGCCGCGCTGATGGCACCCAACATCTTGTCCATCCTCGGCGTGGTCTACAGCGGCCCCGCCCGGGTCCGGGCGATCAGCGTGTACGGGATGGTGATGGGCCTGGCCGCCGTCTCGGGGCAGCTGATCGGCGGCGTCCTCATCCGGGCCGACCTGGGCGGCCTGGGCTGGCGGGCGATCTTCTGGATCAACGTGCCGTTCGGCGTGGCCGCGCTGCTGGCCAGCCCGCGCATCGTGCCTGAGTCGCGGGCCAGCCAGGGCTCGCGGTTCGACCTGGCCGGGATGGCGCTTATCACCGCCTGCCTGGTGGCGGTGGTCCTGCCGCTGGTGGACGGCCGGCAGGCCGGCTGGCCGGCCTGGTCCTGGATCACGCTCGCCGCCGCCGTCCCCCTCGCGCTCGCGTTCGCCGCCCACCAGCGGCGCAAGGCCGACCGCGGCGGGGTGCCGCTACTCAACCCGCGGGTGTTCGCGTCCTGGCCGCTGCGGGCCGGGCTGATCACCCAGCTGGCCTTCTGGTGCCAGCAGGCCGCCAGCTACCTGGTGATCGGGCTGTACCTGCAGCAGGGCCGCGGGCTGTCCCCGCTGGCGGCGGGAGGGGTGTTCGCCGTCCTGGCGGCCGGCTACCTGCTCACCTCGTTCCGGGCGCCGGCGCTGACCGTCCGCTTCGGCCGCAGCGTCATCGCCGCCGGGGCGCTGCTCGGCGCAGCCGGCGACGCCGCCTTGTACATGGCCACCGGCCACGGGGGCACGGTGGCCTGGCTGTTCCCCGGCCTGCTGCTGCTCGGCGCCGGGCAGGGACTGTGCGTCACTCCGCTAACGACCACGCTTCTCAGCCACGCCGGCCCGGCCTCGGCGGGTTCGCTATCGGGAGCACTGTCCACCGCGCAGCAGGTCGGCAACTCGATCGGGGTGGCCGTCACCGGCGTGCTGTTCTTCGGCGCCGTCGACCGCGGCTACGACGTGGCCTTCGAGCGCAGCGTGCTCCAGATGGGAGCCCTGCTCCTGGTGGTCGCCGCGCTGACCCGGCTGATGCCGGGGCGCCAGCGGCCCGCGTGACGGGACCCCCGCAGCGCCAATGCGGGCCCGGGGTGTTTCCCGGGCCCGCATTGGACGTTTTCCTGGCCGATTGCATTGACATGTCAGAAGCAAGCAATCGACCCGCGACAAGCGGGGAAGGAGAACCGTATGGCCGTGTGGTTGCTGGTCGCCGCGGTGGCAGTGACACTGATCGTGTGGCGGGCGATCGGCGTTGCCGGGACGATCTGGCGGGAGCGGGCCCATGTGAACGCCCATTGCACTCAGATGGACGCCGCCGCCGTAACCGGCACCATGCTCTGCGAACGTCTCCCGGACGGAACCACCCTGCTCGTCATGCCGAGCCCGGCTAGCCCGGACCAGGCCGCTTCGGCGGGGACGGTGCCGGCACTGCGCGAGGTCAAGACCGGCTAACAGAAAATCCGAGTGAGCCGCTATGCAGCAGGATCCGTATGGCGACGCCGAGTCGCTGTTCCGCGCTTTCTACTACGGCGTGGTCAGGGTGGCTTACTCGCTGACGGGAAACAAGGCCGATGCTGAGGACATCGTCCAGGAAAGCTTCTACCGGCTCCTGCTGGCGTGGCCGCGCGTGGCCCCTCTGCGGACGGCCGGAGAGCAGCGCGCCTACCTGACCAAGATCGTGATCAATGAGGCTCGGCGGGTCCTGCGAGATCCGTCCCGCAAGCGGGTGTCTCCCTCGGCCGGCGCCGGCCAGGATCAGATCATCGAAGAGCCACTGGACGGGAAGGCTCAGGCCCGAGACGAACTCCGGTCTACCTGGGAAGCCATCGGCGAACTGCCGGAAATGCAGCGGGACGTCATCAGCTTGTACGCGGCTGGCCACGAGTACAAGGAAATAGCGGCATTGCTAGGCATCAGCAGCAGCACAGTCCGCAGTCATATGAGCAACGCGCGGAGACAGCTGTCCAGTGCGGTGTCGCGCGAGCGAAAAGGGGCGCGGGGATGAGCGAGGGGGCACACGGAGATGGATACGGCGAGATCGTGGACCGGCTGCACGAGCAGGGCAGGCAGCGCGCGAATGAGCTTCCGGAACTCGATGTCGACAAGACGATTAACCGCGCCTACGCCGCTCGTGACGCCGGTGCGGTCAACTTCTGGAACGTCCTGAGCCCGGCTGAGCGGAGTGCGTTCGCACGGACAGCACGCCGGGAGACGTTCAGGCCCGGGACCGTGCTGATGAGCGAGGGCGAGCAGGCGGGCGAGGTCATCGTGATCCTGGACGGCTGGGTGAAGGTCTGCCTCGATGAGGACGGGCTGGAACGGCTCATCGCCGAGCGGGGTCCCGGCGATCTGGTCGGCGAAGGCGGCACGATGCCGGGCAACGTGCGCTCGGCGAGCGTCGTCGCTCGGGACGCGGTGCAGGCACTGGTCATGGAGACCGCTGACTACACGGCCTTCGTCGCCGAGTTCCCCGGGATCCCCGACCTGGTCAAGAAGCAGACGTATGACCGGGGGACCGGCCGGGCCGATCGTCTGTGAACATCGCGTGCAGGACAGCGGCGCCGTCGCCGGGGGACCGGACGTCGAGCGCCGCTGACCCGGCCGCCTGCTCGACCCGCCAGGTCGCCCAGGGGCAGCATTCGGCCTCGACCGCGACCAGGGCCCGCAGCTCATCCGCGGCCCCGGCCCGGAAGGACAGCCGCAACCCGTCCGCGGTCTCGGTGCGCGTGGTCAGCGCCCGGGCGATGAGCTGCTGCCAGCGCCGGGCCTGAGCGGCCAGATCCGCCGAGGTGAGGGTGCAGGCGATCGGGACGGGCTCGGTCATCGGATACCTCCGGGGACGGGGAATCAACTCCCGTCAGCATCGTTGTTAAAGTCGGCTTGATGTCAAACCCGGATCTCCCGATGCCCATCGGCGCCGTCGCCGCGCTGACGGGCAGGCGGCCGTCCTCGATCCGCTACTACGAGCAGATCGGCCTGCTGCCCCCGGCCCGCCGGGTGAACGGGCGGCGCGTCTACGGCCCGGACACCGTGCGCACGCTCGCGGTGATCGAGACCGGGCAGCGAGCGGGCCTGACCCTCGACGAGATCGGGGCCCTGCTGTCCGCTTCCCCCGGCGACCAGGACGCGATCGAGCGGCTCCGCGACCTGGCCGCCAGGAAGCTGCCCGAGATCACCGCGCTGATCGCCCGCACCGAGATCGTGCGCGGCTGGCTGGAGAGCGCCACCCGGTGCGAGTGCCCGAGCCTGGACCAGTGCCCCCTGTTCGACGAGCCCGCCCTGCCCGAGCCCCCCGGACCCGGTCACGCACCCGGCCGCCGCCCGTAAGGCGTCCTGATGCGGGGAATCAGGCCTCGATGAACTGGTAGTCCGCCTCGATCCGGCCATCCGGGCCGAGGATCAGGATCTCCAGGCCGACCGCGGCCGCCGCGCCGCCGCCGGCCGGGGCCATCTCCCAGCTGAACTTGACCACGTTGCGGAGCGCGGCGGCGTTCTCCCGCGGCCTGAAGGTGAACTCCCCGGGCGCGACGAAGTCCTGATAGGCACGGGCCACGCGGATCTCGAGCTCATCGTGCCCGCGGGCCTCGAGCCCGGCCGAGGTGAAGCCGAGACCGGCCGCCGCCAGCCGGAGTTCCGCCGGCGGCTGGAGGACGTGGGTTCCGTCCTCGGTCCACAGTTCCCGGATGCTCTTGCGCCGCAACGCGGCGTCCGGCTCGTTCCAGACCGCCACGTACCGGCTGGTCAGGTCGTGCACATCGATGTGGGTCATGGTTCCTCCTCGGCTGGAGCTGTCGCGGTGCCGTCTCCGATGCTGGGTGCGGCGCCCCTGGCCCGGCAATTCCCTCCGGGGAATGCTGGCCGGGCGCTTCGCGCCGATGATTTCCCGTTTCCGGTCTCGTCTTGTCCTGTGAACGAGCTAAGGCTGGGAAAGGAGAAGTCCGGTGCGTGACCGTAATCGCTGGATCGCCCTGGTGGTGCTGTGCACCGGGATGCTGATGATCGTCCTGGACATGACGATCGTGAACGTGGCGCTGCCGTCAATCCAGTCTGACCTGGGCTTCTCGCAGGCCGGCCTGGCCTGGGTGGTGAACGCCTACCTGATCGCCTTCGCCGGGCTGCTGCTGCTGGCCGGGAGGCTCGGCGACCTGGCCGGCCGCCGGAACGTGTTCCTCAGCGGCCTGGCCGTGTTCACCGCCGCCTCCCTGCTCTGCGGGCTGGCAGCCAACAAGGAGATGCTGGTCGCGGCGCGGTTCCTGCAGGGGATGGGCGGCGCGCTCACCTCCGCGGTGATCCTCGGCATGATCGTGACCATGTTCCCCGAGCCCCGGGAGCAGGCCAAGGCGATCGGCACGTTCGCCTTCGTCGCCTCGGCGGGCGCGGCCGTGGGCCTGCTGGCCGGGGGCGTCCTCACCCAGGTGCTGAACTGGCACTGGATCTTCTTCGTGAACCTGCCGGTCGGCGCGGCCACCGCCATCGCGGCCCTCCGGGTCATCGACCGTGACCGCGGCGCCGGATACCGCGCGGGCGCCGACGTGCCGGGTGCGATCCTGATCACCGGCTCGATGATGCTCGGCGTGTTCACCATCGTCGACCCCGCGGCCCAGCAGGGCTGGCTGGCGGCCAAGACCCTGCTCATGGGAGCCGGCGCGCTGGCGCTGCTCGGCGGGTTCATCGTCCGGCAGAAGACGGCCCGGCACCCGCTGATGCCGCTGCGGATCTTCGCCTCCCGCACGGTGACCGGCGCGAACCTGGTCCAGGTGCTCGGGACCGCGGGCATGTTCGGGATATCCTTCCTCGGCTCGCTGTACCTGCGGCAGATCCTCGGCTACGACCCGCTGCAGATCGGCCTGGCCTTCCTGCCCGTCGCGGTCGTCATGGGCGCCCTGTCGATGCGCTACACCGACCGGCTGGTGATGCGCTTCGGCGCCCGCAAGCTGCTGTTCCCCGGTCTCGCGCTGATCGCCGCCGGCCTGGCCCTGTTCGCGATGATCCCGGCCACGGGCGCCAGCTACCTGAGCCACGTCTTCCCGGTCATGTTCCTGATGGGCACCGGCGCCGGCCTGTGCTTCCCGGCCCTGATGACGCTGGCCATGTCCAGCGCCACGCCGCAGGACGCCGGCCTGGCCTCCGGCCTGGTGAACACCACGGCCCAGGTCGGCGGCGCGCTCGGGCTCGCCGTGCTGGCCACCGTGTCCGCCTCCCGGACCAACGCGCTGCTCGCGCAGCACCGCCCGGCCGCGGTCGCCCTCACCGAGGGATACCACCTGGCCTTCTGGATCGCCTTCGGCCTGGTCATCGCGGCCATCGGAGTCGCCGCCACCGTGCTCCGCCCCGCCGCTGTCCCGCAGGCCCCCGCCGAGGCGAGCCAGCCCGAGGCGACCCGGCCCGGGCCGCAGCTGGAACTCGCCGGATGCGCTGACTAGGTAACCCAGGCGCAGCACAGCACCGGATGAGCACCAAAGCCTCCTCCTCGAGGCCGTGCTCATCCGGTGCTGCGTCTTCGTATGTCCCGGGGCCTGGGGTGTTACCCGGCGCGAGCTGGTGGCCCGTGGCTGTGCAGGACCTTGGTCTTGTTCTTGTTCCAGGCGGTGGTGGTGCCGTCGGGGTTGACGACGAGGGTCCAGCCGAGGCGGTGGATCATGACCTGGTGGTGGTAGTGGCAGAGCAGGACGCAGCTGGTGAGGCTGGTCTTGCCGCCGCTGGCCTTGTGTTTGGTGTGGTGGACCTGGCAGGCGCCGGCGGGCTGGCTGCACCCGCCGGCCCATTCGCAGTGCCCGCCGCGGAGCCGGACCGCGTTGCGGATGCCAGCGGGGACGGTGTCGCTGTAGCCGATGTCCAGCGGCAGGCTGTCCCCGCCGAGCCGCGCCCCGAGCAGCCTGCGCCGCAGGAACGACGCGAGCCCGCCGGGCCCGGAGAGCAGTTCGACGGCCTTGCCGATGACGGCCTGCTCCAGGGCTTCGCGGGACCGCGTACCGCCGAACGCGGCGGGTATTTCCGGGCCGCTGCCGGCTGTGCCGTTCCCCGTGCCCGTGCTGCCCACGCCGTCCGCGCTGTCTTCGCAGCCCTGGCCGCCGGTGCCGTCATGGCCCGTTCCCGCGCTCGGCGCGGTGCCGTGCCAGCGGAGCTTGTCCAGCTGGACGCAGAGCCGGACCAGGTCCTCGAACGCGCCCGGGTTCACGTCCCCGGTCACGACCGGGGCGAT
>JAICWX010000173.1 GCA_025934635.1 Streptosporangiaceae bacterium | reverse complement strand
GGTGACCAGGACCGTCACCGTCGGCCCGGCCGAAGGCCTCGACGTCACCGAGATCACCGCCACCCGCCCCGTCTGGACCGGCTGCCCCCCGCCCGCCGAGCCCCGCGACTGCCTGGTCCAGCTCCGCGCCCACGGCGAGGTCCACCCCTGCACCGCCTGGCTTGAGGGCGACGCGGTCCGCATCCGCCTGCACCATCCGGCCCGCGGCGTCGCTAAGGGGCAGGCCGCCGTCCTCTACGACGGCGACGCGGTGCTGGGCAGCGCGACCATCAGCGGGACGCTAGCCGCGCCGCTTGCCTCCCTTCCTGCTATCAGCGGATAGCGGCGGCGATAAGGAACGGCTACGGCCCGTCTGGCTAACGGTCGTGAGGACACAACGGCGACAACTGGAATAGAAAGGCGCCAGCCCGCGGAAGCGGGTGACGCCGTTGTCACCGTGTGTCCCCTCTGAGCCGTCGGGTCAGAAACGAGGGTCGTAGTGTTCGTACCGATACTGGTTCGATGGGCGTGCGTGCAGCTTGGCCATGTCGTTCCACTTCAGCTAGTAGCGGGGTCCTGCCGTGAAGGAGCGTGTAACTGCCACCTGGCTAGCCGTCCCTTCCCTTCAATTATGAATCAGGACGGTGCGCAGGTATACCCTCGTGCGCCTGCGAGCGGTTATGGCGACGGTACATACCCAACAACTTTCAATCGACGTGACTGCAGCTGCTCCAGGTCCCAGTCGCCGCATCCGTCCCGGTAACCTCGCCAGTCGCGTGTCCCCGCCTTCGTCGATCTACGTTGTGGCCGGATCTGGAGTCCCGCGGCCTGGCTATCCAGAATGGTTATCATCCGGTCTTTCTTCCAGAAGCAATTTCGTATAGTCCGAGCCCGCCTAGCCCACATGCCGCTCGAAGAGCGCCCGTGACGAGTGGGCCGGAAACGAAGCCGGGTCGGGGCCCGGCCGCCGGGTGAAATACTGTCGTTCGTAGTAGATGTGCAACTCCAGGTTCGTGGTCGGCACGGCAACGCGGATTAGCGTGCTGTGCTCCCTTTTCGCCATACCAGCCACGTCTTGCCCTTGAGCAAGTCATTGAGAATGTGCTCAGAATGGCAGATTTGGCCTGGCCACGGTCTAGCCCGCTGATCGGTACTCTTACTGGTCCGCAGCCAGTTAGCGGCTTCCTGGACAAGTTTGCTTACGGTATCCAGGTCCCCGGGCAGGCCGAGACGTAGGACAAACGGGTAACCTTTCATCAGCCCATGATCGCCCCTCATCTGGGTGATATCACCGGGACCGTCCAGGCCGCGGGTCGCTACTCGTCGCCGTAGAGATGACGGTTCAGTTGCGGCGGACGCATCGACTCGGGGCTTGTCTCGGTGTAGAAATTCATCACCGCGACGGCCCTGACACCGGACTCGGATCGCAGTGGCCGTGCGTAGTGTGCGTGCCGGCGGCCGTCGAAAAAGATCAGCAAGCCCGCCCGAGGATGGATCACCCAGCAGTTCCGTTCGATCGCCTCGACGCTGTAGGCGTCCTCCTCGTAAGCGAAAACGAGGTCACCACCCGCACCCCGCGGGTGGTCGGTGAGGAAGAGAAGACCAGTGAGCGGGTTCGAGTCAATATGAGATTCGAATCTCATCCTGGTACCGTACTGGATGTTAAGGACGACGCCGTAACGTTCGTCGGACGCGGGTATGACGGCTTCGGTGCGGGCACTGGCGGCCAGCCTGAGGACATTCTCCCCATAGAACTGGTAGAGCCAGGGGAGGAACTGGCGCACCTGGGCCGCGTGTACCCGGCCACGCGAGATGTGCTCGACGTCCCGTGCCTCACGAGACAGCACCGGCGTACGAGGAAATTCCCGGCATTCGGCCTCGGCGGCGGCCGCCGCGACATCATGCTGCCAGCCCTCGGGGAGCTGATCGCTGATGTCGAACTCTGTCCAGTCGAAAGTCAACGACTTGTCCAGTAGAAACTCAACGAGTTGACGACTCTGTACGAGCGGAACCTGACGGCTATACGCCTCCTCGTTCGACTCGCTCACGGGGTTCACGACGACGGTTGCTGGCGCTGTCCGCCACCGGCGGAGTGGCGCCAGCAACCGTGAAAGCGGCGATCAGACCCCCGCAGGGACGCCATCGGCCGGTTCGCGCGTTACCGGACGACCGTTCGGTCAGCGGTTGGGGTCGTAGTGCTCATACCGGTACTGCGCAGAAGGGCGGAAGTGACGTTTGGGCATAACACCTCCTCCCGTTAGGCCAGGACAGCTCTCTCACCTGCGCCTATGGCCCGATAAGGGGGCGCTCCCTAGTCGCCCCGTTTTTAGGACGTGGCCGAGATAAGGTGCGCCGTTCTCTTTCATCGACGAGTATGCGACAAAACATGCACTGTCGTCACGATTGAGTTTTTTGTCAGTTATGACCGCAAGACCACACAGAGATCCACTATCGCCCCTTCTCTCGACTGGAGACCAGGAGCTTGTACTGTTAGTGAGCAGCCTGAACACGATCTGTGAGGTAAGCAAAACCTGGCTTCAAGGTAAACGTGCAACCGAAGGCGGTGCGGGGAGCGCAGCGCGGCCGCGGATGGCTAGCCAGGCAACCGGGCGGCCGGGAGAGGCGGTAAGCCTGGGTCTGACGATCCGCGTCTCCCGGGCTATGTCCGGCTGGTCGACCGACCGGGCCTTACGCCCTGCTGGGGACGGCAGGGCGAGCGCTCACCAGCATCCCGGGCAGAGCCAGGGGAACGGAAGCGATCTGGCCGGGATATGAAGCCAGCACTCGGCTCCCATCGTCCGGCTGGTTCCAGTCCGGCGCCAGGCCGACTGGTGGATAGTCCGGTATTTCGGTGTCGAAAAGGGGAACCAGGGGGTCCAGTTCGGTAAGAAGCGGGCAGAACGGCTCGGATATCTCAGACACCGCCTTCTGGAAGAGCGTGCCTGATGGGTACTCGGGATCGGGGGCGCTGCCGCACGGCTCGAAGCCCCGTTTCATGTAGTACTCATGAAGGGCCCGGTTGGTGCTCCACACATCGATCCTGATCCACTTGGCCCCGTTCTCCTGATGAGCACGCAGCCCGGCCCAGTCGATCAGTTCCGCACCCAGCCCCCAGCCGGCGAATTGCCGATCGATAATCAGGCGATGCCCGTAAACAGCCGGGTCGCCTAGATTGCACTCCGCGTCCCGCCAGACGGCGAGGTTGGGCGTCTGCGCGACGGTGATCGTGGCGGCGAGTCGCTGGCCGACCCAGACGAACCACGTCGCTCCCCGCTGCAGGCCGCGCCAGACCCTGGCATCACGCTGCTCTTCGTCCGGCCAGGGCTTCTGCCACTGGTCCGTACCCTTGCCTTCCAGCCATCCGCTGGCTTGGCGGATGAGGCAGAGGACGGCTTTCAGATTTTCGGCCGTGGCTTCAGCCCGGGCGAGGCGCAAGGATGTCATGGCTTCCGTCTATGGTCTAAAAGCTCATTCCGGGCCGCCGCTAGAAAATGCAGCGAACCGGAATGAGAGGCAGGCGATCGGAATAGATCGCCACCGTTCAGTAAATGGCGTTATGTCCGTTACGGCACGTTAGCCGCGATCCGGTTGACGGGGCGTTTGATAGACGGGCCCGCCCGGGTCGGCCTGTACGGGCGAGGTCATCGCCATGTATCGGTCCTAGGCTATATTCACATGTCACTATCGGTCGGGTAGCTAGTGCGCTAGGAAAAGTAGGCATGAATCCGGACAAGGATTCACCTAGGTCTCCCCGATAGTATCCGGCTCCGGGACTTGTCCGAAGTTGAAACGGAACTGATTCCGGTCGGCCGGATAGACAGTCACGGTGACTCGCATAGGCTGCCCGTTACCGTCGAAGGCGGTCCTCGATATCTGGACGATCGAGGTCCGGCCGTCCGGGGGCAGCTTGAAGAAGTCCGCCTCGATGGAGTCCGGCGCCCGAACGACCAGCCAGTCGCGGTAGCCCACCTGATGGATGTGCAGAGTATCGGCTAGATACTGAACGGTCCCCTCGCCTATGTTGCGGGCGCTCCTGAGCCGCTCCGCACCGCGGTCAGCGAATTCCATCGGGTAGTACGACGTCTGCAGCGACCAGGGTGTGTTGTCAATGAAGCGCCGCTCGTGGCGGAGGATGACCTCCGCGCCCGGGTTGATCTTCAAGGTCTCGGCGATTTCCCTTGAGGCTTCCTGGATCTCGACCTGGACCGGGCTGGTGGCGGGCTTCCGGTTCCCCTGGGCCACCTCGGACAGGTAACTGGTGCCCTCACCGCCGCCGAAGCCGGTCTTGGGATCTCCCGACAGCGTGGTGACGAACGGATCCGTGTCTTCGACGACAAAGGTTCCCTGGCCTGGCTTCGTCGCGACTAGGCCGAGGTTGGTGAGTGACTTGATAGCGTCCCGGACCGTGTTCCGCGACGCCCCGCCGTACCGCTCGCGGAGCTCAAGTTCGGTCGGCAACTGCGTGCCGGGAGCGAGCACACCGGAATCGATCTCCGCGCGTAGATCTTCGGCGATCTGCCGATACATAGGGTTCGCCATCGACCCTCCTCAGTGTGCGAGCATCCTGATGGCTAGACCGATCCTAGCTGTCCGGACCTTCCCTACCACCCAGCTCGCTGAAATATTTAGACTCAGTAGGTTTATACCCTGTCTGGCCATGGTAACACTCTATCTCAGATACCAAATGTTGGGATGGCTTGGATGGCCGGTCGTAGTAGGAACATCCTAGCAGTGCAGTCCCTCGGGTGTGCTAGGACCTGCCAGATCAATCAGCAGGGCGGTATCGCCGGGCCTAATGGTACGTATCGGGCAACAGGTATAAATCGTGGACAGACGGAGCGTCGTGGCCCACGAACACCAGCCCGGCAACCACGCCCGCCCGGCCAGTAAGTGGGTAACAGGCCCGCGGAACGGTTCCGCGGGACGGAGTGCGGGAGTTTTGTCATGATCGGTGTTGTGGTCGCAGTGGCCGTCGCTCTGTTCCTCGGTGGCGTAGTGATCGGAGTTATCGCGACCATCGCGTTGGCTATCCGCCGTGAGGACCGGCGCTACACGCTCATCGGCGAGGCGCCCGACCGGATCTCCCGCAGTGCGCGCAGGCTTACCGGTGTCGGCCGCAAGGGCCTGGACGCCGAGTTCTTCCCGATCGCGAGTGAACTGGTGCACTAGCTGTATTAGCTGGCTGACCGGTATTTTTCTGATGCCAGGACCGACGGCATAGTCCGTCGGCGGCGCCGAATCGCCTGCGCGACGCTGCCGCGAGCCCGCGGGCTGTCATGCCCAGGACCGGCGCCCGCCCCGTGTTCTGCTGAGATGACATCCCTGCGGCCTGGCGCCATGCTTCGGCCCCGGACGCGGGCCGCGCAGGCTGAGCCTCGCCACGGTGCCAGGCGGGCCGCCGTCTCGTCCGGGCGTCGGCCTGTCGCGTGGGTGCTAGTCATCTTTTCCCGGATCATACTAGCCGACCCACTGGTTGGGATGACTTGATCCGGTGGAACCATTCCGGCTGTCTGAGCTATTCGGCTGGAACAGGTTTTAGTGTGAAACGGAGGGGTATCAAAGCCTACATGTACCAAACGTTGGGATCTCCGGGACGGTTCGTAAGGGCCTGGTCATTCGGCTACTTGGTCACAGAAGTACAGGTCATACCACCCCTACTGGACCAATGATGTATCCGAACCCGGTAGACCAGATGGTATGCGCAGCTACAAGGCCGTTTCGGCCCCCGAGTAAGGCGTCCCCGGGCTCTCCGGGGCCGTATAGGTATGGCCCGGCGGGTAACCCGCTCCGCCGGCAGGTTGTGTGGGGAGGCTGCGATGGACAGCAGCGGAGAAGCAGTAGCGTACTTGATCCTGGCGACTTTTTTCGGCGGATTCTGGCTGGGAGTCGTTGCGATGGTCGCCGTCGCGATCCGAAGGGAGGAACGGCTGTTCTCCCTCTCCGGCGCGGCACCGGGCCCGGCGGCACGAGGGGCGAGATGGCTCACCCGCTTCGGCGGGGCGGGCACCCACTACCGGCCACGTGACTGGACCTAGCCATGAACGACACGGTGGTGGCTATCGTCAGCGCGTTCTTCATCATCGGGATCATCGTCGGAATCATCGCGGTCGTGGCCATGTCAGCCATCCGCGCCGAGCGCCGCGGCGACCAGGGCGATAACGCCGATTTCCTCGACGACCCTGACGGGCCGGGCGAGCCGCCGCCGGGCCCTTACTGGGACGACACCGAGCCCGGCCGCTACCCGCGCTGGCCGGATCGTGACGACAACGATTTCAGCGGCAGGTAGGGCCGCCCTGGGGGAGGAAAGCTGCCCTGCGTCCCGAGCTGGGGCCGGGACGCAGGGCAGCATCATCTGATGACCTCAGCGCCCTTCGAGATCCGCAAACTGTTCGCGATCTCCTCCGAGGCTTCCTGGATCTCGACCTGGACCGGACTGGTGGCAGGCTTGCGGTTCCCGTGGGTCACCTCCCGCTCGTAGCTGGTGCCCTCGTCACCACCCCAGCCGGTCGAAGGGTCGCCGGGCAGCACGGTAACGAACGGGGCGATCTCCTCCATGACGAAGGTGCCCTGACCCGGTCGCGTCTCGACCAGGCCGAGGGCAGTGAGCCACTTGATAGCGTCCCTGATCGTGACCGCCGGACACAGGTTTGTCACCTCTCCGTCCTAAGCTCGGGGTATGCCTGACGACAATGACGCGCCGCGCTTCCCGTGGCCGGCCGGGAGCGCCACCGGGATCGGCTCGATGCCCGGGACGGATCCCGCCGAGGCGATGCGCGTCATCGCCGGTGAGCTCCCCGGCTTCCCGTACCTGCCCGAGCTACCTGACCGGGGCCCCGGTGCGGACCTCACCGGCCGGACCGCCGGCCTGCTGGTCGACATCCCGGTCGAGGTCAGCCCGCGCGGCTGGCGGCTGGCCGACCGGCCCGGCCGCGACCTCAATCGTGCTAGGACCATGCTCTCCTCCGACCTGGACGTCATGGAAGAAGTCCTGGACGGTTACAAAGGCCTGGTCAAGGTCCAGCTGTGCGGGCCGTGGACGCTGGCCGCCACGCTGGAGCTGCCGCACACGCTGAACGTGGCCATCGCCGATCCCGGGGCGGTCGCCGACCTGACCGCCTCGCTGGCCGAGGGGGCGGCCGCCCACGTGGCCGAGCTGGCCAAGCGGATACCGGGGGCCCGGATCGCGGTCCAGTTCGACGAGCCGGCTCTGTCCGCCGTGGCGGGCGGCGAGGTGCCGACGGCGAGCGGGCTGTCGCGGCTCCGTCCCGTCGAGGCCGAGGTGCTCAGGGAACGGCTGGCCCAGGTGATCTCGGCCACCCCGTGCTACACGGTGGTGCACAGCTGCGCGGCGGGAGTCCCGTTCGGCCTGATCCGGACGGCGGGGGCCGATGCGATCTCCTTCGACCTCGGCCAGCTACGGCGCTCCGAAGCCGACGCGATCGGCGAGGCGGCCGAGGCTGGCCTGGGGGTGCTGATCGGTGCGGTCCCCGCGATCCCCGATCCGGACCCCGGGACGGTCGTCCCCGGCGGTCCGGCCCCGGTCAGGGGGCCGACCGGGCCGGGTGATGGCAGCGCCGAGGCCCGGCAGACGGCCGAACGGGTCATCCAGCTGTGGCACCGGGTGGGGCTCCCGCTGGACTCCTGCCCGGAGCAGGCGGTGATCACCCCGGCGTGCGGGCTGGCGGGCGCTTCGCCGCCCCAGGCGCGCGCCGCGTTGACGCGGTGCCGGGAGGCGGGGAGCATGCTGGCTGAGCTGATCGAGGAAACCGGGGGAGAGTCCTGATGAGGCGAGCGGGGGACGCGGCATGAGCGAAAACGAAACGGGCGCGGAGGTGCAGGAAGCACCGGCCGAGGCGCGTAAGCAGCACGCCGACCTCAGCCTGGAGATCACCGAGGCCGACCACCGGTACTACATCCTCGACTCGCCGACGCTCTCCGACATCGACTACGACACCAAGATGCGCGAGCTGAAAGCGCTGGAGGAGCAGTACCCGGACCTGCGCACGCCGGACTCGCCGACCCAGACCGTACACGGGGCGATCTCCACCCTGTTCACCCCGGTCGAGCACCTGGAACGGCTGCTGTCCCTGGACAACGTCTTCACCCTGGAGGATCTGGGCGCCTGGTCGGACCGGGCGATCAAGCTCGGCGGCACCGGTCCTTACCTGTGTGAGCTGAAGATCGACGGGCTGGCCATCGACCTCGTCTACCGGGACGGGAAGCTGGTCAAGGCGGCCACCCGGGGCGACGGGCGCACCGGCGAGGACGTCACGCCGAACATCAGGACCATCTCCTCGATCCCGGCCCGCCTGGCGGGCACCGGGCATCCGGCCGTACTGGAGGTCCGGGGCGAGGTGTTCATGCCGGTCGAGGCGTTCGGCAAGCTGAACGAGTCGCTGCTCGACGCGGGCAAGGCCGCCTTCGCGAACCCGCGGAACTCGGCGGCCGGCTCGCTGCGGCAGAAGGACCCCAAGGTCACCGCGTCCCGGGCGCTCGACGCGATCGTGCACGGCATCGGGCGGGTCGAGGGCTCCCCCGGGGAGAGCGGCATCAGCGGCGAGGCAGCGGGCCCGGGCGAGGAAGGTCACCTGGAGGGCGCGCCGGACACCCAGTCGGGCTGGTACGAGCGGCTGGACAGCTGGGGCCTGCCGGTCAGCCGGCTGTACAAGGTCGTGCCGGACATGGACGGGGTCCGCGAGTACATCGCCTACTACGGCGAGCACCGGCACGATCCTCCCTACGAGATCGACGGCGTCGTGGTGAAGGTGGACCAGATCGCGCTGCAGCGCCAGCTCGGCTCGACCAGCCGGGCGCCGCGCTGGGCGATCGCCTTCAAGTACCCGCCGGAGGAGGTCACTACCCGGCTGCTCGACATCCAGGTGAACGTCGGCCGCACCGGCCGGGTCACCCCGTTCGCCGTGATGGAACCGGTCAAGGTCAGCGGGTCGACCGTGGACCGGGCTACCCTGCACAACTCCGATGAGGTCAAGCGCAAGGGCGTGCTCATCGGCGACATGGTGATCCTGCGCAAGGCGGGTGACGTCATCCCCGAGGTCCTCGGCCCGGTCGCCGACCTGCGCACCGGCGACGAGCACGAGTACGTGTACCCGACCCACTGCCCGTCCTGCGGCACCAAGCTGAGCCGCGAAGAGGATGAGGTCGACTGGCGCTGCCCGAACACCCGGTCCTGCCCGGCTCAGCTCCGCGAACGGCTGTTCCACCTGGCCGGCCGGGGCGCCTTCGACATCGAGGTGCTCGGCTGGGAGGCGGTCGCCGCGCTGCTCGACGGCAAGCTGGTCGCCGACGAGGGCGACGTCTTCGACCTGACCGCGGACAAGCTGGAGACCAGCCCGTTCTTCATGGTCAAGCAGGGCACGCTGAGCGCTAACGCGAACCGCCTGCTGGCCAACCTCGATGAAGTGCGATCCCGGCCGCTGTGGCGGGTCCTGGTCGCGCTGTCGATCCGCCACGTCGGGCCGACGGCGGCCCGGGCGCTGGCGGCCGAGTTCGGCTCCCTGGCCCGCATCGAGGAGGCCAGCGTGGACGCGCTGGCGGCGGTGGACGGGGTCGGGCCGACGATCGCGGCGTCGCTGCGCGAGTGGTTCGCCGTCGACTGGCACCGGGCCATCGTGGCCAAGTGGCGCGAAGCCGGCGTCCGGCTCGAGGACCCCGACTGGGATCCGAACCGCGCCGCGGCCCGGCTGCTGGCCGGGGTATCGGTGGTGATCACCGGCACGCTCGAGGGGATGAACCGGGACGAGGCCGCCGAGGCCGTCCGCCAGGCCGGCGGCAAGGTGACGTCTTCGGTGTCCAAGAAGACCAGCTTCGTGGTCGCGGGCGAGAACGCCGGCTCCAAGTACGACAAGGCCATGGAACTCGGCGTCCCCGTCCTGGACGAGGCCGCCTTCCAGACCCTCCTCACCGAGGGCCCCGAGGCTGTTACCCCAGCTTCTGACGTGGTTACCCCGGCTGAGTGAACCGGGCGGCCGGCTCGCCGGCCAGGCGGCCGGACGGCAGTGTCCGTCCGCACAGCACCAGCAGCAGGTCCGCGCCGGCGCCGGTCAGCGACGTACCCGAGCCGAGCGTCCAGTCCATGTCGGAGGCGCGCAGCTCGACTCCGTCGAGGTCCACCCCGAAGAACTTCACGGACCGGTCGGTCAGGCTGGCCGGCAGGACCAGGCGCAGCCGGTCCTCCGGGACCGGCTGGTCAAGGCCGAGCGGCACCGTGATGTCCAGGCCGTGGATCAGGTCGTGGGACAGGGCTCCGGTGTACCCGCCGCCCGGTGGCTTCCACGGATGCCCGATGTTGGACCGGACCGCCGCGGCCAGGTCAGCCGGGGACATGACCAAAGCGTCGCGCCGGGCCAGCCGGTCGGCCATCTCGTTGAACTGGCCGCGCGACTTCGCCAGCTCGAGCGCGAACTTCCCGCGGCCGTACCGGAACGGCATCGTGACGTGCGCCACGACTTCCCGCACCCGCCAGCCCGCGCAGAGCGAGGGCTCGTCCCAGCCGGACTCGGGCAGTCCGGCGAGGGCCTCGGCCAGCTCGGTCCGCTGGGCGGCGATCATGTCCCTGATGGTGTCCATCGCTGTCACGTCCTCCTGAGGAAAGGTGCCTACGTGTCAGCGACGACCAGCGGCACGTCTGGATGGACGTTTTAGCCGACGGAACTTCTAGACGGAAGCCGGATCGGTTTCCGCGAGGCGCCGGCTGAGGAAGCGCCGCTCGGCGTCGGTGCTGGCTAGCTCGATGGCCTCGCGGTAGCAGGCGGCGGCCTCCGCCGCCCGGCCCAGCCGGCGGAACAGGTCGGCCTTGGTCGCGGGCAGCAGGTGGTAGCCGGCCAGTCGCCCCGCCTCCTCCAGCCCCGCGACCAGCCGCAAGCCCTCCTCCGGACCGAACGCCATGGCCACCGCCACCGCCCGGTTCAGCTCGACCACCGGCGTCGGCAGGAACCGCGCGAGCTGCCCGTACAGCCCGGCGATCTGCGCCCAGTCGGTGTCCTGCGCCCGGGCGGAGGTGACGTGGCAGGCGGCGATGGCCGCCTGCACCTGGTACGGCCCCGGCCGGCCGCGCCGCAACGCGTCCTCCAGGACCGCGACGCCCTCGCTGATCGACGCCGCATCCCAGCGCGAGCGATCCTGGTCTTCGAGCGGCACCAGCTCGCCAGAAGCGTCGAGCCGGGCGTCCCGCCGCGCGTCGTGCAGCAGCATCAAGGCCAGCAACCCGGCCGCCTCCGGCTCGGACGGCATCAGCCGGCCCAGCACCCGGCCCAGCCGGATCGCCTCGGCGCTGAGACCAGAACGGATCAGGTCCGCGCCCGCCGAAGCCGCGTACCCCTCGTTGAACAGCAGGTAGAGCACCCCGAGCACGCCGGGCAGGCGCCCCGGCAGCAGGTCCGCGGGCGGCACCCGGTAGGGAATGCCGGCATCCTTGATCTTCTGCTTGGCCCGGACCAGGCGCTTGGCCATGGTCGGCTCGCTGGCCAGGAACGCCCGCGCGATTTCCGCGGTGGTCAGCCCGGCTAGCGTGCGCAGCGTCAGCGCCACCCGGGCCTCGAGCGTCAGGGCCGGATGGCAGCAGGTGAACATCAGCCGCAGCCGGTCGTCGGGGACACCACCGTGATCGGTCGAGGGCTCGAACCCCGGCTCAACCGACAGCGCGGCGACCTCGCGCAGCTTGGCCGCGCCGACCGCCCGGCGGCGCAGCACGTCGATCGCCCGGTTGCGGGCCGCCGTGGTCAGCCAGGCTCCCGGCCGCCGCGGCACCCCGTCGGACGGCCACCGCTGCAGGGCCATGGCGAAGGCGTCCTGAGCGCACTCCTCGGCCAGGTCCCAGTCGCCGGTCACCCGGATCAGCGTGGCCACCACCCGCCCCCACTCCTCCCGGAAGGCCGCGTCGACCGCGTCCTGGACGGCCGCCACGCCGGCCGGCCCAGCGTCGGTACTCATAGCGGGGGCCACAGCTCACGGACCTCGATCGTCCCGTAGGTCGCGGCCGGATGCTCAGCGGCCACCGCCACCGCCTCGTCCAAATCCGCCGCCTCGATGATGCAGAACCCGCCCACCTGCTCCTTGGTCTCGGCGAACGGCCCATCGGACAGCAGGAGCTGACGCCGGCGCACCCGGACCGCCTTGCCCTCGGCCGGCGGCCGCAGCCCGCCGCCGCCCCGCAGGACCCCGCGCGAAAGCATCCGCTCGCTCCACCCGTCACAGCCGTCGTCGGCATGGGCAGCGGCGCTCTCGTCCCCGCGGATCAGCAGCAAGTACTGCACTACTCCTCCTTACCAAACCGGTATGACGAACAGCGAGGCCGGGAATCATCGCCCGCCCGCTTATTTGCTTACAGCCTGCTCCCGGAACGCCCCTAGGATGCATGCATGCCCATTACCCGTGACGAGGTCGCGCACCTGGCGCGGCTCTCCAGGATCGCGCTCAGTGACGCCGAACTCGACCATCTGGCGCCCCAGCTGGACCAGATCATCACGGCCGTCGCGCAGGTCCAGGAGGTCGCCGCCGAGGGCATCCCGCCGACGTCGCACGCGACCGGCCTGACCAACGTGTACCGCGAGGACGAGCCGGCTCCGTGCCTGACTCCGGAAGAGGCGCTCAGCCAGGCGCCCGCCGTCGAGCAGCAGCGGTTCAAGGTCCCGCGCATCCTGGGGGAGGAGTAAGACAGTGGAACTCACCCGCATGACCGCGGCCGAGCTCTCCGAAGCGCTCAGCAAGGGCGATACAACCGCGACCGAGGTCACCCAGGCCCACCTGGACCGGATCGCCGCCGTGGACGGCAAGGTGCACGCTTTCCTGCACGTCGCCGCCGATAAGGCGCTCGAACAGGCCCGGCAGATCGACGAAGAGCGCAGGCAGGGCACCGTACGGAGCCCGCTGGCCGGCGTGCCGATCGCGGTCAAGGACGTGTTCACCACCACCGGCATGCCCACCACCTGCGGCAGCCGCATCCTGGAGGGCTGGCACCCGCCCTACGACGCGACGATCACGACCCGCCTGAAAAAATCCGGCGCGATCATCCTGGGCAAGACCAACATGGACGAGTTCGCCATGGGCTCCTCCACCGAGAACTCCGCCTACGGCGTCAGCCACAACCCGTGGGACCTGGACAAGATCCCGGGCGGCTCGTCCGGCGGCTCGGCCGCCGCGGTGGCCGCCTACGAGGCGCCGCTGGCCATCGGCACCGACACCGGCGGCTCGATCCGGCAGCCCGCCGCGGTCTGCGGCATCGTCGGCACCAAGCCGACCTACGGCGGCTCCTCCCGGTACGGCGTGGTCGCGTTCGCCAGCAGCCTCGACACCCCCGGCCCGTTCGGCCGGACCGTGCTCGACACGGCGCTGCTGCACGAGGTCATGTCCGGGCACGACCCGATGGACTCCACCTCGATCGACGCGCCGGTGCCGCCGGTGGTGGCCGCGGCCCGCGAGGCCGACATCAGCGGCATGCGGATCGGCGTGGTCACCGACCTGAGCGGCGAGGGCTACCAGCCCGGCGTGCTGGCCCGGTTCGCCGAGGCGGTCGAGACCCTCGAATCCCTCGGCGCCAAGGTGACCGAGGTATCCTGCCCGCACTTCAAGTACGCCCTCCCGGCCTACTACCTGATCGCGCCCAGCGAGTGCTCGTCCAACCTGGCCCGGTTCGACGCGATGCGGTACGGCCTGCGGGTCGGCGACGACGGCACCCGCGACGCCGAGGAGGTCATGGCGCTGACCCGCGCGCAGGGCTTCGGGGCCGAGGTCAAGCGGCGCATCATCCTGGGCACCTACGCGCTGTCCAGCGGCTACTACGACGCCTACTACGGCAAGGCGCAGCAGGTCCGCACGCTGATCATCCGGGACTTCGACGCGGCCTTCGGCCAGGTCGACGTGCTGGTGTCGCCGTCCACGCCGACCACGGCGTTCCGGATCGGCGAGCGCGCCGACGACCCGATGGCCATGTACCTGGCCGACCTGTGCACGATCCCGTCCGACCTGGCGGGCAACGCGGCCATCTCGGTCCCGTGCGGCCTGGCCGACGAGGACGGCCTGCCGGTCGGGCTGCAGGTGATGGCGCCCGCCCTGGCCGACGACCGGCTCTACCGGGTCGCCGCCGCCGCCGAGGCCGCGTTCACCGGCCGTTGGGGCCACCCGCTGCTCGAAGACGCGAAGGGGCTGTAGAGATGACCGAGACGCTGGTCCCGTTCGCCGAGGCCACCACCAGATACGAGCCGGTGATCGGCCTGGAGACCCACGTCGAGCTGGGCACCAGGACCAAGATGTTCTGCGCCTGCGCGACCGGCTTCGGCGCCGAGCCGAACAGCCAGGTCTGCCCGGTCTGCCTGGGCCTGCCCGGCTCGCTGCCGGTCGTCAACAAAAACGCGATCGAGTACGCGATCCGGATCGGGCTGGCGCTGAACTGCCAGATCGCCAGCTGGTGCCGGTTCGCCCGGAAGAACTACTTCTATCCGGACATGCCGAAGGACTTCCAGATCTCCCAGTACGACGAGCCGCTGTGCACCGACGGCTACCTCGACGTGGACGTCAACGGCGAGACCGTCCGGATCGGCATCGAGCGGGTCCACCTGGAGGAGGACACCGGCAAGTCGCTGCACGTGGGCGGGGCCACCGGCCGCATCCACGGCGCCGAGTACTCGCTGGTGGACTACAACCGGGCCGGCATCCCGCTGGTCGAGATCGTGACCAAGCCGGTCACCGGGACCGGCGCGAGCGCCCCCGTCGTCGCCCGCGCCTACGTGACCGAGCTGCGCGACCTGCTCCGCTCCCTCGGCGTTTCCGACGTCCGGATGGAGGAGGGCTCGCTGCGCTGTGACGTGAACACCTCGATCGCGCCGCGCGGCGCCACCGCGTGGGGCACCCGCACCGAGACCAAGAACGTCAACACGCTGCGCTCGGTGGAGCGCGCGGTCCACTTCGAGATCGAGCGGCAGGCCGCGGTGCTCGACGCCGGCGGCCGGATCATCCAGGAGACCAGGCACTTCCACGAGGACACCGGCACCACGACCTCGGGCCGGTCCAAGGAAGAGGCTCAGGACTACCGCTACTTCCCCGAGCCCGACCTGGTCCCGGTCGCGCCCGAAAAGGACTGGGTCGAGCAGATCCGCGCCGCGCTGCCCGAGGCGCCCGCCGCCCGCCGGGCCCGGCTGCGGGCCGACTGGAACCTGTCCGAGCTCGAGTGGTCCGCGCTGGCCAACGCCGGCGCCGTCGACCTGGTGGCGGATACCGTAACCGCGGGCGCGTCCCCGGCCGACGCCCGCAAGTGGTGGCTGGGCGAGCTCTCCCGGCGCGCGCACGACACCGGCACCGAGCTGGCCGCCCTCCCGATCACCCCCGCCCAGGTGGCCCGCGTCGCCGCCCTGGTCGCCGAAGGCACTCTCAACGACAAGCTGGCCCGCCAGGTGATCGACGCCGTGCTGGCCGGCGAGGGCGGCCCCGACGAGATCGTCGAGGCCCGTAACCTGGCCGTGGTCAGCGACGACGGCGCGCTCACGGCCGCCATCGACGAGGCCATCGCAGCCAACCCCGCCGTGGTGACCAAGATCCGCGAGGGCAAGGTCGCCGCCGCCGGCGTCCTGGTGGGCGCGGTCATGAAGGCCACCCGCGGCCAGGCCGACGCCGCTCGCGTCCGCGAGCTCATCCTCGAGCGCCTCAGCTAGGCAGGCCCGAGGCGCGCCAGGCGCCGGGGCCGGGAGACAATGGCCGCCGGAGCAGGCGTGACCGGTCCGGCCAGCCATTTTTGACCGAACGGGGCTGGCCGGGAGCATCGTCATCACCGCCGCGCGCCGCCAGCACGGCGACCAGGGCGGCGATTTCTTCCGGTGTCGGGTCGCCGCGTACCACGCGGAACACGGGCCGGCCGGAGGGCTGATCGTCGTCAGCGGTGGGTGTCATGCTGCCCCGTTCGGTTCAAGGCTTTTTCAGCCGCGGGACTTGCCCAGGCTGATGCCGAACTCGCGGTGCACCCGTTCCCAGAAGGCGTCCCGCAGCCATTCCCTGGCCTCCTGGTAGGGCCGCAGCGACAGGCCGAGTTCCTTCTCCGCGTCGACCAGCAGTTCCTTGTCGATGACGGGCGGCAGGATCGGGCCCGGCAGCAGGTCCCTGATGTTGTCCCGGCCCCGGGTCAGGATCCACTTCTGGGCTACGTGCTCGCCGGCCTCCTCGACCCGGGACCGGTCAGGCCCGAGGCGGGGCATCGGGCCGGTGTCCCTGATCGCCGGGAAGCTGCCGGTGTCGCGCAGGGCCGGGAAGCTGCCGGTGTTCCGTGACACCGGCCGGACCGGCCGCTCGCCGAAGATCTGGGCCGGGGTGGGCGCGGTCGCCGAGGGTCCCAGCGAGCCCAGCGTCGGGTCGGACCGCGGGTCGGGCGCCGAGAGGTTCTTGGTGAAGTAGGGCCGCAGGAACGAGCCTTCGAGCACGTCGACCGTGTCCGACTCCCAGACCAGGCGCTCGGCCTGGTTGGTGCCGTACGGCGGCTCGACGCCCCACAGGTGCACCCGGACCCCGAACGCCTGGGCCGCCTCGACCGCGGGCACCATGTCCTCGTCGCCCGCGATCAGCACCGCGTCGGTGATGGCCCGGTGCCGGGCCAGCGCCTCCATGTCCGCCCGGATCTGGGCGTCCACGCCCTTCTGCTGGCCGCGCGCGTTCAGGTTGCCGAGCCGGAGCTTGACCCACGGCATCTGGGCGATGACCCGCTGGTCGATGGTCGGCACCCGGTCGCGGGCGGCGTCGTACCAGTAGACCCGGAGCAGCTCGCCGCGGATGATCTCGTCGGCGTGCTTGGTGACCACCTGGATCAGCGGCACCGCGTCGACGCGGAAATCCCGCCGCGCACTTGTACCGAACAGCAGTTCACCCGCCGCGGCATAGATATAGCCGACGTCCACCATGACCGCGTAACGGGCCAGGATGGGGAGCGGGGCAGCGAATTCGGTCATCACCACAGACTCTAGGCCAGGTAGCAGGGTGCGCGTGCCAGTTGTGCCACTTTGGCCGGCGGATTGGATATTGGCGGATACGGATGGTAAGCAATTGCTCTACGCAATTGCACCACAGAGATTCTAAGGTGATTCTAGAGCGGTATGTTGCCGTGCTTCTTAGGGGGCAGGGTCTGCCTCTTGGTGCGCAGGGTGCGCAGCGCGCGGGTGACCGCCAGCCGGGTCTCGGCCGGCCGGATGACCGCGTCCACGTACCCGCGCTCGGCCGCGTGGTACGGGTTGGCCAGAGTGTCCTCATACTCGGTGATCCGCTGGGCGCGCAGCGCGTCCGCGTCGTCGGCGGCGGCGAGCTCGCGGCGGTACAAGATGTTCACCGCGCCCTGCGCGCCCATGACCGCGATCTGGGCGGTGGGCCAGGCCAGGTTGACGTCCCCGCCCAGGTGCTTGGACCCCATCACGTCGTAGGCGCCGCCGTAGGCCTTCCGGGTGATGACCGTGACCTTCGGCACGGTGGCCTCGGCGTAGGCGTAGATGAGCTTGGCGCCGCGGCGGATGATGCCGCGCCACTCCTGGCTCACCCCGGGCAGGAAGCCCGGCACGTCGACGAAGGTCAGGATCGGGATGCTGAACGCGTCGCAGGTCCGGACGAACCGGGCCGCCTTCTCCGAGGCGTCGATGTCGAGGCAGCCGGCCAGGTGCATCGGCTGGTTGGCCACCACCCCGACCGGCGCGCCCTCGACCCGGCCGAAGCCCACCACCATGTTCGGCGCGAAGCCCGCGTGGATCTCCAGGAACTCGCCGTCGTCCAGCACGTGGGTGATCACGTCGTGCATGTCGTAGGGCTGGTTCGGCGAGTCGGGGATGACGGTGTCGAGTTCGGCGTCGGTCTCGTCGGGTTCGCTGCCCAGCTCGGGCGCGTCGGTTCCGGGGGCCTCGTCGAGGTTGTTGGACGGCAGGTAGGACAGCACGTCGCGGGCGAAGGCGAGGCAGTCGTCCTCGTCGGTGGCCTGGTAATGGGCCACGCCGGACTTGGTGTTGTGCGCCTGCGCGCCGCCGAGGTCTTCGAAGCTGACCTCCTCCCCGGTGACCGTCTTGATCACGTCGGGCCCGGTGATGAACATGTGCGAGGTTCCCTCGACCATGAGGGTGAAGTCGGTGATCGCGGGGGAGTAGACCGCGCCGCCCGCACACGGCCCCATGATGAGGCTGATCTGCGGGATGACCCCGGACGCGAGCACGTTCCTGCGGAAGATCTCGGCGAACAGGCCCAGCGCCACCACGCCCTCCTGGATCCGGGCGCCC
>JAICWX010000318.1 GCA_025934635.1 Streptosporangiaceae bacterium | reverse complement strand
TTCGTCAACGTCGAGACGCCCTACCTGACCAGGTCCACCCCGGAGGGCGCGCGCGACTTCCTGGTCCCGGTCCGGCTCCGGCCCGGCAACTGGTACGCGCTGCCGCAGTCGCCGCAGCTGTTCAAGCAGCTGCTCATGGTCGGCGGCCTGGAACGGTACTACCAGCTGGCCCGCTGCTTCCGGGACGAGGATTTCCGCAAGGACCGGCAGCCCGAGTTCACCCAGATCGACATCGAGATGTCGTTCGTCACCCGCGACGACATCATCACGGTGGCCGAGGACATCGTGACCAGGCTGTGGTCCGAGCTGGCGGGCTACCAGGTGCCCACCCCGCTGCCCCGGATGACCTACGCCGACGCGATGACGCGGTTCGGCTCGGACAAGCCCGACCTGCGTTTCGGCTGCGAGCTCACCGACCTGACCGAGTACTTCGCCGGCACCGGGTTCCGGGTGTTCCAGGCGCAGTACGTGGGCGCCGTGGTGATGCCGGGCGGCGGCACGCAGTCCCGGCGCGAGTTCGACGGCTGGCAGGAATGGGCGCGCTCCCGCGGCGCCCGCGGCCTCGCCTACGCGGTCATCGGCGAGTCCGGTGAGATCACCGGGCCGGTCGCCAAGAACCTGTCGGACGCCGAGCGGTCGGGCCTGGCCGCGGCGACCGGCGCGGCGCCGGGTGATGCCGTGTTCTTCGCCGCCGGAGCGGCCCACGCCTCCCGCGAGCTGCTCGGCGCGGCCCGGCTGGAGATCGGGCAGCGGTGCGGCCTGATCGACGAATCCGCCTGGTCGTTCCTGTGGGTGGTCGATGCGCCCATGTTCGAGGAGACCGCCGACGGCGGCTGGACCTCGGTGCACCACCCCTTCACCGCGCCGCTGCCCGAATGGGCGGACAAGTTCACCGCCGAGCCCGGCGGCGCGCTGGCCGACGCGTACGACATCGTGTGCAACGGCTACGAGATCGGCGGCGGGTCGATCCGTATCCACAAGTCCGCGATGCAGCAGGCCGTCTTCGACGTGATCGGCCTGACCGCTGCCGAAGCCCGCTCTCAGTTCGGTTTCCTGCTGGACGCGTTCAAGTACGGGCCGCCGCCGCACGGCGGCATCGCGTTCGGCTGGGACCGCGTCGTGATGCTCCTCGCCGGGGCGCCCAGCATCCGCGACGTCATCGCCTTCCCCAAGGCGGCCTCCGGCCTCGACCCCCTCACCGGCGCCCCCACCCCCATCACCCCCGCCCAGCGCAAGGAAGCCGGCATCGACGCCATCCCGGCGCCCCCGCAAGCCCCCCAACCCCCCGGCCCCCCCGGCTCCTCCACGCCCCCGCAAACCCCGTCGGCTCCAGTCGCCCCCACCAGCCTCACGAGCCCCCCTAACCCACCACCCCCACCAGCAGCCCCCTAACCCACCCCCGCAATACCATCAGTCCCGCAGTTCCCTGCCTCGCCAGCCCGCCGCTCCTGGCACTGATCATGCCGTTGCCCCGGCAACGCGGCAGGCCGGGCGGTGGCAGGGATGCGCAGTGCCGGTCCAGCCTCGCCGGCCGAGGACCGTGGCGACATAAGCCGCGCTCTCGCACCGGTGATCGCCTAGTTCAGGGAAGCCGAACCTGAGCGTGACGATGCCGCTGGACAGGTTGGCGTTGTCGCGCCGCTTGTCACGCCATTGCTCGTCCTCAGGATGCGCGGCGGTTCCGTCGAGTTCCACGCATACCCCGTACTCTTTGTACAGATTGTCGAGGTACCTGTTGCCGGTACGCCGCCTGATCCCTGCCTGCCGGATCGCGGCCGGGAGTCCGTGCGGGCGCTCGACCCGGCGGACGTAGCGGTACTCGAGTACGGACAAAGCGCCGTCATTGGCATCGGCGAGCGCCGCCGTGAGCTCGCGGCGCCAGCGCATCTTTTTGCGATCGTCCATGGCCCGACGTAGCCGGTCTGCTGTGGTGCGCCGACGGCCGATGGCCCGGCAAATCCATGCGTAGGCGTCATCGAAGGCAGGCGCGACCTGAATGAGATCAAGTACCGTCTCCTCTACCCGCGTGCATGGCGGGAGCATGGCCGGGTGCCTGGTCCGCAGAATTGCATCTGATCGGTGGATGACGATGCCGGGGATCTTTGCTCGCACCGGACGCCTGCAGGCTGGCACGGTGATCGTGATAAGCGAGCTCGGCGCGTCGATCAGGCCGTGCCGCTCGGCCGCCGTCTGGTGGCTGAGAACGGCATCCGGACCCGCACGGAGCAAGGCGGCCCAGAGTGCCGTTTCCCGCGCCGGATCACCGGAGAAGGTGGCGTACACGCCCCGGTGCAGCCGTTGCCACCGTTCGCCACGTACCTTGCTACGCATCGAACGCGGATCGATACCGGCCTCCGCCCCTGGTAGCGGGCGATGGCCTTGCCCTGGGCGGCGAGTAGTTCATGGCCTTGCGGCGGGATATCGATCGGCATGGTGCTCAGGCTGCACGGCGGCGCACTCCTTCGCTACCAGCATCTAAAACCTGTGGATAACTTTAGGCGGCAGCGCCATTCTGTGGATAACTCGCCTTGCGGGCCCGGATAAGGTCTGAGGATGGCCAGAGCCATGAGTGAGGACGGGCAGTCCGCGAGCCTGTTCGATGATGCGGAAGATGCTGCCGCCAGCGCGGGCGCGCCGCTCGCCGTCCGGATGCGGCCGCGCACCCTGGACGAGGTGATCGGGCAGCGCCACCTGACCGGAGCGGGCACGCCGTTCCGCAAGCTGGTGGACAACGACGCCCCGATGTCGCTGCTGCTCTGGGGTCCGCCGGGCACCGGCAAGACCACGCTGGCGTATGTAGTCAGCCAGGTGACCAAGCGCCGCTTCACGGAGCTCTCCGCGGTCAGCGCCGGGGTCAAGGACGTCCGCGCCGCCGTGGACGGGGCCCGCCGGGCGCTGGGCATGCACAATGCCCAGACCGTGCTGTTCGTCGACGAGGTGCACCGCTTCTCCAAAACCCAGCAGGACGCGCTGCTGCCCGCGGTGGAGAACCGCTGGGTGTCGTTCATCGGCGCGACCACGGAAAACCCGTTCTTCTCCGTGGTCTCCCCGCTGCTGTCCCGGTCACTGCTGCTCACCCTGCAGCCGCTGTCCGACGATGACGTGCGCGAGGTCATCCGCCGCGCGCTGGCCGAGCCGGAGCCGCGCGGCCTCGGCGGGGCCGTCACCATCGACGACGAGGCGGTCGAGCAGCTCATCAGGCTGGCCGGCGGCGACGCCCGCCGCACGCTGACCTACCTGGAGGCGGCCGCCCTGGGCCAAGAAACCATCGACGTCGCGACGCTGGAGCGCGCGGTGGACCGGGCCGCGGTCCGCTACGACCGTGATGGTGACCAGCACTACGACGTGATCAGCGCGTTCATCAAGTCCATGCGCGGCAGCGATGCGGACGCGGCGCTGCACTACATGGCCCGGATGATCGCGGCCGGGGAGGACCCGCGGTTCATCGCCCGGCGGCTCATCGTGCACGCCAGCGAGGACGTGGGGATGGCCGACCCGACCGCGCTGCAGACGGCGATCGCCGCCGCGCAGGCGGTGGAGTTCGTCGGGCTGCCCGAGGCGCGGATCAACCTGGCCCAGGCGGTGATCCACATCTCGCTGGCGCCCAAGTCCAACGCGGTGATCAAGGCCATCGGCGCGGCCGAGGCCGACGTGCGGAACGGCCTAATCGGGACGGTGCCCGCGCACCTGCGCGACGCGCACTATCCTGGTGCGGGCAAGGTCGGCCACGGCCAGGGCTACCTGTACCCGCACGACTTCGCCGACGGCATCGTCCCGCAGCGCTACGCACCGGACCCGGTGGCGGGCCGCCGGTACTACGAGCCATCGCGGCATGGCCTGGAGGCCCGGGTCACGGAGCGCGCCGAGCGCATCCGGGCCATCCTCGGCCAGGCCGGGGACGGCCCCGGGGGCGAAACCGGGGACAAGACCGGGGACAGGAACAAGCCCAAAAACAGGCCAGGGAACACGACCGAGAAGGAGCAGGCATGAGCACCAGGACGGTCCCGGCATGAACGCGGCCGAGCTTGCCGCGCTGATCGCCGCCGTGTTCTGGGCCCTGCTGGTCTGCGTCGGCGTGTTCGTGCTGTTCCGGCTGGGCCGCCTGCTCTCGGAGAGCAGCAAGCTGGTCACCGACGTGCGCGAGCGCGGCGACGTCCTGCTGACGCGCGCGCAGGCCGCGGTGGACGGGGCGCAGGCCGCGGTGGACCGCGCGGGCCGCCAGCTCGACCGCACCGAGTCGGTCACGGCCAGCATGGACGAGCTCGGCACCGGCATGACCGAACTCGCCGGCCAGGTCACGGCGCTAGCCGGGCTCGGCCGCACCATCGCCGGCGGCCCGGTCGGCCGGATGGGCGCCCTGGCCTACGGCGTGCGCCACGCCGTGAGCCGGCGAGGCCGGCGCCGGCGCGCCCTGCCCGCCACCGTGATCGACAACGGCCTGACGGAACGCGGCGAGCTCACCCGGGGGGAGGCGGCACGATGATCCGCAGAGGTTTCTGGCTCACCGCCGGGGCCGTGACCGGCATCTACGGCTACCGGCGTGTCGCCGCGGCCGGGCGGCGCCTGTCTGCGACCCTGACCCCGGGCCACCTCGCTCCCGAGCGCAAGCTCGAGGGCACGCTCGAGCTCGCGCGGGCGGGCGCCAGGGCCCGGGTCACCGGACGGCGCGCCCGGCGGGGCGCGATCGCCCTGGCCCGGGAGAGCTACCGCTTCACCCGTGACGTACGGGAGGGCATGGAGCTGTACCGGCTTGCGCATCCCGCGCCCGCAGGCTCTACCCTCTCAGCAGACCGGACAGCTGACTGGACCCGCCCGGCCGGCCAAAACCAGAACCAATACCGCCCAACCGACCACGAACCAGAGGATGGCCACTGATGGAGTCGGCCGAGATCGCCCGCCGCTTCCTTGCGTACTTCGAGCAGCAGGGGCACACGATCGTGCCCTCGGCCTCCCTGGTCGCCGACGACCCCACGGTGCTGTTCGTCATCGCGGGCATGCAGCCGTTCAAGCCGTACCTGCTCGGCCAGCGCACGCCGCCGTACAAGCGCGCCGCGGACGTGCAGAAGTGCGTGCGGACGCTGGACATCGAAGAGGTGGGCAAGACCACCAGGCACGCCACGTTCTTCCAGATGCTGGGCAACTGGTCGTTCGGCGACTACTTCAAGGAAGGCGCGATCAGGTACGCCTGGGAGCTGCTGACCAAGTCCGAGGCCGACGGCGGGTTCGGGTTCGGTGAAGACAAGCTGTGGGCCACCGTCCTGCATGGTGACGATGAGGCCTACGGGATCTGGCGGGACCAGATCGGCCTGTCGCCGGACCGGATCCAGCACCGCGGCCTGGCCGACAACTACTGGCACATGGGCGTGCCGGGACCCGGCGGCCCGTGCTCGGAGATCTACTACGACCGCGGCGCGGAATACGGCCGTGACGGCGGTCCGGAGGCGGACGAGGACCGGTTCCTCGAGGTCTGGAACCTGGTCTTCATGCAGGACAGCCTGAGCAAGGTCCGGGCCAAGGACGACTTCGACATCGAGGGCCTGCTGCCGTCGAAGAACGTCGACACCGGCATGGGCCTCGAGCGGATGGCGTCCATCTTGCAGGGCGTGGACAACCTCTACGAGATCGACACTACCTGGAAGATCCTCGACCGGGCGGCCGAGCTCACCGAGCAGCGGTACGGCCGCGACCAGCGCACCGACGTGGCCCTGCGGGTCATCGCCGACCACGTGCGCAGCGCGGTCATGCTGATCGGGGACGGCGTGCTGCCCGGCAACGAGGGCCGCGGCTACGTGCTGCGGCGCATCGTCCGGCGCAGCATCAGGAACCTGCGCCTGCTGGCCGGCGGCCAGCGCGGCGGCGCCGGCGCGACCCCGGCGACGGGGGAGCGGTTCATGCACGAGCTCACCGCGGCCGCCCTCGACGCGATGGCGGGGCTGTACCCGGAACTGAGCCGCGTCGCGGTCAACATCCACGCGGTCATCGACGGGGAGGAGTCGGCGTTCGCCAGCACGCTGCGCACCGGCACCGCGATCTTCGACGCCTCGGTGGAGGAGAACCGGCGCCGCGGCTCGACCGCGCTCTCCGGTGATCAGGCCTTCCAGCTGCACGACACCTACGGCTTCCCGATCGACCTGACCCTGGAGATGGCGGCCGAGCAGGGCCTGGCCGTCGACGAGGAGGGTTTCCGCCGGCTCATGGCCGAGCAGCGGGACCGGGCCAAGCGGGACGCGGCCGAGAAGAAGACCGGCAACACGGACATCTCCGCGTTCGCGGAGCTGCTCGACCGGTCCGGCGCGGTCAGCTTCACCGGCTACGACCAGATCTCCGGCGAGGCCGCCATCCTGGGCCTGCTGGTGGACGGCGTCCCGGTGCCGTCGGCGGGCGCGGGCACCGAGGTCGACGTGGTGCTCGACCGCACTCCGTTCTACGCCGAGGGCGGCGGCCAGCTCGCCGACGAGGGCACGATCACCGTGGACGGCGGCGAGATCGCGGTCCGCGACGCGCAGACCCCGCTGCCCGGCCTGATCGTGCACCGCGGCACGGTCACCGCCGGCGAGGTCACGGTCGGCGCGCTCGCGCACGCGCAGATCGACATCGAGCGCCGCCGCGCGCTGTCCCGCTCGCACACCGCCACCCACCTCGTGCACCGGGCGCTGCGCGGCGCGCTGGGGGAGTCGGCGGCGCAGGCGGGCTCGGAGAACGCACCGGGCCGGCTCAGGTTCGACTTCACCGCCCAGGGCGCGGTGCCCCTGGCGGTCCTGCGCGACACCGAGGATGAGGTCAACGAGGTCCTGGTCAACGACCTGGACGTGCACGCGTTCTACACCTCGCAGGAAGAGGCGCGCGAGCTGGGCGCGCTGGCACTGTTCGGCGAGAAGTACGGTGACCGGGTCCGGGTGGTGGAGGTCGGCGACTACTCCCGCGAGCTGTGCGGCGGCACCCACGTGGCCCGGTCCGGCCAGCTCGGCCTGATCAAGGTGCTCGGCGAGGCGTCCATCGGGTCCGGCGTGCGCCGGATCGAGGCGCTGGTGGGCATCGACGCGTTCCGCTTCCTGGCCCGCGAGAGCACGCTGGTCAGCCAGCTCAGCGAGCAGTTCAAGGCACCGCGCGAGCAGCTGCCCGAGCGCATCTCCGCCGTGCTGACCCGGCTCCGGGACGCCGAGCGCGAGCTGCAGCGGCTGCGCGCGGCCCGGCTGCTCGAGTCGGCCGGGGACATCGCGGCCAGCGCGGAGGACATCAGCGGGCTGGCCCTGGTCGCGCACCGGGTGCCGGACGGGACCGAAGCCGACGACATCCGCAAGCTCGCCCTCGACGTGCGCGGCCGGGTGCCGCGCACGCAGCCCGCGGTGGTGGCCGTCGTCGGCGTCCCCGCGGACAAGCCGGTGGTGGTCATCGCGGTCAACGAGGCCGGCCGCGGGTTCGGCCTGGCGGCGGGCTCGCTGGTCGGAGTGGCCGCCCGGGCCCTCGGCGGCAACGGCGGCGGTAAGCCCGATGTCGCCCAGGGCGGTGGCAGCAACCCCGGTGCCGTAGATGAGGCGTTTGACGCCGTTCGTGGGGCTTTGCGAGACATCGCGGGACAGACTCGAGTCCGGTAGGTAACGTATTGGCATGCTCATGCGACCTTCCGGGGTCCGTAATTCCGGGTCGCGTCCTTCCCGGGCCTGGCCTGGGATCGTCCCGGTGAGCCAGCTTCCGTTCAGGCAGGGGGTGCGGCTCGCCGTGGATGTAGGTTCGGTTCGCATCGGGGTCGCGCGCAGCGACCCGGGCGGCGTCCTCGCCGTCCCGCTGACCGTGCTGCGGTCGGGGACCGCCGCGCTGGCCGGGCAGGCCCGGGCCGAGCTCGCGCGGCTGGCCGCCGGAGAGGGCGCGATCGAGGTCATCGTGGGCCTGCCGATGTCGCTGTCCGGGCGGGAAGGCGCCGCCGCCGCCGGTGCCCGTGAGTTCGCCGCGGACCTGGCCGGACGCGTGGCACCGGTCCCGGTCCGGCTGGTCGACGAGCGGTTCACCACTACCGAGGCGCACGGCGCGCTGCGCCGCGGCGGGAAGGACTCCCGCGCCCGGCGCCAGGTCATCGACGCCGCCGCCGCCGCCATCTTGCTGCAGGCCGCCCTGGACACCGAACGTGCCACCGGCCGCCCGGCCGGCCAGCTCATCGGCGCTGGTAACGAGGCGGGCACGTGAGCCAGGACGAGGGCGGCTGGCCGCAGGACCCGCGGCCGGCGCCGAACCCGCGCCCGGCCCGGCACGCGCGCGGTCCCCAGGACCCTCCGAACATGCCACCCCCGCGCGCCCCCCAGGGCCCGCACCTGTCCCCGGGCCAGCCCATGCCCCGAGGCCGGCCCGTGCCCCCCGGCCCGCCCGTGCCCCCAGGCCAGCCGCTGCCGCCGGACCCGCGTATGCCGCGGGACCCGCACATCCCGGCCCACGGCCAGCGCATGCCGCCGCCCCCCGGCCGGCGCATGCCCCAGGGACCCCAGGCGCCCTACGGCTCCCAGGGGTTCCGCCGGCTCCCCGACCAGGACGCCTGGCGCCCCGGCGATCTCTACCTGCCGCCCGCGAGGCCGCCCGCCCGCCCGGCGCCGCCGCCTGCCCATCCCGGGGCGGCCCAGCCGTGGCATCCCGGCCCGCCGGTGCAGGCCAGCCACAACCCCGGCGACGCGTACGAGGAACGCGGCCAGTACGGTGAGCCCGGCCCGTATTCCGAGCCCGGCCCGGGCTCGTACCCGGGTGGCGGCGACTACGACGACGAGGAGCCGGGCAGGTTCATGCCCGGCTTCGGCGACGCCGGTTACGGCGACGAATACGACGAAACCGAGTACGAGGAACCCGAAGAACGCCCCAGCCGCCGCCGGCACCGCGACGACGGGCGTCCTCCCCGGGACGGCGGCGGCCGCCGCCGACGCCGGCGCCGGTTCCGCTGGATCGCGCCGCTGGTCGCGCTGCTGGTCATCGTCGTCCCGCTGGCGGTCGGCGGCGTCTACGGCTACCACCTGTACATGAACAAGTACCATCCGGCCGACTACTCCGGAGCCGGTACCGGCTCGGTCACGTTCCAGGTCACCTCGGGTGACTCGCCCACGAGCATCGGGCCGAAGCTGGTGAAGCTGGGCGTGGTGGCCAGCCAGCGCGCGTTCGTGCTGGCGGCCGAGCACAGCACCAGCGGGAACGGGCTGCTGCCCGGCTTCTACGGGATGCACGAGCACATGAAGGCGTCGCTGGCCTACGCGGTGCTGGTCAACCCGGCCAACATGGTCCAGGTCAAGGTGACCATCCCGGAGGGCTGGCGGCAGAGCCAGATCATCGCCTACCTGGGATCCAAGTCCGGCATCGCGGCCAGCGCCTACGCCAAGGCGCTCAAGGACCCGGCATCGCTCGGCCTGCCCTCCTACGCCAAGGGCAAGCCCGAGGGCTACCTGTTCCCCGCGACCTACCAGGTGGTACCGCACGAGACCGCCACCGGCGTGCTCAGGGACATGGTCAAGCGGTTCGACCAGGAGGCCGCCAACCTGGACCTGGCCACGGCCGCCCAGCACGTGGGGCTCACGCCGGCCCAGGTCATCGTCATGGCCAGCCTGGTCCAGGCCGAAGGCGGCCGGCTCTCCGACTACCCGAAGATCGCCCGGGTGATCGACAACCGGCTCAAGCAGGGCATCCCGCTCGAGCTCGACAGCACCGTGCTGTACGGCCTCAACACCTACGGCATCATCGCCAGCAACAAGCAGCTCACCAGCACCTCGCCGTACAATACCTACAAGTACAAGGGCCTGACACCCGGCCCGATCGACAGCCCGGGGGCCGCGGCGATCAACGCGGTGCTGCACCCGTCCACCGGGACCTGGGTGTACTTCGTCACCGTCAACCCGAAGACCGGCGAGACCAAGTTCACC
>JAICWX010000203.1 GCA_025934635.1 Streptosporangiaceae bacterium | reverse complement strand
TCCGCACCTATCAGCTGAACTTCGGCGGCAACATGGACTTCATGAACATGCTGGAGCGCAAGCGGCTCCAGTCGAAGAAGATCTCCAAGACCCAGGCCGTCACCTCCCAGATCCCGCACGAGATGGAGCGCGCCACCGTGCACATCGGCCCGTCCGACCACGTGCCGTGGCTGGACGACCGGAAGATGGCGTACGTCCGGCTGGAGGGCCGCGCATTCGGCGACGTGCCGCTCAACCTGGAGTACAAGCTCGAGGTGTGGGACTCGCCCAACTCCGCGGGCGTCATCATCGACGCGGTGCGCGCGGCCAAGATCGCCCTGGACCGCGGCATCGGCGGCCCGGTGATCTCGGCCAGCTCGTACTTCATGAAGTCGCCGCCGGAGCAGTACGGCGATGACGTCTGCCGGGACCTGGTCGAGGAGTTCATCCGCGGCGAAGTCGCCCGGTAACGTCCCCGGCCCCGCGCGGCAGCGCCTAGTGGCAGCGCCCTTAAGCACAGCGCCCTCTAAGCTGGAAGGCGTGGCCAACGGGTCCAGGTCAGCCGTCTGGGCTGACTTGCGCGGGGTGCTGGCCGGGCGCGACTTCCGTCGGCTGTTCGCGACCCGGCTAGTCTCGCAGGCCGGTGACGGCGTCGTCACCGCCGGCGTCGGCACCTACGTGTTCTTCAACGCGACCACGTTCCCCAGCCCGGGGGCGGGGGCGGCGGCCTTCGCGGTCCTCTACCTGCCGTACTCGCTGATCGGTCCGTTCGCCGGGGTCCTCATCGACCGCTGGTCCCGGCGCCAGATCCTGGTCCGGTCGGCCCTGCTCCGGTCGGTGTTCGTGGCGCTGACCGCGGCGGCTATGGCGCTCGGCAACCGGGGGGCCCTGCTGTACGTGGCGGTGCTCCTCGTCCTGGCCGTGAACCGGTTCTTCCTGTCCTCGCTCTCAGTGGCGCTGCCGCACGTGGTGGCCAAGGACCAGCTAGTGGTGGCGAACTCGATATCGCCGACCATCGGCGGCATCTCGGCGACCATCGGCGGCGTGGTCGCGCTGGGCCTCAACGTCGTCACCGGCAACACCGAGCGCGGCGCCGCGGTCACCTTGCTGGCCGGCGGCGCCTGCTACGTGACCGCCAGCCTGATCGCGGCCACCATGGCCCGCGACCGGCTCGGCCCCGCGCGCCCGGATGAGCGCCCGGGCGGGCGGCCCGGCCGCCCGCCCGACGGCCAGCCGGACGCGCGCCCGGCGCGCAGGCCGCTGTTCGGCGAGCTCGCCTCGGTCGCGGCCGGGCTGGCCGATGGCGCCCGGTACATCATCCGGCGGCCCGGTCCCGCGGCGGCGCTGGGCGCCACCGGCGGCTTCAGCCTGGTGTTCGGGCCGCTGTTCCTGATGTCGGTGCTGCTCTACCGGAACTACTTCTACCGGTCCAGCGTCAGCGTGGCCGAAGGTCACTTCGGCCTGCTCGTCGGCCTGGCCGGGGTCGGCTACGCCTGCGCGGCGCTGCTGACCCCGCCCGCCACCAGACGGCTGGCCAAGCCCGCCTGGATCACGCTGCTGCTCGCCGCGAGCGCGGTGGTGACCCTCGCCCTCGGCGAAACCTTCCTGCCGGTCGCCTACCTGGCCATCGGGTTCTGCCTGTACCTCACCCGGCAGGGGGTGGCCATCTGCGCGGTCACCATCTTGCAGGAAGGGGTGGACGACGCCTACCGGGGCCGGGTGTTCGCCTTCTACGACATGATGTTCAACGCCGCCTACGTGGCCGGCGCCGCGCTAAGCGTGGCCATCATGCCCGCCAACGGCCATTCCCCGCTGCTCATCGGCCTGGTGGCGGCGGGCTTCGCCGCGGTCGCGGCCGCCTACTGGCTGGCCGCGGGCCGGGGTCAGTCCTCGTCCGGCTCCGCGGGCGGCGGCGGGACGATCCCCTCGGCCGCCGCCCAGCGCAGCAGTTCCCGGACGACCCGCTCGTAGCCCAGCTCGCCGTCGGTGATCCGCAGCTCGAGCAGGAAGGCGTAGGCCTTCCCCACCAGCGGGCCGGCCGGGATGCCGAGGATGCGCATGATGTCGTTGCCGTCGAGTTCCGGCCGGAGCCGGTCCAGTTCCTCCTGCTGGCCGAGTTCGAAGATGCGCTGCTCGAGGCCGTCGTAGGCGGCCGCCAGCCGGGCCGCCTTCTTCCGGTTCCTGGTGGTGCAGTCGGCCCGGGTCAGCACGTGCAGCCGGGAGAGCAGCGGCCCAGCGTCGCGCACGTACCGCCGCACCGCCGAATCGGTCCACTCCCCCTCCCCGTAGCCGTGGAATCGCAGGTGCAGCTCCACCAGCCGGGACACGTCCTTCACGACCTCGTTCGGGAAGCGCAGCGCGGTCAGCCGGCGCCTGGTCATTTTCGCGCCCACCATCTCGTGCAGGTGGAACGCGACCCGCCCGCCGGGCAGCAGGTCCCGGGTCTGCGGCTTGCCGATGTCGTGCAGCAGCGCGGCCAGCCTGACAACCAGGTCGTCCTCGAGCCCGTACCGGGGCTCGAGGGCGATGGCCTGCTGCAGCACGGTGAGGCTGTGCTCGTAAACGTCCTTGTGCCGGTGGTGCTCGTCGGCCTCCATCCGGAGCCTGGACACCTCGGGCAGCACCTGATCGGCGACGCCGGCCTGGACCAGCACGTCGACGCCGAGGGCGGGGTCGGGGGTCAGCATCAGCTTGGTCAGCTCGGCGGTGATCCGCTCGGGAGACACGATCTCGAGGCGGTCCGCCTGCTCGGTCATGGCCCGGCGGACCTCGGGCGCGACGGTGAAGCCGAGCTTGGCCGCGAACCGGGCGGCGCGCAGGATGCGCAGCGGATCATCGCTGAACGACCGTTCCGGCGGGCCGGGGGTGCGCAGCACCTTTTCCTTCAGGCCGTCAAATCCGCCGAACGGGTCGATGAACTCGTAATCGGGCAGCCTGGCTGCCATCGCGTTGACGGTGAAGTCGCGCCGGCTCAGGTCCTCCTCGAGCGACTTGCCGTACTGGACGTCGGGCTTGCGCGAGGTCCGGTCGTACTGCTCGCTGCGGTAGGTGGTGACCTCGAAGATCGCGTCGCCCTTGCGCAGCCCGACGGTGCCGAAGGCGATCCCGACCGTCCAGGTCTTGTCGGCCCAGCCGCGGGTGATCGCCAGGACCTGGTCCGGCGTCGCGTCGGTGGTGAGGTCGAAATCGCCCGGCCGCTGGCCGAGCAGCACATCCCGGACCGGGCCGCCGACCAGGGCGAGCTCATGGCCGTGGCGCGCGAACAGGCGGCCGATCCCGGCTACGGCGGGCACGCGTTCCCGCAGCAGCGCATCGGCCGCTCTCCGCTGTTCATTGGTCATGGGCACGGCCATCGAGAGTATCGATCACCCGGGTCCGGCGCGAACGGCGGGCTGCCCGACTCGCTCTTCAGCGGACGCGGACTATTTTGCAGACACTAGCATTCGGGGTGTGCACGGCTGGCGATCGGCGACCCTCAGGCGGCGGACCCTGTCCATGGCGGCCGCGATCGCGGCCGTCGCCCTAGCGGCGGGCCCGGCCCTGGCGACGGTCGCCGGGTCTCCGGCGGCGCAGGCCAGCCCGGCCGCGCACACCGCCGCCCGGGTCACCGCGGGTGGCCTCGCGATCCACATCAACGGGATGAACCCGCAGGTCGCCCGGGCCGGCGCCACGGTCAACGTGCGCGGCACGATCACCAACGGCACCCGGCAGACCCAAGCCGGGCTCGCGGTGCAGCTGGAAACCTCGGCCACCCACTTCACCACCCGCGACGGGATGAAGTCCTACCTGTCCAGCGGCCAGGCCACCGGCCTGCTGCCGGCCGGAGACGCATTCGACGTCTCGGCCACCCTGGCCCCCGGAGCGACCATCTCCTGGAGTACCTCGTTCCAGGTCAGTGCCGAGGGCATCAGCACCTTCGGCGTCTATCCGGTGACCGCCGACCTGCAGGCCTTCGCCACGGTCGGCGTACTCTCCGCCGACCGTACGCTGCTCCCGTACTGGCCCTCTTCGCAGGCGGCGGCGGGGCTGCAGAGCCGGCTCAGGATCTCCTGGCTCTGGCCGCTCGTCGACCAGCCGCACCACCAGGCGTGCACCGCCCTGACCGACAACAGCCTGGCGGCCGGCCTCAGCCCCGACGGCCGCCTGTCCGCCCTGCTCAGCGTCGGCGCCAGCCACCCCGACGCCGACCTGACCTGGATGATCGACCCGGCCCTGCTCAGCGACGTGGCCACCATGGCCTCCCGCTATCAGGCGGGCGGCCAGGCCAACTGCGCCGGAGCCGCCCACGAGCCGGCCAGCCCGGCCGCGGTGAGCTGGCTGACCCAGCTCAGGAAGGTCACGGCAGCCGAGCCGACCAAGCTGACCCCGTACGCCAACGTGGACATGCCGGCCCTCGTCCACCAGGGCCTGACCAAGGACCTGGCCACCGCCTACAGCCTCGGCCGCACGGTCGGGGACGGCGTGCTGCGCGGGAAGTTCCAGCAGGACATCGCCTGGCCGGCCGGGGGAACCGCCGACCTGTCGGTGCTGACCAACCTGGCCGCGGCCGAGCACGTCGGCACGGTCGTGCTGAACAGCAGCCAGATGCCGGCCCTGCCCGCCGGGAGCTTCCAGCCCGACGACGCGGTGACCTCGCTGAAGGTCGCGGGCCTGCCGCTGAACGTGCTGCTCGCCGACAGCACCCTGACCGGGGTGCTGCGAGCCGGCGACACCAGCACCGGCCGCCTGCCCAAGGGCACCGAGTTCGACGTCAGGCAGCGGTTCCTGGCCGAGACCGCCATGATCGCCGCCGAGGCCCCCGAGTCCGCCCGCACGATCGTGGTGGCCCCGCCCTACGACTGGAGCCCGTCCCCGGGGCTCGCCGGTGACCTGCTCGACGAGACCGCGAGCGCCCCCTGGCTGGCGCCGGCCCCGCTGGCCGGCCTGAGCTCGGCCCCGGACACCGAGCGCGGCGTCGCCCGGCAGCACCCGCCGTCCAGCAAGAAGAGCCCGGGCGAGCTCAGCGCCGCCTACCTGAGCCAGGTCCGGGCGGCCGGCACCGCGCTGGATGGGTTCAAGTCCATGCTCTACAAGCCCAGCGGGGGCTACACGCAGTTCCTGGACGAGGCCATGATCGCCACCGAATCGGCCGCCTGGCGCGGTCGCGCGGCGCCGCGCGGGGAGGCGCTGGCCGACAGCCTGTCCCGGTACGTCGAGGGCGCGGAGAAGAAGGTCAAGATCATCGCGTCGGCCCAGGTGCCGATGGGCGGCTCGTCCGGGCTCGTGCCGTTCTCCGTGCAGAACGGCCTGCAGCACCAGACCATCCGGGTCAAGGTCATCGTCAGCGTGGACAACACCCGCAACCGGACGTCCCAGCTGACCGTCGGCCGCTTCCAGGATGTGCTGATCATCCCGCCCGGGCAGCCGGCCCTGGTCCGGCTGCCCGTTTCCGCGGCGCCGCAGGGATCCACGGTCATCCACGTCAGCCTGGCCAGCGCGGACGGGACGCCGCTGCCGGCTATCAAGCTCGGGTCCATCACCGTGCTGTCGACCAGGTACGGCCGGGCCATCTTGTTCCTCATCGGGGCCGCGATCGGCGTTCTCGTCCTGACCTCGGTATTCCGCGGGGTCCGGCGGCGGATGCGCGGTGACGCCAATCTCGTCAACGAAGAGGCGGATCCACCAGGTAGCGTCGTGACTGGCACCAGCGACGCACGATACCCGACGGAGGCACCGGATGACCTGGCCGATGCACGACGCTGGGCCGACGACGCCTGACCCCGAGCCGGGACCCGACCGGGGGTACGGAGACCCTCCGCACGGCGACCCGGGCTACGAAGACCCAGGCCAGCCGCGGCGCGGCCGTCACGCCGCCCCGGATCCGCTGCCGCCGCTCGACGGCCCGATGCCGGGCGGCGGTCCCAGCCCGGCCGAGACGACGCTGCCGCTGGCGCTGAGGTGGCCGGCCCCGCCGACCTCGCCGCACCGGCCGCCCGGTGCCCCGGGTGCGCCCGGGTCCCCCGCCAGCTGGCGCCGGGTGCCCAGGAACACCGGCCAGCCCGACCCGGACCGGACGCGGCCCCTGCAGCCCACCTTCACCCCCACCCCGACCCGGCCGGCGGCCCCCGCTCCCCCGGGTCCGCCCGGCCCGCCGGGTGGCGGTCCCCGGGGCCCCGGCGGTCCCGGCGGCCCGGTCGCCGGCGCGGGCGCCCGGCACGCGGGCGCTCCGGCCCCTCGCGGGGGGCAGGACACCGCCCAGCGCTCCAGCCTGGTACGGTCCGGCGCCGGGATGGCCATCGGCACCCTGGTCTCCCGCGGCACCGGCTTCCTGCGCACGCTGGTCCTGGTGTTCGCCATCGGCACCAGCTTCCTCGGCAACGCGTACAACAACGCCAACACGCTGCCGAACACCGTCTACTACCTGATGCTCGGCGGCATCTTCACCAGCGTGGTGGTGCCGCTGCTGGTCCGGTCGGCCCGGCGCGACCCCGACCAGGGCGAGGCCTACGCGCAGCGGATGTTCACCCTCGGCGCGGTGGCCCTGCTGGTCGTCACCCTGCTGGCGACGGCCCTGGCCGCTCCGCTGGTGTCCCTGTACGCGCACGGTTTCACCGGCGCCCAGCGCAACCTGACGGTGGTGTGGGCCTACCTGTTCATCCCGCAGATCTTCTTCTACGGGATGAGCTCGCTGATCGGGGCGGTCCTGAACACCCGCGGCCGGTTCGCCGCGCCGATGTGGGCCCCGGTCGTCAACAACCTGGTCGTGATCATCCTCGGCGGCCTCTACTACCTGACGGTCGGCCTGGGCAAGACCCCGTCGAACATCTCGTCCTTCGGGGTGCAGCTGCTCGGCATCGGCACCACCCTCGGCGTGGTGGCGCAGACGGTCGCGCTGTTCCCGTCACTGCGGGCGGCCGGCTTCCGGTGGCGCCCCACCCTCGGGTTCCGCCGCGACGAGGTCAGCGAGATGGGCCGGATGGCCGGCTGGATGTCGGTCTACGTGATCACCCAGTGGGCCGGCAACCTGATCGTCCAGATCCTGGCCAACAAGGCCTCGGCGGGCCAGGGCGGCTACTCCGCCTACTCCATCGCCTGGCAGCTGTTCCAGCTTCCCTACGCGATCGTCGGCATCTCGGTGATCACGGCGCTGCTGCCCCGGATGAGCGAGCACGCCAGTGCCCGCCGGTACTCGCTGGTCCGGGACGACTTCTCCATCGGGGTCCGGCTGGCCTCGGTGATCGTCGTCCCCACCTCGATCTACCTCTTCGTGCTGGGCGGCCCGGTGGCCGAGGTCCTGTTCGGCTACGGCAGCAGCCACCCCGCCGACGCGCGGTACATCGGCGAGGTCTTCGGCCTGTTCTCCCTCGGCCTGGTGCCCTACATGCTCACCCAGCTGCAGCTGCGGGTCTTCTACTCGTTCCAGGACAGCCGGACCGCCGCCTTCGTCGGGGTGCTGACCATGGTCGCCAGCATCGCCGGCGCCGTCATCGCCGCGTCGCTGCTGCCGGGCCGGCAGGAGGTCGCCGGGCTGGCCGTCGCGTACGGGTTCGCGAACCTGGTCGGGACGATCGCCGGCTGGGCGCTGCTGCTGCGCCGGATGGGCAGCCTGGACGGGTGGGCGATCGCCCGCAGCCTGACCCGGATGCACCTGGCCACCGTGCCGGGGCTCGTCTTCGCGCTCGCCGTGATGGCCGGCGCCGGGCACATCGCGCATAACCCGAGCGCAATCTACGGCCTGATCGTTACCGTCGTAGGTGGCGGCGGCGCGATCGGCCTGTACGCGCTCTGTGCCAGGTCACTGCGGGTAGCCGAGTTCGGATTCCTGATGAAGACGATGGCCGCGAGGTTCGGCGGGCAGAGCGGGCGGCATTAGCATGGGTGGCAACCTATGAGCACATACACGTCGGAACCAGGAACCAGGCTGGCCGGACGCTATCGTCTGGTCGACCAGGTGAACGAGGGTGCCGGCTGGACCTACTGGAAGGCCACGGACGAGGCCCTCGCCCGTTCCGTCAGCGTGCTCACGTTCGCGAACGGCTTCCCCCGGATCGCCGAGACCGTGACCGCCGCCCGCGCCGTGAGCAGGCTCGGCGACCCGCGGTTCGCCCAGGTCTTCGACGTGGAGGACGGCGAAGAGCTGGCTTACGTGGTGCTCGAGTGGGTGGCTTCCGCCTCGCTGTTCGACATGCTCTCGGAAGGCCCGCTCGACCCGCCGCGCGCGGCCTCGCTGGCCGTGGAGGCGGCCCGGGCGATGATGGCCGCGCACGCCATCGGCCTCGCGCACCTGCGGCTCGACCCCGCCTGCCTGCACTGGACGGCGGCCGGCGGCGTGAAGATCGCCGGGCTCGGCATCGACGCCGCGCTGGTCGGCCCGGCCCTGACCGCGCCCGCCGGTGACCCCGAGGATCCCCAGCTCACCGACACCCGGGACCTCGCCCGGCTGCTCTACGCCGCGCTGACCGGCTACTGGCCCGTGCTGCCCGGATCGGCCGGCGCCTCCGCGCCGGGCCTGCTTCCGCCCGCCCCGGAGAACGGCGGCGCGCTGTGCACGCCGCGCCAGGTGTCGGCGGACATCCCGGCCGGCGTCGACGACGTTGCCTGCCGGGCGCTGTTCCAGCGCGCGAGCCGCCACGGGCCCGCGCTCAGCACCGCGACCGAGTTCGCCGACGCCCTGGCCGAGGCCGCCCCGCCGGTACCGCTGCTGTTCGGCCCGGCCCCGCCGGCCGGCCAGGCCACCCAGAGTTACTCCTACGGGCGGGACAACTCCACCAACCCGTTCCCGCCGGCAGAAGGCGCCCCGCGGCACCGGCCGGCCGGCGGCGGGCGCAAACCGCCCAGGCAGTCCGGGCCGCCGGGCCGGTCCTCGGCGGCCGCCCGGGCCGTCATCAGCGTCGTGATCGTGCTGGTGCTGGCGGCGGTCGGCGTGGCCGCCTGGGCGCTCAGCCACAGCCTGCACCACTCCCCGTCCACGACGCCCAGCCAGTCGTCGTCGTCTTCCTCGTCGCCGTCCGCGGCCGCCGCGGCCGTGCCGCTCAAGCCGGTCAGCGCGAGCGTGTACAACCCGGCCCCCAACAGCAGCGGCGACGACGACCCCGGCGACGCGGCGGCGGCGATTGATGGCGACACCAGTACGTCCTGGCATACCAGTTTCTATAAAGACAATCCCGTCTTCGGGGGCCTCAAGCCAGGGGCCGGCCTGCTCCTGGACATGGGCCGGCCGGTCCGGCTGAGCCAGGTGGCGATCCAGTTCGGCACCTCTTGCTGCACCCACGTCCAGATCGAGCTCGGCAACAGCAGCACCGTCAGCATGGACACGCTCGGCAGCTTCACCACGGTGCAGAGCTCTGCCACGGCGGCGGGCGTCACCACCTTCAACGTGGCCAAGCAGACGACCGGCCGTTACCTGCTGATCTGGATCACCAGCCTGCCACCGCTGGCCGGCCAGTCGGGGCACTTCGAGACGATGATCTACAACGTGACCGCGCGGGGCTCCACCACGGGCCAGTCGGGCTGATGCGGTATGCCGGACTCTCCGGGTCCCGGCCGGCCGGAGCCATCTGACGCCGAACTGCTCCGCCGTCACGTGGCCGGGGACGCCGAGGCCTTCGGCGAGCTGTTCCGCAGGCACCGGGACCGGCTGTGGGCGGTCGCGCTGCGCACGGTCTGCGATCCCGAAGAGGCCGCCGACGCGCTCCAGGATGCCATGGTCTCGGCGTTCCGCCGGGCCGGCGACTTCCGGGGGGAGTCCGCGGTCACCACGTGGCTGCACCGGATCGTGGTGAACGCGTCCCTGGACCGGCTGCGCCGCCGCGCCGCCCGGCCCGCTCTGTCCACCGGGGACGAGCAGGCGTTCGAGGCGCTGGTGCCGCAGGACGGCGATCCTACCCGCAGCACCGATACCCGGCTGGACGTGAACGCCGCCCTGCGGATGCTGCCGCCCCCGCAGCGGGCCGCGCTCGTCGTGGTCGACATGCTCGGCTTCGGGGTGGCCGACGCCGCCATCATCCTCGGCACCTCGCCGGGCACGGTGAAGAGCCGCTGCGCCCGGGCCCGGGCCCGGCTGCTGCCCTACCTGGCGCACCTGCAAGGGAACCGATCGTCGAGTGAGAGCGTCCAACCGGGAGCAGACTCATGAGAGGGCAGATGGCGCACCTGGACGCGGAGGTCCTGGCCGAGTTCCGGGCGGGACTCATCACCGGGCGGCGCGGTGCTTCGATCACCGCGCACCTGGCGGGCTGCGATCGCTGCACGGCCCTGGGCGACCAGCTCGCCGGGGTCTCGGCGCTGCTCGCGTCCGTCCCGGTGCCGGTTATGCCGGATCGCGTGGCCCAGCGGCTGGACACCGTGCTCGCGGCCGAGGTAGCCAGAAAAGATCAGGCCGAACGGGCGGGCGCTGATTCCCCCGGCCACCCCGCGACGGATCGTGGGCCGGCGTCCCGCCGCCCCCGTTCGCGGCGGCCCAGTTCCCAACGGCCCAGTTCCCAACGGCCCAGTTCCCCGCGGCTGGGTTTCCGGCTGGCGTCGGCGCGCGTGCTCGCCCCCGTCGCCGTCATCGTGCTGGCCGCCGGCGGCTACGGCCTGAGCCGCACCGTCGGGCCCGGCCAGGCCGCCAGCTCTTCCGCCGCGGCCGGCTCGGCGGCCAGCGCCCCCGTGAAAGGGGCGCCCTCTGCCGAGGCCTCCGCCCGCGGCCCGGTCGACACGCCGCTGTCACCGCCGGTGCGCGGGGCCCAGGGGACCGTGCCGCGGCCGCACCCGGTAACCGCGGCCAACTTCAGCCTGGTGGCCAGCAGCATCAACTTCTCCGCCGACCCGGCCATGCGCAAGCGCCAGGTCGAGGCCGAGCTCGTCCGGGCGGTGCCCGCCGCGGGCTCCGGTACCTCGCAGCCGGTGTCCGCGCGGCTGCGGGCGTGCGTGCAGAACCTGACCGGCGGCGCCGTCCTGGTCCGGGTGGAGAGCGCCCGCTTCGCCGGGCAGCCGGTCACTCTCGTCGTAGCCCGCACCGGGACGGATGAGGTGGCCTGGATAGCGGGCCCGCACTGCTCGGCGACCAGCCGTAACGTCCTCGCCACGACATCGGTCCCTTAGGGAATCTCGGAGCCCTAGTATCTGTTCACTGGAGAGCCAGTCAGATGAGGGGTTGATAACGGTTGGCAGCGGGAATCGAAGTCCGGAACGTCATCATTATCGGATCCGGCCCGTCCGGTTACACGGCGGCACTTTACGCGGCTCGCGCCGAGCTGAAGCCCTTGGTCTTCGAGGGTTCGGTCACCGCGGGCGGCGCGCTCATGCAGACCACTGAGGTGGAGAACTTCCCCGGCTTCGCGGACGCCATCATGGGCCCTGACCTGATGGACTCGATGCGCAAGCAGGCGGAGCGGTTCGGCGCGGAGCTGCTGGCGGACGACGTCACCGAGGTCGACCTGACCGCGGAGCCCAAGGTGGTCAAGACCGACAGCGGGACCTATCTCGCCCGGGCGGTCATCATCGCCACCGGCTCGCGGTACAAGGAGCTCGGCGTGCCGGGCGAGAAGGCGCTCGGCGGGCACGGCGTGTCCTGGTGCGCCACCTGCGACGGGTTCTTCTTCCGCGGACACGACATCGCGGTCATCGGCGGCGGCGACTCGGCCATGGAAGAGGCCATGTTCCTCACCAAGTTCGGCAAGTCGGTGACCGTGGTCCACCGGCGCGACACGCTCCGGGCCTCGAAGATCATGCAGGACCGGGCATTCGCCAACCCCAAGATCACGTTCGTGTGGAACAGCGAGGTCGCGGAGGTCCTGGGCGAGGAGAAGGTCACCGGCTTGCGGCTCACGAGCACCAAGGACGGGACCGAGAGCATCCTCCCGGTGACCGGGGTGTTCGTGGCCATCGGCCACGACCCGCGCTCGGACCTGTTCACCGAGCAGCTCGCGACCGACGACGAGGGCTACCTGATGGTGGACCAGCCGTCTACCCGCACCGCCATCGAGGGCGTCTTCGCCTGCGGTGATGTCGTCGACCACACGTACCGGCAGGCGGTCACCGCGGCCGGCAGCGGCTGTGCGGCGGCGATCGACGCCGAGCGCTGGCTGGCCAGCAAGGAAAACTAGACAGCACGTTTTCTCATCGCAAGTCATTAAGGATGTGATCGCAAGTGGGCGCGACCAAGGTCGTGACGGACGAGACCTTCGAGGCGGAGGTCCTGAAGAACGACAAGCCGGTCATCGTGGATTACTGGGCCGAATGGTGCGGCCCGTGCCGTATGGTCGCTCCGGTGCTCGAGGAGATCGCCACCGAATACGCGGACAAGATCGCGGTGGTAAAGCTCAACATCGACGAGAACCCCGCCGTATCGCAGCGTTACGGCATCATGGCCATTCCGACCATGAACGTGTTCTCCGGCGGGCAGGTCGTCAAGCAGATCGTCGGGGCCAAGCCGAAAACGGCGATTCTCCGCGAGCTGGCCGAATTCATCTGACCCGGCTGATCCATGGTCTCCGGTGCCCGGCACCGGAGAAGATCTCAGCGGCCCCTCAGGGACCCGCAGGCCGTCCTATACGGGCCGCAGGGCGCCCTGGGGGGTCGACGGCGTCATGGACCCGAGCAGCCGCTCCAGCGCCACCTCGACGTCCTCCCGCCAGGTGAGCACGGTCCTGAGCTCCATCCGCAGCCGCGGGTAGTGATGGTGCGGGCGGACCGTCTTGAACCCCACCGCGAGCAGGTAGTCCACCGGGAGCAGGCACCCGCCCGGCGACTCCCACCGCCGGTCGCCGAAGGCCTCGATGGCCCGCACGCCGCGGCGGGTCAGGTCCTTGGCCATGGCCTGGACGAGCATCCGGCCGATGCCACCGCCGGCGAACTCGCTGAGCAGGTGGGCGGTCATGAACAGCACCGCGTCGGCGCTCACCGGACTGGTGGGGAAGGCAATCGAGCGCGGCACGTACTGCGGGGGGGCGAACAGCATGTACCCGGCGGGCACCCCGTCAACATAGGCGATCTTGCCGCAACTTCCCCACTCGAGCAGCACAGAAGAAACCCAGGACTCCTTCTCGAGCTCCGGATCTCCGTTTTCCTCGGCTCGCGCCCGGCTGACCGGGCCAAGTTCCCAGAAAACGCATTTGCGGCACTTCGGCGGCAGGTCGCCGAGGTTATCCAGCGTGATGTTGACGATACGACGTGACATCCTCATCCCCGGCGTTATCCGCAAGCGCTCCCGGGAGATACCCCGTATCCTGGCATGATACTCACCCCGCGTCGGCCCCGAGCGGATTTAGGGCCCCGGATAGCCCCCCGGTACGGCCCAGAGATCTAAGGGTCACCGTCTTCCCCCCGAAGGGGGGTCCCGGGGGGCTTGGGGGGGCGGATAGCTCCCCCAAACTCAGGGGGGGTCTGGGGGGGATCGTCCCCCCGAGGAAACAAGGAGAGGCCGTGACTGCAGAACAGCAGCCGATTTCCCAGCCGCAACGAATCGACCGTTATGTCGGCCAGTACGCCGAACGTGCGGTTGGCATGGTGGCTTCGGAGATCCGAGCTCTGTTCGCCGTCGCCGCCAGACCCGAGATCGTGTCCCTGGCGGGCGGATCCCCGTACGTGTCGGCCCTCCCGCTCGACGCCGTCGGCGACATGGTGGGCCAGCTCGTCGCTACCCAGGGTGCCACCGCGCTGCAGTACTGCACCGCGCAGGGAGACGCGGGCCTGCGCGAGCGGATCTGCGATGTCATGGAGCTCGAGCAGATCCGCGCCCATCCGGACGAGATCGTCGTCACGGTCGGCTCGCAGCAGGCCCTAGACCTGCTGACCAGGATCTTCATCGATCCGGGGGACGTGATCCTGGTCGAGGCACCGTCCTACGTCGGCGCGCTCGGCGCCTTCGCGTCCTACCAGGCGGACGTGGTGCACGTGGCGATGGACGACGACGGGCTGATCCCCGCGGCGCTGGAGGAGGCCATCCGGCGTACCGCCGCGGCGGGCCGCAAGGCCAAGTTCCTCTACACCGTGCCGAACTTCCAGAATCCGGCCGGGGTCACTCTCGCCGCCGACCGGCGCCCCCGCATCCTGGACATCTGCCGCCGCGCGGGCCTGCTGGTAGTCGAGGACAACCCGTACGGCCTGCTCGGTTTCGACGGCGAGCCGATGCGCGCCCTGCGCGCCGACGACGCGGACGGGGTCGTCTACCTCGGCTCGTTCTCCAAGACCATCGCGGCCGGCCTGCGGGTCGGCTGGGCGGTGGCGCCGACGGCGATCAGGGAGAAGCTGATCCTGGCGGCCGAGTCGGCGGTGCTCTGCCATTCCAGCTTCTCCCAGCTGACCGTGCGCGAGTACCTGAACACCCAGCCCTGGCTGGAGCAGATCAAGGACTTCCGCGAGCTCTACCGGGAACGTCGCGACGCCATGCTGAGCGCGCTGTCCCGGATGATGCCGCCGGACTGCCACTGGACGCGTCCGGCCGGCGGGTTCTTCGTCTGGCTCGCTCTCCCGGACGGGATCAACTCCAAGGCGATGCTGCCGCGGGCCATCTCGTCGCGGGTCGCCTACGTGCCGGGAACGGGCTTCTACGCCGACGGCGCCGGTGCCCAGTACGCCCGGCTGTGCTACTCGCTGCCCACCCCGGAGCGGATAAACGAAGGCATCCGCCGGCTTACCGCGGTGATCGAAACCGAGGTCCAGCTGCGGGATGACTTCGGCCCCGTGATCCCGGCTTCCTAGTTAAGGCTGTATTTCAAAATCATGAGCGATCTCGAGCGTATCGTCGTCCTGGCCGGCGGCCTGTCCCCGGAGCGGGAAGTCTCCCTGCGGTCCGGCGACCGGGTCCGCGACGCCCTGGCCGAAGCGGGCATCCATGCCATCGTCGCGGACGCCGACGCCGCCCTGCTTGCCCTGCTGCGAGCCGACCCGCCCAGCGCCGTCTTCCCCGCCATCCACGGCGTCTGCGGGGAGGACGGCGCGATCAGGGAGGTCCTCGGGCTGCTAGGCGTGCCCTACGTCGGGTCCGTGGCCAGCGCCTGCCAGATGGCCTTCGACAAGCCCACCGCCAAGGCCCTGGCCGCCGCCGCGGGCCTGGCCACGCCGCCGTCCGTGACACTGCCCAGGGAAACCTTCCACGATCTCGGGGCCGCCGCGGTCATCGACCTGATCGTAGCCAGGCTGGGGCTGCCGCTGTACGTCAAGCCGTCGCGCGGCGGCTCGGCCCTGGGCGCCGGGGCGGTCCGTACCGCCGCGGAGCTGCCGGCCGCGGTGCTGAGCTGCTTCGCTTACGGCGACACCGCGCTGATCGAGCGGTTCGTGGCCGGCACCGAGGTCGCGGTCAGCGTGGTCGACCTCGGCGAGGGCCCGCAGGCGCTCCCGGTGGTGGAGATCGTCCCCGGTGAGGGCGGGTACGATTACGCCGCCCGGTACACCGCGGGCAAGACCGAGTTCTACGTCCCGGCCCGGCTGTCCGCCGAGGTCGCGGACGAGGCCGCGCGGATTGCCATCGCCGCCCACACGGTGCTCGGCCTGCGTGACCTGTCCCGGACCGACCTCATCGTGGACGAGGCGGGCACGCCCTGGTTCCTCGAGGTGAACGTCTCGCCCGGGATGACCGAGACAAGCACGCTCCCGCTGGCGCTGGAGGCTTCTGGCCACCCGTTCGGTGCTACCTGCGTCCAGTTGCTCGAGCAGGCAGCCGCCCGCGGCGCCTGAGCACTCTCCGGCCGTCGTGACGCCATGAACGAGGAACTGCGGGCGGAACTGCTCCGGCGGGCCGCGGCCGACCAGGAAGCCCGCCGCACCCTGGACACCGGGGCCATGGCGGCGGCCGGCGGAGAACCTGCGGTGGCGGCGGCGACTGATTGCCGACGTCGGCTGGCCGGGAAATCCCTGGCCGGTGAGGCTGGCGCGGACGCTGCGTGGCTGCTCGCGCAGCACGCCGACGCGGGCCAGCGTCGGGCTCAGTCCCCTGGCCGGGTACCTGGCCGAGATGGCAGAGCACCGCGCACCGGAGCCGATGCGGTACCGTGCCCGGCCTGCCAGGCGACGGTCGAGGCCTGGCCGCCGGACGGGGACGAGGCCCGGACCGCGGCCTGCCCGGAGTGCGGCCTGGAGCTCACCTTCCGCCTGACGGACTGAGCGAACAGGCTCGTCACTACGGGGACGGTGCCGCGGAATCGGCGGTGTCAAGCAGGGCCGGCGGGAGTGTGAGGGCTCCGGGCCGGCGTCCTAGGCTCATCACATGACACAACGCAGAAGCTTCGGCAGCGACAACCACGCCGGTGTCCATCCCGCGGTCCTCCAGGCGATCCTGGACGCGAACTCGGGCGACGCGGTCGCCTACGGTGCCGATGAGCGGACCGGACAGGCGACCGCCGCGCTGCGCGAGGTCTTCGGCGCCGACGACGCCTTCCTGGTGCTGAACGGCAGCGGCGCCAACGTCCTCGGCCTGA
>JAICWX010000548.1 GCA_025934635.1 Streptosporangiaceae bacterium | reverse complement strand
GCATTGTCGTAGCATTAACCGGCCAATATTGTTGGAGTTATTCATTGGCCGGTTAATCAATTCGCTGCCGCTGGATGCCGGCTGCTGCTTTATTTCTTTTTCCGGTTGAGTTGCCTGATTTGTTCTTCGTGGCGGCGGACGCGGGCGGCGACGGCCTCGATCGCGGTGCGCAGGGCGGTGATGTCATCGGCCAGGCCGGTGAGGGTGCCCGCGCTGGCGGCGTCGTGGCGGCGCCCGTCGACGAGCGCGCGAAGTGCGGGGTCCCGGTAGAGGGTGGCGCGTCCGATGCCGGCGCGTGCGGCGACGGCCGTGAAGGTGACGGGCTGGCCCGCGCCGGAGAGTTCGGCGCATGCCTGCTCGGCCCGGGCAGTTCGGTCTGGGCCGGTCATCCGGCCTGCGCCCCGCCGATGAGGCCGTCGAGGCGGGCGATGAGCTTGCGGTGCCTGTCAGCTTCGCTGATCCAGCCGCGTTCTTCGGCGTCGCGGGCCAGCTGCTCGGCGTCGGCTTTCTGGGCTGCGAGGACGGGGAGGTAGCCGGTGTCGGTCCGGAAGCTGGGGCAGTGCTCGCAGATGTTGGCGTAGGCGCAGGCGCCCTGGGCGGGCGCCCGCAGGCAGAGCCCGCCGGCCAGCCGGGACTTCAGCGCTGGCGCGTCTTTCCACCCGGCGCCGCCGGTGACGCCGGCGAGCGGAAGGCCCGCGCGGCCGGCGGGCATGGTCCCGAGTCGCTGTTTGGCCAGGTCGAGGGCTCGCTCGTACTCGGTGCGGACGGTCGCGTCGAACAGCTTCCCGTAGCGCAGGCTCATGTCCGCGGACACGTGCCCGAGCAGGGCCATCAGTGCCTGCAACGAGACCCCGGCGTTCACCAGGGCCGTGGCGTAGGTGTGCCTGAGCTGGTGCGGGACGACGTGCCCGAGCCCGGCGGCCCGGGCCGCCCGGCCCAGTTCCTCGCGCAGGGCGTTCTGGGACAGGCGGCGCCCGTGGTGGGTGAACAGGAACTGGGCGGCCCGCCCGTATCGCGGGTGGCGCACCGGCCGGCCGGGCGAGCGGATCCCGGTAATCGTGTCGATCAGGGCGAGCGTTTCCTCGTCGAGCGGCACCATCCGTTCGCTGTCGAGCTTGCCGAGCGGGACTTTCAGCCAGGCGCCGGAGCCGGGGACCTCGTGGACGCAGTCGAGCTCGAGGTCGAGCAGCTCGCCGATCCGCAGCCCGCAGGCCCGCTGGAGCAGCAGCGCGCAGGCGGCCAGCTCATAGGGTGACTCGCGCAGCGCGCCGGCGAGCCGCCGGTCGGCGTCCACCGGCAGGTAGCGCGGCAGGACCCGGGGCAGCTTCGGGATGTCACTGGGGAAGACGAGCTGCCGGGCGGGCGCGTCAGCCCAGCCCCAGGCGGTGATGTCGGCGAGGAAGTTCCGGGCCGCGAGGACACGCTGCTGCTGCTCCCCGGGAGTGATCGCGGTCCCGGTGCGGCCGTCGACAGCCGCGGCGGCCGATGCGAGGTAGGGCTCGATATGGCGCTGACGGTCCAGGGCCGCCAGGCCGGCCAGCCCGGGGTCGGCCGCGGTGAGGAACCGGCCGAAGTGCGTCAGCCGGGTGGCCAGGCTGGAAACGGTCTTGGGCTTGCAGGTCGCCAGCTTCAGTTCCAGGTATGCCGTCATGGCCGCGGCGATCACAGGGGCGATGCCGTGGAGCCGGTCCGCGAACGGGACCGGTTCCGGCCCGGTCTCCGGCGGGACGGCCAGGATGCCGAGGTGGAACAGGATCCGGTGGGTGAAACTGAGCCCGGACTGGTAGTGCCGCCACCCCTGCCCGGTGCGCTGCTCGCGTTCCCGCCCGGCGGCGGCGAGGTCGTCCAGGTCGGCGGCGGTCAGCTCGCCGAGGCGCCGTCCGGTCTGGATCAGCAGCCGGGCCGGGACCTGGGACGCGTTCGCGGTCGCGACCCGCTCGCTGAACCCGAGCTGCGCCGCGGCGTCAAGGACGCGGGCGAGGTCCTCGCCTAGCGTGGTTCCGCCCAGCTCGCGCCAGAGGCTGGAGATCTTGCGTTCCAGCAAGTAGTCGTAGCCGGGCCGCAGGTGCCCGTGGATCATGAGGAACGTGATCACCGGCCGGTGCGCCGAGCTGGCCGACAGCCGCACCTCCAGCGGCTCGGCGGCCCACATCGCCGGGTCCGGCCAGCGGGAGAAGAAGTCCCGGGCCGCCCGCCAGTACGAGGCGCTGCCCCGCCCGGTGCCCTCCAGATGACGGCGATAGGCGGCCAGCAGCGGCCGCGGGTCAGCCCCGGGAGCGCATACGGTCACGAGCCGCATCGAATTCCGCCTTCACGTGCGCGGGGGCCAGGTGGACGTACCGGGCCGAGGTATCGACATGAGCGTGGCCGAGCAGGGCCTGCATCACCGCGAGATCGACGCCGGCCTCGGCCAGGGCGGTGCCGAACGTGTGCCGCAGCGCGTGCGGGCTCCCGGCGGGAACGCCGGCGATCTCGCGGTGGTAGCGGAAGATCCGGCGGAGCCCGGCCTCCGTCAGCGGCTGCCCGCGGTGCGGCCCCTTGGCCACGATGAACATTCGGGCGCAGGCCGTCTCGGGACGCTCGGCCAGCAAGTACGTCTGGATGACCGCGCCGACGTCGGGATCCAGCGGCACCCGCCGTTCCCGGTTGCCCTTGCCGGTGACCTGCACCCACCGGCCGCCGATGTCCGCGTCGGTCACGTCCAGGCCGAGCACCTCGCCGCTGCGCAGCCCGCAGTAGAGCATCAGCCCGGCGATCGCCCGGTCCCGCCAGGTCCCGAAGCTGGCCAGCAGCTCCGCGGCCTCGCGCTGGTCCAGCGCCCGGGGCAGCCGCCGCGGTTCCCGCAGCCGCAGCGCCGACCGGGCCGTCGGGCGGCGGACTGCATGCGCCAGCATCCCGTTCCGCTGCCCAGGCGAGGCCCCGCGGGCCTCCCTGCCTTTCGGCACCGGGTTAGGCGTATCCGGGTCTCGCATGGACCGGAACGCGAACATTCCCGAGACGGCGATCAGCCGGTGGTTGACCGTGGCCGCCGCGTACTGGTCAAGCCGCCGCCCGGACATCGACACGACGTTCGGCCCTGGCCGGCCCGGCACCCTGGCCTGACGGCAGGCGGCCAGGAACCGCAGCAGCACGTCCGTCGTGACCGCCGCCAACTCGATTTCCTCGGCCTGCAGCCAGCGGCAGAACGCCAGCAGGTCGAACCCGTAGGACCGGAGCGTCTTCGGCGAGTAATTCCGGTCCGCCAGGTGCGAGAGGTACTCGTTCACGAGGCCGAAGCGGTCAGCCTCCCGCCCGGCCAGCACCCAGCCGTCATCACGCTGCTCAAGCCGCAGCAGGCAATCCCCCGTGCTCATGGCGGACAGGTGTATCGCCGCCGTCACCGCCAGGCAAGCATCCCGTCACCTCACGGCGTGTCGCTGACCTGCAGGTTTCCCGTGATTGGCCGGTCAAGGGGCAGATCCCTGTTCTTCCCAGAGACCGCCGGATCTTCTTCTCCTTGCAGAGATCATCGAACGGCGATGAAGTATACTGGCAGCCGCGATCAGAATGAAAGATGACTCCCTGGGGCGGTTTCCGGGCAATGATGGCCATGTCGAGGGCGGCGATTACCAGGCTGGCCCGCATGTGCGAAGCGACCGCCCAGCCAATTACCTTGCGTGAGTGCAGGTCAATGACGGTCGCGAGATAAGCCCACCCGTCCCACGTTTTTACGTAGGTGACATCACCGCACCATTTCATGTCCGGGCGGGCGGCGCTGAAGTCCCGGCCGATCCGGTCCGGGGCCGGCACTGGCCGGTCCCCGCCGATGGTGGTCCGCTTCCACGCCCGCGGGTGACGCCCGCGCAGGCCAGCGGCCTGCATCAGCCGGTGCACGCGCTTGTGTGACACCAGCTGGCCCAGCGCCGCCAGGCCCGCGCGCATCCGCCGCACGCCAGGATTCCCCCGCGCTTCCTCATAGATCTTCTTCATCACCGCGATAAGCGCAGAATCGTCCCGCGACCGCTGTGACGGCTCCGCGCCCCGCCACGCGTAATAGCCGGAGCGTGACACTCCCAGCCAGGCGCACATGAATGACACCGGGTAGT
>JAICWX010000123.1 GCA_025934635.1 Streptosporangiaceae bacterium | reverse complement strand
TCAGGCACCGGAGCGTCAGGCACCGGAGCGTCAGGCACCGGAGCGTCAGGCACCGGAGCGTCAGGCACCGGAGGTGATCTCCTCCAGGTTGTCGCGGACCACTTCCAGGTCATCGCGGTCCTTGACCACGGCCCCGAGGGTGTCCAGCGCGTTGCCGGGCGCCAGGTCGGTCTCGCCGAGGAAGTCCAGGGTCCGCGCCCAGTCGATGGTCTCCGCCACCCCGGGCGGCTTGGCCAGGTCGAGCTCGCGGAGCCGGTGCACCGCGGCGACTACCTTGCGGGCCAGCACGGCGGGCACGCCCGGCTCCCGGATCAGGACGATCTCGACCTCGCGCTCAGCCGCCGGGTAGCCGATCCAGTGGTACAGGCAGCGCCGCTTGAGCGCGTCGTGCAGCTCGCGGGTCCGGTTGGAGGTGAGCACCACCAGCGGCGGGCTCTGCGCCTTGATCGTGCCGATCTCGGGGATGCTGATCTGGAAGTCCGACAGCACCTCGAGCAGGAAGGCCTCGAACTCGTCGTCGGCCCGGTCGATCTCGTCGATCAGCAGCACGGCGCCGTCCCCGGCCCGGACCGCTTCGAGCAGCGGCCGTTCCAGCAGGAACTTCGGGCCGAACAGCTTGTCCACTGCCTCGGATCCGGCCAGCTGCTGCTCGGACAGGGCCCGGATGTGCAGCATCTGTCGCGCGTAGTCCCATTCGTACAGCGCCTGGTTGGTGTCGATCCCCTCGTAGCACTGCAGGCGGATCAGCTTGCGGCCGAACACCGACGCCATCACCTTGGCGACCTCGGTCTTGCCCACCCCGACCTCGCCCTCGAGCAGGATCGGCCGGTTCAGCGACAGCCCGACGAACAGCGCCGTCGCCAGCCCGCGGTCGGCCAGGTAGCCGCCCTGGCGCAGCGTCTGCGTGAGCTCGCCGACGGTGCCCGGGTCTTCCATCCGCTAGGACTCTGGCCCGAGGACCAGGTCCCGTACGCTGCCCCCGCCGCGGTTCAGCTTGCCCTCCCGGGCCAGCTGGGTCCGCCAGGCGAGCCGCAGGTCGCCGTCGGTTTCCTCGGCCAGGCCGTCGAAGCCCACCTCGGCCATCCGCTTGCAGGCCTTCACGTCGCCGCAGTCCTCGACGTCCTCGGCCCGCTGCCCCTGCGCGCTCCATACCTCGCGGAGCACCTCGAGGACTTCTTCGGTGTTGCCGCTCATCCGCTGACACCCTCCTTCATCTCTTCCGAGAGTAGGCCCCGGCCGCCGCCGGGGCGACAGCAGATTAAGAGATCTCTTATCTGGCCGCGCTCGCAGTCCTGATGAGCTCAGGCTAAGCAACAGGGTCCGGCTTTCTGCAGCGAGTGGTGAACCGGCCGGGGCGGGTGATGCTCGTGGTGCGCTTGCCGTCAGGCCGCCGCCCTTGGAAGTGGCTCCGCAAGGTGCGCTAACGGCATGGATGGAGCATCGATGCCGCAATCACGGCATGGGTGGAGCATCCATGCCGCTGCGCCGGGACCTGATCAGCGTCAGCCCTGTGACGAGTGTGAGCTGCGAACCGGGTGCGGCAGTTGAGACTCGATATGAGGTGAAGCAGACACCGGGCCGGACGAGGGCAGGTGTCAGCTCCGGTCTTCCAGCGCGCCCCGCATGGGCTGGAGCTTCACCAGGGTCTCGGCGAGCTCGGCCGCGGGCTCGGAGGCGGCCACGATGCCGCATCCCGCGAAGAGCCGCGCGGTGCGCCCGGAGAGCTGCGCGCTGCGCAGGGCGATGCCCCACTCGCCGTTCCCGTCGGCGTCGACCCAGCCCACCGGGCCGGCGTACCGTTCCCGGTCCATGTGCTCGAGCTCGCGGATGAGGTCGAGCGCGACGGCGGTCGGGGTGCCGCAGACGGCGGCCGGCGGGTGCACGGCGGCGGCCAGGGCCAGGGCCGACCGCGGGATGGCCTGGTTCGGGCTCGCGGCCAGGGTGCCGCGGACGCGGGTGCCGAGGTGCTGCAGGTTCGGGAACTTCAGCAGCGACGGGCGGGCGTCGACGTGCAGCGTCTCGCAGAGCGGGTCGAGTGCCTCGCGGATCGAGTCGACCGCGTAGGCGTGCTCCTCGTGGTTCTTGGCCGAGGCCAGCAGTTCCTGGCCCAGCGCGAGGTCCTGCGCCGGGTCGGCGCCGCGCGGCAGCGTGCCGCCGAGCACCAGCGCGCTCACCTGCCGGCCGTCCCGGCTGACGAGCAGCTCGGGGGTCGCGCCGACCATGCCGTCGCAGGCGAACGTGAAGCAGTCCGGGTAGCGCCGGGCCAGCCGCTGCAGCAGGACCCGCGCGTCGATGGGCTCGGCGGCGGTGGCGAACACGTCGCGGGCGAGCACCACCTTGCGCAGGCTGCCCGCCTTGATCGCGGTCACCGCGTCGGCCACCGCCTGCTTCCAGCGCGGTCCCGGCAGGCTGCCCTCGCTCCACTCCAGGTCCGCTGGCTCGGTCAGCGCGGGTCCGCCGCCCTCCGGCCAGCCGGAGGGCGGGGTCTCACCGGGCTCGGTCACCGTGGTGAGCCAGGCCAGGCCCTGGCCGTCCCGCCCGAGGATCACCCGCGGGACGATCAGGACCGAGCCGTCGGAGGACGCGTCGAAGGTGAAGGTGCCGAACGCGACCGGGCCCGAGCCGCGCACCCGGACCTGGTCGTCGACGTCGGCGGCGTCGAACACCGAGCGAAGCCATTTCTCCCCGGCGGTGAACCTGTCCTCCCCGGCCGGCAGCGTGACCCTGACCGCCTCGCCCCAGCCGGCCAGGCCGGCCCCGTGATGCACCCAGGCGACCACGGCTGGCTGGGGGAGGCGTTCGAGCAGGTTCCCGGGGTCGGGGACGGTGACGGTACGGACGGCGAGCCGCCCGGTCCCAAGATGCCCGCGAGGCTTCTGACGGCTCAGCACCCGTACTCTGCCAAGTCAGTCCCGCGTGTCATCTGCGTCACCTGGTCCTCCGCCACGAACCCATATTCTAGGTGGCGTCCCGGACTGCCCTGCTTTCCGGGTTGGCCCCAGCCTCCGCCCCGATCGCGTCCGGGCGATCCTCTGGCCTGCCGGAACGCGCCAGCGCGCTCGGCCACCAGATGTGCCGCCCCATATCCAGCGTGAGCGAGGTCACGAGCACCGACCGGACGATGAGCGTATCGAGCAGGACGCCCAGCGCCACCGCGAACCCGATCTCGGTGAACTCCACCAGCGGCAGCGTGGCCAGGCTGGCGAAGGTGCCGGCCAGCACCAGGCCCGCCGAGGTGATGACGCCGCCGGTCGCGGCCAGGCCGGTGAGCGCGCCGCGCCGGGTCCCGGACCTGATCGACTCCTCCCGCACCCGGGTCATCAGGAAGATGTTGTAGTCGATGCCCAGGGCCACCAGGAACACGAAGACGAACAGCGGCATCCCGGTATCCGCGCCCGCGAAGCCGAACGCGTGCTTGAAGAACAGCGACGACAGGCCCAGCGCGGCCCCGAACGACAGGACCACGGTCCCGATGAGCACGAGCGGCGCCACCAGTGCCCGCAGCAGCAGGCCCAAGATGATGAACACCACCACCAGGATCAGCGGGATAAGCAGGTTCCGGTCGTGAGTCGCCGCGCTCTCGACATCCTTCTGGATCGCGGTCCCGCCGCCGACCTCGGCCTGAGCGCCGGGGATCGCGTGCACGGTGGTCCGGATCTTGTCCACCAGGGTGTACGCCGCCGGGCTGTCCGGCGCCGGCGTCATCGTGGCCTGGAGGAAGGACTTGCCGTCCTTGGTCACCGGCTGGGTGACCGAGGCGATGCCGGGGGTGCCCGCCAGCGCCGTCCTGACCTGGCCCGCGGCGGACGCGGTGCTGACGACCTGCACCGGCTCGCCCGAGCCGGCCGGGAAGTACCTGGCCAGCACGTTCTGCGCGGAGATGGACGGGGGAGTGCCCCGGAACGCCTGCGCCGTGGTGAGCGTGCCGAACTTGAAGCCGATCATCCCGGCCGCGCCGGCCGCCAGCAGCAGGGCGGTGACCACCCACACCATCCGCGGGTGGCGGCTGATGCCCCGGCCGACCCGGGACCAGATGCCCCGGCTGGTCGGCTCCGGCGTCCCGTAACCCGGCCGGACCGGCCAGAAGATCCACCGGCCGAAGATCACCAGGACCGCGGGCAGCAGCGTGACCATGGCGATCAGGCCGACCGCGATCCCGACCGCGGCCACCGGGCCCAGCCCGGAGATGTCGTTGGACTCCGCCGCGAGCAGGACGAGCATGCCGGCCACGACGGTCAGGCCGCTGGCGATGATGGCCGGGCCGGCCCGCCGCAGCGCCACCGCCATCGCCTCGTGCCGGTCGGTGTGCCGGCGGAGCTCCTCCCGGTACCGGGCGATGAGCAGCAGCGCGTAGTCCGTGCTCGCCCCGATCACCAGGACGACGAGAATCCCCTCGCTCTGCCCGTTGACGGTCAGGCTGGCGTGCTGGGTGAGCAGGTAGATCACGGCCTGAGCGACGGTCAGCGCCACGCCCGCCGACAAGATCGGCAGCAGCCACAAGATCGGGCTGCGGTACGTCAGCAAGAGCAGGATGATCACCACGGCCAAGGTGGCGTACAGCAGGGTCGAGTCGATCCCCTTGAAGATCTTTATCTGGTCGGCCGCGCTGGCGGCCGGGCCGCCGACGTAGACGTTCAGCCCGGCGCTGTCCCTGGTGGCCTGGCCCTTGACCTTCGAGATGAAGCCGCCGATGTCGGAGTTGAAGCCGAGTTCGGAGCCGACGGCGACCTGGATGGCCTTGTGGTCCTTCGACACCACCGGCGGCGCGACCCGGCCGTTCACGGCGGGCAGCGAGGCGAAGTAGCGCGCGTCGGCGGCCGCCTTCTGGATGTCTGCCGCGGTCACCCCGCTGTCGCGCACGTACACGACCAGCGCGGGGTTCAGGTCCTTGGACTGGAACAGGTTCTGCTGGTTGAGTTCCTGCGTGGATTCCGCCGACGACGGCAGGTACGCCGACGCGTCGTTCTTCTCCGCTCCCTGTAGCTTGCCGGCCAGGCCCCCGAGGGCCGCGACCACCAGGATCCAGAACACCACCACGATGTACTTGGTCCGGCGGCCGCACACGAACGCGATCAGGCGGCTTCCGCCTGATCGCGTCTGGTCTCCACGGGCTCCGGGGTCCCCCGACCCCGGAGCCCGTGTGTTCCCCGTGTCCTGACCTGGCGCATTACGGGGCGCCCCCGTGGTCCCGCGTGCCACGTCATCCTCCTCACATCTGGAAAAATCGTCTGATGATATGCTTAAGAAATACGATGTATCTCATGCCTGCGGCATGTCAAGTTATATCTTGAATTATCGTCGCTGTCGCGGCATTTCCCGTTTCTTCGCGATCTCCCTTCCGGTGCCGCCGCCTGCGCTCCGCATGCCTTCGCCCGGCATCCACCATTAGGCCGAGCCGTCCCGCCCGTCATGTTGACGCAACCAGACGGTTGCTATAATGTGGCAACCAATCAGTTGCTATTTAGTGGAGGACGGCATGGCCTTTCCTGATCGCATCGAGCGGACCATGGATCTTGCCCACCCGCCGGCCGCGGTGTGGGCGGCGCTCACCACGCCCGAGGGGCTGGCCGCCTGGTTCGGCAACGAGGCCGGGATCGACCTGCGGCCCGGGGGGACGGCCTGGATGAAGTGGACCGATGGCTTCGCCGCCGACATGCGCGTGGAGCGGGTGGAGGAACCGCGGGTCTTCGGGTTCACCTGGCACATCTACGGGCTGCCCGAGGACGACCCGCGCCGGACCTATGTCGAGTTCACGCTCGAGCCGGATGGCGCGGGCACCCGGCTGACCGTCACCGAGAGCGGCTTCGCCCAGCTGCCGGAGGATGCCTACCGCAAGGCGTACGACGGCAACACCCAGGGGTGGGCGAGCGAGCTGGGCGAACTGGCCGCCTACCTCGATGCCGCCTGACCCCGAGGCGATCGCCGAGCAGGTCTTCGCGGCCCTGGCCGACCCGAGCCGGCGCGCCATCTTGGCCGCGCTGGCCGCGGGCGGGCCGGCTACCGCCACCGATCTCGCCGCCCGGCTGCCGATCACGCGGCAGGCCATCGCCAAGCACCTGGCCCTGCTGGCCGAGGCCGGCCTGGTCACGGCCGAGCCGGGGGAGCGGCGCCGGGTGCGCTACCGGCTGCGCTCCGCCCCGATGCGGGTGGCCCAGCAGTTCCTGGCCGCGCTCGCGCGCGACTGGGACGGGCCGCTCGGCGCGCTGAAGGACCACCTCGACAGCACGAAAACTTAGTGAAGGGAAGGAACCATGATGAAGACCCCTCCGGTCGTGACGGCGACGGAATGGGAAGCGGCGCGTGAGCAGCTCCTGGTCAAGGAGAAGGAGCTCACCCGGGCCCGGGACGTGCTGGCCGCCGAGCGCCGGCGCATGCCGTGGCTGGCGGTGGACAAGCCCTACGCGTTCGACGGCCCTGGCGGCCCGGCGAGCCTGCTGGACCTGTTCGGGGGGCGCCGCCAGCTGGTCATCTACCGGGCCTTCTTCGAGCCCGGCGTGGTCGGCTGGCCGGACCACGCGTGCCACGGCTGCTCGATGATGGCCGATCAGGTCGCCGACGTGGTGCACCTGAACGCCCGCGACACCGCCTTCGCCTACGCCTCCCGCGCCCCGCAGGCCGACATCGCCCGGCTGAAGGAGCGGATGGGCTGGACGATGCCCTGGTACACCATCACCAGCGACTGGGACATCGACTTCGGCGTGGACCAGTGGCACGGCACGAACGCCTTCATCCGCGACGGCGACCAGGTGTTCCGCACCTACTTCACCGACAACCGCGGCGACGAGGCACTCGGCAGCACCTGGAGCTACCTCGACCTGACCGCGCTCGGGCGCCAGGAGACCTGGGAGGACTCGCCCGAGGGCTACCCGCAGAGCGCGCCGTACGACTGGTGGAACTGGCACGACGAGTACGACCACCCCGAGCTGGCCCAGGGCCCGCTGAAGCAAAAGGTCGCAGCAGAGGCCGCCGGTAACGGCGGCCCGGGCGGCTGCTGCTAGAGCAGGGTGAGCTGCTCCGGCGGGGCGGCTGTCCGGCGCGGCGCCTCGATCTCGCGCGCAGGCCCGGACGGGGGAGCCGGGACGGCCTGGGAAACCGGGGCGGAACCGCGGGACGGGGCGCCCCGCCCGGAACCCGGGCGGGGACGGCCGATGCCGTACTTGTCCGCCAGCTCGCGGACCTGCCCGGCGATCCGGTTCTGGTAGGACTTCGGGGCGTAGGCTCCGTGGCCGTACAGCTCCAGGTACCGGCCGACCAGCTCCGGGTGCTGGGCCCGGAGCCAGGCGAAGAACCACTCACGGGTGCCCGGCCGCAGGTGCAGGACGATGGGCGCGACGTGCCGGGCGCCGGTGGCCGCGATCTGCCGGACGGTCTCGTCGAGCTGGGCGGGGGAGTCGGACAGGAACGGGACCACCGGGCCCATCAGCACGCCGCAGGGCAGCCCGCGCTCGTTCAGCGCGGCGCACGCCTCCAGCCGCCGGGCCGGCGCCGGGGTGCCCGGCTCGATGGAGCGCCACAGGTCCTTGTCGGTGAAACCGGCCGACACGTTGAGGCCCACCTCGGTGACCTCGGCCGCCGCGGCCAGCAGCTCGGTATCGCGCAGGATCAGCGTGCCCTTGGTCAGGATCGAGAACGGGTTGGCGGCGGCCGTGAGCGCGCCGATGATGCCGGGCATCAGCTGGTAGCGGCCCTCGGCCCGCTGGTAGCAGTCCACGTTCATGCCGACCGCGATGTGCTCGCCCGCCCAGCGCGGCGAGGCCAGCTTCTTGCGGACCAGCTCGGGCGCGTTCACCTTGACCACGACCCGCGTGTTGAAGTCGGCGCCCGCGTCCATGTCCAGGTAGGTGTGGGAGTTCCGGGCGAAGCAGTTATGGCTGACCACCCCGTTGGCGATGAAGTCGCCGGTGCCGGTGGTGATGTCGTACATCGGCACGTCCAGGCCCAGCGATTCGATGGCCACGATGCGGAGCCGGGCGTCGCTCTTGATGGCCACGCCGTCGATGGAGCGCTTCCTGGTGATCGCGGGGTCAACGGTATGGAAGAACCTCAGCGCCTGCCGGAGCCCGCCGCGCAACCGGATGGAGATCAGCCCGTTCGGCCGGTTCTGCGGCTCCACGGCGAAATCGAAGCCGAGCGACTCCAGCGAGGACGTTGTCCGGCTGATAATCCGCGGATCGGTGTTCGGGATCCGCAGGATTCCTCTGCTGTAGCTGCCCTCGGCGTCGAAGATTCCGGCCAGGAAACCCTTGCGCCAGTCGGCGGACGGGTTGTCCGGCCAGCCGATCAGCCATTCGATCGTCCGGACCTCATCGCGCCTGTCGGTGCGGATCGCCATCACCCGGCGGCGGGTGGCCGACTCTTCGGAGAAGGTGAATTCCTTGCAGCCGATGCCCGCGCGGGTGAGGTAGCTCGCGGTCCTGGCGAGTCCTTCCGGATCGGCCAGCGCCAGGCGAAACCGGTGAACGTAGGAATCGCGGCATGGATAGTGCCCGATGGTCCCGTCTCCGCGGATCATGCCGCACAGGTAGCCGCGCCGGTAGGCGGCGGTCTCCTTGGGCGGCTCCGCGAACCCGCCCACGCCCATCAGCTTGTTGCTGACGGTCAGGTGCGGGCGCTGCAGCGGACCTTGCCCGGTCCCGGTCACGTGCTTCCAGCCCCGCTCGGTCAGGAAGCGGTGATCACCGCTGGAGATCAGCCGCGTGCCGTCCTCCAGGATGACACGGTAGGCGGGCTTGACCGTGGACCAGTGCGCGAGCACCGTCGTCAGCGCGTACCGGCGGTAGTAGCCCTGGCGCACCGTGCCGTAGATTTCATCGCCGGTACGCACCTCCGCCAGCGGCTTGGTGCGGCCGTCCGCCATCAGGATGGGCGTCTCACCAGAGCTGCAGTAAACACACGAATGCTGGCAGCCTCGGTAGGGGTTGACGGTCCACCGGAACGGCATCCGGGAGGCCTCGGGTACCCGGTTCACCACCGACCTGGCCTGTACCTCGTAAAAGGTCATGCCGCGGAAGCCGGGCGTATCAAAGGTGCGGGCGACCGCGCCGCGCTCGATCAGCGGGAGCGTTCCTTCCCGGCGGACGGCCCCCTGCCCGGCGGCCGTGAACAGGTCGCTGACCTCGGCTTCCGGCGGCTCGTCGAGCCGCAGACTATCCCAGCGCATGCCCTTCACGATAGAATGGATGTTCGATGATGACAAGCATGGCGGGCCGTGGGTCGCCGTCAGTATTCAACGCGGCGCGGCGGCGGCGGTCCATCCGGCGCGATGGCGTAACCTGCCGCTGAGCGGGGCATTAGAGGATCGAAGGGGCGGCGGGCACTCACCCTGAAAAACGGGCGAAGTACGAAGCCAGAACAATTGGATAAAGACCCCTCCTGAGGCATAGTGAGAGGGTAGTCACCCCGGAGCACGACGCGGAGGTTGCTGAATGGCCCTGTCGATGGACGAGCAGCGCGCGCTGGCCGAGATCGAACGGCGGCTCGCGGCTGACGACCCCGGTCTTGCCACCTGCATGACGGCATTCCGGCGGCCCGGGCCGGCTCGCGTCCTGCGCTCCCCCCGGGCGCGCATCATCGGCTCGCTGTTCACGGTGCTGCTCGTCGCGATGGTGTCGTTGATGGTCTACGCGATGATCCCGTTCCGCGCGCACAGCGCGCGCACCCCCGCCACGCCGAGTGCGGGCACCCCGGGCAACACCGCGATCACGGCCACCGGGAGCACCCCGCCCCCGCCGAGTCACGCGCCCGCGTCCGCCAGTGCCAGCGTGAGCGCGACCTCCAGCGCGACGTCGTCAGCCAAGCCCGCCGCGGGCGCCAAGGCGTCGCAGTCCCAGGATCAGGCCGCCGGTCAGGCGCCGGCGCCGGCCGCAGGACCTTAGCCCCCTAAGGATTCCCGCCACAGCTGGACGAGGTAGCGCTCGAGCCCCTCGAGCGTCTTCTTCTCCTGCTGGAACTCGTCGCTGAGCGGGTTGCGGTGGTGGTCGAAGAGCTGCGCGTAGCGCCGCGTGACCTGGTCGCGGTTCCCCGCGTACACCCGCACCGAGTAGTCCCCGACCCCGCCCGCCAGCCGCAGGCCGCGGACGGCGGTGCCGGCCAGGCCCATGCTGATGCTCAGCTGGCCGCGCAGGTAGATCGCGCCCTTGGCCTCTTCGTCCCAGGCGTCACCGCACGGCGGCGGCGCCTCGTCCCATTCCTCGAGGACGAGCCGGACGTCGATGTCCTCCTGCAGGCTGCCGACCCACAGCTGCTCGCGGTTGGTGCTGATCAAGGCGCCGACCGGGGGCAGCGGACCACCGGGGGCGTCCGGGTCGACAGACGGGTCATGGATCCGGAACATCCTCCGCTCCGGAGTTACCGGTATGACCAGCTGTAGAAGTCTGCGGCTAATGGCTCTCCCCTCCCCCCTCGGCACGTTGCTACCTTGGACAACAGCCCGTTAGCTAGCAAATCTAGACTGCGGACGCTCATCGTGCAGGGTGAAACGGTGCGGAAGTGCTAAACGTAACCACTTGACTACATCCAGCAACCGTGTACCGTCATATCTGTTATGAACCTTGTGTCCGATCTTGACCTGCCGGCGTTCGATTACGCGGAGCCGGACGTCCCGGCTGATCGCTATCACGCCCAGCTCGCCGGGATCCGCCAGCACGGCTGGCTGGCCAGGTCACCACTGGCTTACCTGGTGCTCGATCACGACGCGGGCGAGTTCTTCCTGCGGTCGAAGAAGACCGCGTTCCCCGGCCGCCAGATCGCCGGGTTCTTCGGGGTGAGCAGCGGCCCGCTGGCCGAGCACATCGACGCCAACATCCTGAACCTCGGCGGCGAGCACCACCGGCGGCTCCGGGCGCTGGTCGGGCCGGCTCTGACGCCGCGGGCCGCCGACCGGTGGCGCCCGGTGATGCGCGGCTTCCTGGCGGGACTGTGGGCGCAGGTCGCCGACGGCGGCGGCTGTGACTTCGTCGCCGCGGTGGCCCGGCCGTATCCCGCGCTGACGATCGCGACCGTGCTCGGCGCGCCGCAGCAGGACGCCGGGCGACTGCACGCCTGGTCCACCTGGGTGCAGCGGCAGTTCGACATCCGGGCCCTCGATGCCAGCCGCGACGAGATCGAGCGGGCGGTCACCGAGGTCGAGGCCTACGTGACCGGGCTGCTCGAGGCCAGGCGCGCGGCGCCCGGCGATGACCTGATCAGCTCGCTGCTGGCGGCCCGGGATCAGGGTGACCGGCTGTCGGCCGGCGAGTGCGTGCAGCTGGTGGTGAACCTGCTGGCGGGCGGCATCGACACCACCGCGGGCCAGCTCGCGCACGCGATCCGGCTGTTCGCCGCCCATCCCGGCCAGTGGGCGCGGCTGGCCGCCGACCCCGGCCTCGCACCGCGTGCGGTCGACGAGGTGCTGCGGTTCGAGCCGGTCACGCCGTTCACCGCGCGGATCTGCCTGGAGCAGGTGGAGTTCCGTGACGTCATCTTCCCGGCGGGCACGATCGTGGCGGTCTGCGCCGAGCGGGCCAACCGCGAGGGCGAGGGCGGCGAGAGCTTCGACATCACCGCCGCCCGGGCGGGCCGGGTGCTCACGTTCGGGGCGGGCGCCCACTACTGCCCGGGCGCGAACCTGGCCCGGGCCGAGCTCGAGGAGGCGCTGGCGTTCCTCGCGCCGCGCGCTCCCGGCCTCACCCTGGACGGCCCGCCCCAGCTGGGCGGCATCGAGGGCATCTACGGGATCGACAAGCTCCCGGTCCGCTGGCCGGGAACATCGGCGATGAGCCCGAACCACGGCCCCGCGCCAGACGTGTCATAGATAGGCAGTACTCGTCCGCGGCGAGTACGACCCAAGGGGTTCGCACGATGCAGGCACCAGGGAGAACTGCCCGCCAGAGGTCACACATCGTGCCTGATCGACTACCAGAACGTAAGCCCGGGCCGGTCCCGGGCCTCGAGTCCGGCGCCCGCCAGCCAGGTCTCCGCCCCTATCCGCACCCGGCCCCCGGGCCGGCCGGGATCAGCTCCGGGCGGCGCGCCCTCATGCTCGCGGTCTGCTGCATGAGCCTGTTCATGGTGGGCCTGGACAACACCATCGTGAACGTCGGGCTGCCCACCATCGGGCGGGAACTGCACGCCGGCGTGTCCGGGCTGCAGTGGACGGTCGCCTCCTACACCATCGCGCTGGCCGCGCTGCTGATGTTCGCCGGCGCGCTCGCCGACCGGGTCGGCCGCCGGACCATCTTCCAGGTGGGCCTGTCGCTGTTCACCCTCGGCTCCTGGCTGTGCAGCCTGGCCCCGGGCCTGGGCTGGCTGATCGGGTTCCGGATCCTGCAGGGCGTGGGCGGCTCGATGCTCAACCCGGCGGCGCTGGGCATCATCACGAACACGTTCACCGGGCGGGCCGAGCGCGCCCGCGCGATCGGCGTCTGGGACGGCGTGTTCGGCCTGTCCATGGCGCTCGGCCCGGTGCTCGGCGGCGTCCTGGTCGGGACCGTCGGCTGGCGCGGCATCTTCTGGGCGAACATCCCCGTCGGCCTGGCGGCCATCTCGCTGACCGCGCTGTTCGTCCCGGACTCGCGGGCACCGCGGGCACGCCGTGCCGATCCGGTGGGCCAGTTCGTCATCATCGTGATGCTCGGCTCGCTCGCCTACGCGATCATCGAGGGTCCCGCGCTCGGCTGGCGCTCGCCGGAGATCTTCGGTTTTTTCGCGCTGGCGACCGCCGCGCTCGCGGTCCTGCTCGCCTACGAGCCCCGTCGCCCCGAACCCGTGGTCGACCTGAGGTTCTTCCGCAGCGTGCCGTTCGCGGGGGCCAACCTGAGCGCGGTCTGCGCGATCGCGGCGATGGCCGGCTTCCTGTTCCTGTCCACGCTGTACCTGCAGGACGTGCGGGGCCTGTCGGCGCTGCAGGCCGGCCTGACGATCCTGCCGATGCCGGTGGTCATGGCGCTGTGCGCCCCGCTGGCCGGCCGGATGGTCGCCAAGCGGGGCCCGCGGGTCCCGCTGATCATCGCGGGCGCCGCCATGACCATCAGCAGTGCCGCGCTGTCCCGGCTGACCGGCTCGACCGAGCACCTGTACCTGGTCGTCACCTACGCGATGTTCGGCGTCGGGGCCGGCATGGTGAGCTCGCCGATCACCAACGGGGTGATGTCCGGCGTGCCGAAGACCCAGGCGGGGATGGCCTCCGGCATGAACTCCGCCAGCCGGCAGCTCGGCCAGTCGCTGGGCGTGGCCATCGTGGGATCGGTCCTGGCCGCCAGCATCCGCGGGTCGATGCAGGACGGCTTCGTCCGGGCCGCCCACGCGGGCTGGTGGATCCTCGCGGGCTGCGGCTACGCCGTCCTGCTGCTCGGCCTGCTCTGCACGACCAGGTGGGCCCGGGCGACCGCGGCCCGGCTGGCCGAGGGTGATCCCGTGCCCGACTGAAACCTGGCCTGCTCACTCCCCGGTGACGAAAATCTCAGCCATCCGGCCTTGGCTCGCCGCCCGGCACCCGAAATAGTTAGTTGCAGGGACGCAACTACGTTTCATTCCAGTCAGGCCGGGTGATAGCGCTGCCAGAGCTCAGCCGCCGCCGGCGCCTGCTGGTGCTCGTGATCTGCTCGTCCAGCCTGTTCATCGTGGGCCTGGACAGCACGATCGTGAACATCGCGCTGCCGTCCATCGGACGGGACCTGCACGCCTCGGTGGCCGGCCTGCAGTGGACCGTCGACGGCTACGCGCTCGTGCTCGCCAGCTTGCTGATGCTGTCCGGGGCGACCGCCGACCGGATCGGCCGCCGCCGCGTCTTCCAGACCGGCCTGGCCGTCTTCACCGCGGGTTCCGCGCTGTGCAGCCTGGCGCCGGGCCTGGGCTGGCTGGTCGCGTTCCGGATGATGCAGGCCATCGGCGGCTCCATGCTCAACCCGGTGGCGATGTCCATCATCACCAACACCTTCACCGACAAGACCGAGCGCGCCCGCGCGATCGGCGTCTGGAGCGCCACTTACGGCCTGTCCATGTCGCTCGGGCCGGTCATCGGCGGCTTCCTGGTCGACTCCATCGGCTGGCGGGGCACGTTCTACGTGAACATCCCGGTCGGCCTGGCCGCCATCGCGCTGACCGCCCGGTTCGTGCCGGAGTCGCGGGCGCCCCGGCCGCGCCGGCCGGACCCGGTGGGGCAGGCGCTGATCATCGTCATGCTCGGGTCGCTGACCTACGCGATCATCGAGGGGCCGGCCCTCGGCTGGCGCTCGCCGGTCATCGTGGCGCTGTTCGCGGTGGCGGCGGCGGCCCTCGCCGCGTTCGGGGGCTACGAGGCCCGGCGGACCGATCCCGTGCTCGACCCCCGGTTCTTCCGCAGCGCGCCGCTGGCGGGCGCGGTGCTGACCGCGATCAGCGCCACCGCCGCCGTCGGCGGCTTTCTCTTCCTGGCCACGCTGTACCTGCAGGAAGTGCGCGGGCTGTCCGCGGTGAGCGCGGGCCTGCACCTGCTGCCGATGGCGACCATGGTGGCCCTCGGCGCGCTGGTGTCCAGCCGGGTTCTCGCCCGGCGCGGGGCGCGGCTGCCCATGGTGGCGGCCGGCCTGGCGCTGGCCGCGGGCGGCCTGCTGCTGTCCCGGCTCACCGCGTCCTCGGCGCTGGCGCCGCTGGCCGTCGCCTTCGTCGTGTTCGGCATCGGCGGCGGGGTGATCAACGCCCCGATCACGTACACGGCGGTGTCCGGCCTGCCGGCCTCGCAGGCCGGCGTGGCCTCCGGCATCGCCTCCACCAGCCGCCAGATCGGCCAGGTCCTGGGCATCGCCGTGGCCGGCTCGCTGCTGGCCGGGAACCTGCGCGGCCAGCCGCTGCGGACCGGGTTCGTGGCGGCCAGCCACGCCGGCTGGCTGCTGCTGGCGGCCATGGGCGCGGTGATCGTGGTGCTCGGGCTGGTGACGGCCAGCCGGTGGGCGGTGGGCACTGCCAGCAGGACCGCGGCGAGGTACGAAGCGGCGGAGTCGCTACGCCTGGTGCCCGGCGATCCTCCGCAGGTCGTCGAAGCCGGTGATCGTGATGTCCCGCTGGCCGGTCCGGATGATGCCCCGCTTCCGCCAGTTGCTCAGGGCGCGCGTCACCGTGGCGCGCGACGCGCCGGCCAGGCTGGCTAGCTCTTCCTGCGACAGGGAAACCGCGATGTGCACGCCCTCATCGGTCTTGCGGCCGTACCGGATGGCCAGGTCGAGCAGGACGATCGCCAGCCGGTGGGCCCCGTTGGTCACCGGGTGGCTGCGCAGCCTCGAATCCGCGTCGCTCCACCGGTGCGTGACCACGCGGCGGTAGGCGTGCCCGGCCCCCGGGTGGGCGTCCAGGAACAAGCTGAACCTCTCGTGCGCCACGATCAGTGCCCGCACCATGCCGATGGCCCGCATCGTGGCGTTGCGGGGGGCGCCGATCTCGCCCGCGACCTCGCCGAGGATGTCGCCGTCACCGCGCAGCGCGAGCATCAGCTCGTGACCGTCGGCCGTGGCCGAGAGCACCTTGACCAGGCCTTCTACCACGATGAACACGTGGGTGGCGGGGTCGCCCTCGACGCACATGACCGCGCCGGCCGGAAAGACGGTGCTCCGGCCGAGGCCGTTGAGGCCGGCCCGCTCCTCGTCCGTGAGCAGGGCCCAGAAGCCCTGGGCGGGAACTATCTCTTGCGGGTCCATATCACCGTAGCTGGGCTCAGATGCCGGCCTGGGGGTCATGACCGGTACTGGTTCTACGATGAGCCATCCGGGTTCCGTTGACAAACTGTGAGGTACCGTGCCTTCCCGGCCCGCCGAGCCTCAGGGGGAACGCTGCTCGGCAGGCCGGGAAGGAGCCAGGGGAGGGGCCGCGCCCGCTCACGCTCCCAGCAAGACCGTCACGGTCCAGGCCAGGAAGCACGCGACCGTGATGAAGGTCCAGGTGTCGGCCAGCTGGATCCGCTCCCGGCGGTGGCGGACCGCGCCGAGCATGAGGTTCACCTGCGCCCAGTTCCAGGCCGCCTCGCCGTCCGCGGACAGCCCGGTCAGCCACCGTACCCGGGGATCGAGCGGGGCGCCAGTGCGCCAGCGGTGGTCGTTCAGCTGGTCGAGGACCGGGCGGCTGGCCAGCAGCAGCAGCGAGGCGGCCCGCAGCCAGCACAGGATCAGGCAGCCGAGCAGGCTGACGCACGCCACGCCGGCCGGCCCGGGGCGCAGTACGGAGGGCGAGAACGCGGCCTCCAGCGCGATTCCGACCGAGAGCGCGCCCAATATGCTGCCGCCCAGGAGTACGCTGCCGCGCGTGCCGCGCAGCAGCCATGCCATCTCGGCAATCTGATCCTGGGCAGGCCCCCGATCGGCCGCCTCACCGTCAGCGGCGAGCTGATCGTGACCGAAGCTGTGTCGCCCGCCCATTGCCTCTGCCGATACAGCCACGGTCACGGCCATCGCCCTCGCCTCCGTACATGCGCTTAACCCGACGAGCTAAGCCAATCAGGCGGGGATGCGGTGTGCTACGCCAGGCGAGACAGCCCGGCTGTCTCAAATGAGACAGCCCGGTCCGGGAAGCGCGCGGGCGGGACGGGTCAGGCGGTCAGCCGCAACCGCAGGCCCCGCCGCAGCAGCCTCCGCCGCCGGAAGGGCCGGCCGCCGGGCGGCCGGCCGCCAGGCCGCCCACCGCCACGGTGGACAGCAGCTTGACCGTGTCGTCGTGACCCTGCGGGCAGGCGCACGGAGCCGAGGATTCGCTCATCGGGCGGTTCAGCTCGAACGTGTCACCGCAGGCGCGGCAGCGGTACTCATAGCGGGGCATGGTCGCAGTTTACGCGCCCGTCGCCGGCCCGGCATCGCGCCGGGCCGGACCGCGCGGATCGCCGGCCGGGGCGGAGAATCCCAGCTCGTTCGGCCCGGCTGCGGCGCCACCGGGACCGGCCGGGACGGCGGTCGCGGGCCTGGCCGGCTCCGGCGGGGTCACCGGGTCCTCGTAGTAGAAGCGCTTGCCGCGCAGCAGCGACACCAGGGCGCCGGTGACCGACATGATGGCGGCGGCGGTGAAGACGATGACCAGGCCGTGGTGGAACGGCGCCGCGATCAGGTGCGGGAAGAACTGCCTGCCGGTGAGCACCGCCACGTTGGCGGCGGGCAGGTGATGCAGGACCCCGGACGGGGCCAGCAGGTTCTGGATCGGGTTGTAGCCGAGCAGCGCGGCGAACATCGTGCTGACCGGGGGCAGGTGGCTGACGTGCGCGGCCACCGCGGCCGGCACCCCCTGGGCGGTCAGCCCCCTGGTCAGCGTGGTGGGCAAGGTGGAGGCCAGGCCGGCGATCATCAGCGAGAAGAAGATGCCGATGGACAGCGACATGCCCGAGTTCTGGAAGGTCGACCGCATGCCGGAGGCCGAGCCGCGGTGCCTGACCGGCACCGCGCTCATGATCGCGGCGGTATTGGGCGCGGCGAACAGGCCCGAGCCGATCCCGTTGCCGAGGATCAGCAGGGCGAACACCCAGTAGGAGAAGTTCACCGGCAGCAGCATCAGCCCGCCGAAGCACAGCGCGGCCAGCGCCAGCCCGGCGGTGGCGAACGGCCGCGGGCCGTACCGGTCGGACAGGGTGCCCGAGATCGGCCCGGCGATCAGGAACCCGGCGGTGAGCGGCAGCATGTAGATCCCGGCCCACAGCGGGGTGACCGCGAAGTCGTAGCCGTGCAGCGGCAGCCAGATGCCGGCCAGCCAGATGACCAGCATGAACTGCAGTCCGCCGCGGGCGATCGAGCCGAGCAGGCTGGCCAGGTTGCCGAGCGCGAACGCCCTGACCTTGAACAGGCTCATCTGGAACATCGGCTCGGCGATCTTGGTCTCGACGACGCAGAACAGCACGAGCACCGCGGCGCCGCCGGCCAGCCCGGTGATGATCCACGGGTTGCTCCACCCGGTCGGGTGCCCGCCGTAGGGCTGGATGCCGTAGGTGATGGCGACGAGCAGGGAACCCAGGCCGATCACGAACAGGACGTTCCCGATCCAGTCGATCCTGGCCCGCTGGGTGGTCGCGATCTCCCGCAGGGACTTGTACGCCCACACGGTGCCGAACAGCCCGAACGGCACGTTTACCCAGAACACCAGGCGCCAGTCCCAGGCGGCCAGCAGCCCGCCGAGCAGCAGCCCGACGAACTGCCCGGAGATCCCGGCGATCTGGTTGACGCCCAGCGCCATGCCGCGCTTGTTCGCCGGGAACGCGTCGGTCAGGATCGCGGCCGAGTTGGCCATCAGCATCGCCCCGCCGAACGCCTGCACGAAGCGCCAGCCGATCAGCCACATCGCCCCGTCGGCGCCGGTCAGCGGGTCGAGCGAGAGCGCGATGGAGGCCAGCGTGAAGACGACGAAGCCCAGGTTGTAGATCTTCACCCGGCCGAACATGTCGCCGAGCCGGCCCAGCGTCACCACCAGCACCGACTGGACCAGCAGGTAGCCGATGATCATCCACAGCAGGTAGCTGATGTTGCCCGGGTCGAGCGGGTTCAGGTGGATGCCGCGGAAGATGGCCGGCATCGCGATGATCACGATCGAGGCGTCGATCGTCGCCATCGTCATGCTCAGCGTGGTGTTGGACAGCGCGACCCATCGGTACCGGTCGGGCCGCCCGCCGTCGGCGCTGCCTCCCGCCGCCCCGTGAGCGCCCGCCGTACCATCCGCTGACCCGTTCAGGTGCCCTGATCTCAAGCTTCGCCGCACGTTAACCCAGTCTACAGCGAATCACTTGCTTAATGGCAACTATGTATCTGGCCAGTTTCAGGCGACGGTCTCCTCGCCGCTGCCCGCGCCGCCGGGAGGCCCGGGGGAGGCTGGGGTGCGCTCGAAGATGTAATACACGGCGGTCAGCGCGATCAGCACGAACGAGGCGACGGCGCTGAACAGCGCGACCACGATGGCGATCACGTAGATCAGGCCGCCGCCGACGAACCGCACCCGAGCCGGCCAGTGCTGCTCCGGCGGCAGCGGCTGGTATACACGTCGGCCGTGTAGCGTCCACTCGAATATCGCGGCAAAGCCGAGCGACATGCCAAGGAAAACCCCGGCGTACAGCGCCATCGCCAGCTGGGCGTCGCCGCCGTTGGCCGGGAAATAGGATGCCTCGGTCGCGGTGGAGAACGGGATCAGCACGACGAACAGGAGCAGCACCAGGTTGAGGAACAGCAGTGTGCGGTCCACCTTCGTGATCGACCTGACCAGCGCGTGATGGTTGACCCAGATGATGCCGATCATGAAGAAGCTGATCAGGAAGGCAAGGAAGGCCGGCCACTTGCCGTGCAGTTGGTCGATCAGCGGCTCGTGTCCGTGCCCTTCCACGGTGAGATCGAGCGCGAGCAGCGTGATCGCCACGGCGAACACGCCGTCGCTGAAGGCCTCTAGCCGGGACCGGTCCATCAGCTCTGCTCCTTAGGTGTCCGTGGCCGCGGGGTCGACCTTGGCCAGGATCTTGTCGACGCAGTCCTGGATGTCGCGCTGGCGGCCGGGCATGTCCTTGCTGGCGAAAGTGTCCAGCATGGCCAGCACCCGGTCCTGGCCGTTCAGGATGTCGAGCTGCTGCTTGGCCATCTCGTGCAGCGCGATCAGGGTCTCGTGGTCCGCGATGGCCCGGCGGTCGCTCGCGGTCTGCGCCCGGTTGGCGCTGACCTGCAGCGAGATCATGATGGACAGCTGCGGCAGGTTGAGGATGGTGAGCAGCAGCGGCCACGGCGTCTTGTCGAAGCCGACGATGTTGCCGGCGAAGAGCCACAGCACGATGCCGATCGTGATGCCGATGAACACGTACATCGAGCCGCAGAACTTGTTGACCGCGTCCGCGATCCGGTCCAGGATGCTGGTCCCGCGCACGTGCTGGGACAAGATGAGCTTGGGCAGGTGAGCCTCGGGGTTGGCCCTGATCTTCTCGGCCCGTTCCCTGAGGTGCGCGGTGGCGTCATCGATCGCGTGCCGGGCGGCGCCGTCGCTCGGCGGCCGCGGGGGGTTTGGCGACTCGGCTACCTGCCCGTCGGGAAGCGTGATCGTCTCGGTCATGGGGTTCCTCCGTGCAGGCCAGCACCAGCGTGATGCCACGATTAGTAAGGACGAACTGGCCTAACCTAACGTCCCGGGACCCGCGCCCGGGTCCCTGGCGGCCGGCCGGGGTTCAGAGTCAATTATCCCGAACGAGTCCGGTGACACCTTCCGGTCCCCGCGCAGAACGGGAACCTGACCTTGGCGCCCACCTGGCCGACCGTCATCGCCGCGGCCTACCCCACCGGCACGACCAGCAGCCGCCGGGTCACCGGCTCGACGTCTGGCCACACCGCCCCGGCCAGGTCAAAGACGGGTTCCTGCGCGGCTGTCCATCAGTCTTTGCGCGAGGGGACCGCCGTCTTTAGGCGGCGGGTGAATCGCGTCCCCCGGCATGGCGTTCATCCTGTTAGGCACACCTGGCCAGTATACTAGGCACGTGCCTCGTGACGTGCAGGTTTCCGCTGGCGGAGTGTATAACCTCGGCCTGCATGTGGTGTGGTGCCCGAAGTACCGCCGGCCGGTGCTGGCCGGCCTGGTCGGTGTCCGCCTGCGGGAACTGATCGAGGTCAGGGCCGCCGAGCACGGGTGGCGGATCGTGGCACTTGAGGTGATGCCGGACCACGTGCACCTGTTCGTCAAGACCACCCCGAAAGACTCCCCGGCGTTCGTCGCGAACCAGTTCAAGGGCTTCACCTCCCGGCGGCTGCGGGAGGAGTTCCCGCACCTGCGGACCCGGCTGCCGACCTTGTGGTCCCGGTCGTACTTCGCCGCAACCGTGGGCGCGGTGTCCGCCGCGACGGTACAGCGGTACATCGACACGCAGTATGAGCGGCCCTGGCGGAAAGAGCGTGCCCGGTGAGGCGCGCGTACAAGTTCCGGATTTACCCGACCACGGGGCAGGTCTCCCGTGCCTCCCAGTGCCTGCGGGATCACCAGCGGCTGTACAACGCCGCCCTGGAGGAGCGCCGCGAGGCGTGGCGGATGCGGAAGGTCAGCGTCCGGTACGGCCAGCAGTCCGCGCAGCTCCGTGATATCAGGTCGGCTGACCCGGACCAGGGCCGGTGGTCGTTCTCCTCCCAGCAGGCCACCCTGCGCCGTCTGGACAAGGCGATGGCCGCGTTCTACCGGCGATGCAAGACCGGGCAGAAGGCCGGCTATCCGCGGTTCAAGGCTCTGGACCGGTGGGATTCTGCCGAATGGCCGTCCGACGGCGACGGGTGCCGGTGGAAGCCCGATACCGGGCGCGTCTACCTTCAGGGCATCGGCCACGTCAAAGTCCACGCCCACCGTGCCGTGCAGGGCCGGGTCAAGACAATCAGCCTCAAGCGCGAAGGCCGCCGCTGGTACGTGGTGCTGTCCTGCGACGACGTACCCGCCTGCCCGCTGCCGGCGGCCGGCCGGGAGATCGGCGTGGACGTCGGCGTGGCCCGGTTCGCCACCACCAGCGACGGTGAGGTCATCGCCAACCCGAGGTTCACCCGGATCTCTGAGGCAGAGCTGGCCGCCGCGCAGCAGGCACTGGCCCGTAAACAGCGCGGGTCCGCGAACCGCCGCCGCGCCAAGGCGAAGATCGCCGAAGTCCACTACCGCATCCGGAACCGCCGCGCCGACTTCCACCACAAGACCGCCCGCGCCCTCGTCAACGAGTGCGACGTGATCGCCCTGGAAGACCTGCGCATCGGCAACATGACCCGCTCGGCGTCCGGCACGCTGGATGAGCCGGGGGTCAACGTGGCCGCCAAAAGCGGCCTCAACCGTTCGATCCTCGATGCTGGCTGGGGCCAGTTCGCGAGCACCCTCGCAGGCAAAGCGGAAGAAGCTGGCCGGCGAATCGTGCTCGTGGACCCCCGGAACACCAGCAAAACCTGCCACCAGGGCGGGGCGAGATGCACGCGCCCTCGGCAGGACACCGTGATCTGCCCCGTCCACGGCCCGATGGACGCCGACGTCAACGGCGCACGAAACATAGCACTCAGGGCCGGGCTGGGCTCTGATCAGGTCCATGCGGCCTGAGAAGCTGACGGCTTCAGCCGTCAGAGCAGTCACGGCGGGATCCGATGTGCTCGGCGCGGGCGAACGGCTCGTCGTGGCTGGGCCGCAGCTGGTCGGGTGTGAAGGCGTCGGCGCTGCCGGTGAAGTCCACCGAGAAGGTGGCGAGCTTGGCGTGGTCCCGCCGCCTGAGGCTGCCGGCGGCCAGCGCGGACACCACGCTGGAGTCCAGGCCGCCCGACAGCAGGCTGCACAGCGGCACGTCGGCTACCGTCTGCCGGTCCACGGCGTCCGCGAGCAGCTCCCGGACGGTGCCGGCTGTGGTCGCCAGGTCGTCGGTGTGCTCCCGGGCCGCAAGCGCCCAGTAGGCGGAGGTGCGTATCCCGTCCCGGCCGACTCGCCGCGGAACTGCGGGTGCGCGAGGACGGCCTTGGGCTCGGACCCGAACAGCACGCCCTGCGCCTGCGGCGCGTAGTAGAGGGGCTTGACGCCCAGCCGGTCCCGGGCGAGCAGCAGTTCCTGCGTCCGTCCGTCCCAGACGGCGAATGCGAACATGCCGTTCAGCCGCTGCACGCACTCCGCGCCCCATTCCAGATAGCTGTGGAGCAGCACCTCGGTGTCCGAGCGGGTACGGAAGTGGTGCCCGCGCGCCGCGAGTTCGCGGCGCGGGTCGGTGAAGTTGTAGATCTCCCCGCTGAACGTCAGCACGACGTCGTCCTCACCCGGCGCGCGCATCGGCTGCTCGCCGCCCGGGAGGTCGATGACCGACAGTCGCCGGTGCCCGATCGCCGCGTGCGCCGAGCACCACACGCCCCCGGCGTCCGGCCCGCGGCAGGTCATCGTCGCCCGCTCCTGCTGGCGCCCGCACTTCCCGGCCCGTGCACACGGGCCGCATTCCAGGCGGTGAATTCGCTACGAGAATAGGACATGCCATTGAGCCTCGGTTGAGCGACACCGGGTGCGGACGCACAGCAGGCCGCGGACGCAGCCGAAGAGCACCCTGTCGGCGGCAGAAGCGGAAATGCAGGCAGGGGGCTTGTCGCGGGGACCGGCCTGCGGCATCACGGTTTCTGCGCGGAACGGCCCGGCTGGGCACTTTGAGCCGGCCAGGCCAGTTACTGTCTTTGAGAAGTGCCCGCAAGTATTTGGCTGAGTTGTGCGCTGGCCGTAGGGGCGGCCACCGGAACGGGAGGTCCAGGCCATGCCCGATCAGGCACCAGATCG
>JAICWX010000271.1 GCA_025934635.1 Streptosporangiaceae bacterium | reverse complement strand
GTGACCAGGCACACGTTGCCGGTGCGCTCGCCGTTGCCGAACAGGCACCCCTCGATCCGGTCGGCGCCCGCGAGCACGGCCAGCTCGGCGTCGGCGACCGCGGTGCCGCGGTCGTTGTGGGTGTGCACGGACACGCACACGTGGTCGCGGCTGGGCAGGTTCCTGCTCATCCACTCGATCTGGTCGGCGTAGACGTTCGGGGTGGACCGCTCGACCGTGCACGGCAGGTTCAGGATGATCTCCCGGTCCGGGCCCGGCTGCCAGACGTCCATGACCGCGGCACAAGTGTCCAGGGCGAAGTCGAGCTCGGTATCCATGAAGATCTCGGGCGAGTACTCGTAGCCGAAGTCGGTGTCGTCCAGGTACTGCTCGGCGTACTTCATGACGTGGCGGGTGCCCTCGACGGCGAGCGCCTTGCACTCCTCGCGGTCGATGCGGAACACCACCTTGCGGAAAATCGGGGCCGTCGCGTTGTACAGGTGGACGGTGGCCATCCGCGCGCCGGCCAGGGACTGGATGGAGCGCTCGATCAGTTCCTCGCGGGCCTGGGTCAGCACCGAGATCCGGACGTCGTCCGGGATGCGGTCTTCCTCGATGAGCTCGCGGATGAAGTCGAAGTCGGTCTGGCCCGAGGCCGGGAACCCGACCTCGATCTCCTTGTAGCCCATGCGCACCAGCAGCTCGAACATCTTGTGCTTGCGGGCCGGGCTCATCGGGTCGACCAGCGCCTGGTTGCCGTCCCGCAGGTCGGTGGCAAGCCAGCGCGGGGCCGTGGTGATGGTCTGCGACGGCCAGGTGCGGTCCGGCAGCTCGACGGGCGGGAACGCCGAGTAACGATGGCAGGGCATGCCACTGGGCTGCTGACGTACGGGGGTGACGCGCTTGAACGCGGGCTCTTGCTGCATGTCTGGAGCTGCTTCCTCGAAGCTGGTGGGCGGGGTGATGCCTGACTAACGGCCAGCGGACACGCCAACACCCCGCGGCGAGGGAGCCGGCCTATCGGCCCCCGCCGCGGCCGCTAAGGAGGAGCAGCTCGCGCAACATTGCGACCCACCATATCAGCCGGGCGGCGGCGGTGGCGCCGCGGGCACATCGCGGCGCGGGCCGGCGTGCTGTGCGGTGGTGCCGCGGGCACGATATTCGGTGGCGCCGCCGGGGCGGGGGCGGTTGGCTGGGAGGATGCGCATCGAGCAGGCCGACCCGTCCGACCCGCTGCGGGCACGGGTGTGCCATGAGGTGTACCTGGCCGCCCAGCGGGCCGACGAACCGGGAGCACCGTGGTTCACCGGCCGGGCCTACGCGGGCTGGCTCGCGGTCGGCTGGGACGGCAACCCGCGGGAACTGTGGCAGGCCCGCCGGGAGGACGGCTCGGTCCCGGGCTGGTACCGGCTGGAACTGCCGTCCCGGGAGAACCTGGACCAGGCGAACCTGAACCTGATCGTGCACCCGGCGGAGCGGCAGCGCGGCGCCGGACGCGCCCTGCTGCGGCACGCGGCCGGGCGGGCGGCGGCGAACCGGCGCTCGGTCCTCAAGGGCGTCGCGCGCGCGGGCTCCCCCGGCGAGGCGTTCGCGCGCGCGGCCGGGGCGAAGCCGGGCCTCGCGGACATCCAGCGCATCCTCGACCTCGCCACCCTGGACCAGGCCACGCGCACCCGGCTGCGCGGGCTGGCCGAGCGGGCCGCGGCCGGCTACTCACTGGTGTCGTGGGCCGGGCCGGTGCCCGGGGAGTTCACCGAACCGGTGGCGGCGATCTACAACGCGATGGGCGACGCCCCCCGTGAACCCGGGGCCGCGGCTGAGGAGTGGGACGCCCAGCGCGTCCGCGAACGCGTCAACGACCTGCAGCCCCGGTACGGGACGCATCAGTACGCGGTGGCAGCGCGGCACGACGACACCGGGGACCTGGCCGCGATGACCGAGATGGCCGTGGACCCGGAGGATCCGGGCTGGGGACATCAGGTGATCACGGCGGTCACCCGGGAACACCGCGGGCACCGGCTCGGCCTGCTGCTGAAGCTGGCCATGATCGAACTGCTCGCGACCACCGAGCCGCAGCTGGAGCGGATGGAGACAATGAACGCCGCGGGCAACACGCACATGATCGCGGTCAACGACGCCCTCGGCTACGTCCCTTCCGGCGCGCCCTTCGTCTCCTGGCAGCTCGACCCGGCGGCGGTGCCGGGATACGCGGCCCCGGCGCCAGGCTAGTCGCGGCCGGCCGACTGCTCGGTCATCGCGACGACGCCGACGACCTGAGCCTGGGTCATGCCGAGGTCGGCGCCGATGGCCAGCGAGGCGTGCCGCTCGGACTCGCTGAGCGGGCCGTCCGCCATGGCGATGCGGATCACCTCGGCCAGGTACCACTCCCGGGCCTGGATGGCGAGCTGGCCGCCGACCTGGTTCAGGGCCGGGCGGATCGCCTCGAACGGCTGCATGAGGTCGGCGTTGAGCATGGTCTCGTCGTAGTTCGGCACGCCCGACGCGCGGACCGCCTCGATCGCGCGCTGCCGTGACGCCGGGTTCGACGGATCACCGGACCGCAGCATGGCGGAAACAGCGGCTCGCATGCCGGCCGGCAGGGCCGCCTGCATCTGCGCGGTGGTGGGCTGGCTGAGCACGTCGGTCACGTAGCGGGTCTTGCAGCTGGTGCACTGAACGTGCTCGCCGACCGCGTTGAGCGGGATGACCGGGAGGAAGAACAGCGTGAACCACCGGCGCCCGGCCCGGTGACGGTACTCGCGGTCCCCGCCGCAGCGGCGGCAGTGGAAGGTGCCCTGCGCCAGCGTCCGGAAGAACACGCGCAGGCCAAAGATGATCAGCACTGTCGATCCCCTTCTGCCTGGCCGGCCGGCACACTCCCCGCAAGCACCCCGCCGCTGGCGTGTACCCCGCCATTGCGGCGCAGGCAGGATCCATCATGTCGCCGCCAGCCCCCGCTGCGCGGGGGCTGATACAGATCCGATACCTCATTTCCGCCAAAGCGGGGAAATGGCCGCAGTTCCAGGGACTGGTGAGACTGACGAGATCACTGGGATCCGTCAGGGGCGGATATTGAGTGGCGGCGAGGCCGGGGGTGCGGTTCGCTGGGGGGATGGGCATTGAGCGGTTCGGGGCTGAGGACGGGAAGCGGGTCGATGCCTGTTACGAGATCCACCGGGCGACCAGGGAGGCGGACGACCCGGGCACGCCGATGATGCCGCCGCGGGTTTTCCTGGGCTGGCTGCAGACCGGGTTCATGGGCGACCCGCGGGAGACCTGGCTGCTGGAGGACGCAGCCGGGATCGGCGGGTGGTACCTGCTCGAGCTGCCGGACCGGGACAACGGGCACCTCAGTTTCCTTGACCTGTCGGTGCGGCCGCAGCGGCAGCGGCACGGGCTCGGCACCGCCCTGCTGCGGCACGCCGCCGGGCGGGCGGTCGCCGGCGGGCGCGAGCTGCTGACCGGGTACGCCTGGGCGGCCTCGCCGGGAGAGGCGTTCGCCCGGGCGTCCGGGGCGACCTGGGGGCTGAACGAGATCCGGCGGGCGGCGGACACCGATGCCCTCCCGCCGGAACGGCGGGCCGGGCTGCGGGACGCGGCGCGGGCCGCTTCGGCCGGGTACTCGCTGACCAGCTGGGCGGGCGCGACGCCGGAGGAGCACCTGGACCAGGTGGCCGTGCTCAACCGCGCGGGCGAGGACGCCCCGCGCGATCCGAGCCACCAGGAACTGCGGTGGGACGCCGCCCGGGTCCGGGCGACCGACGAGCGGGCGCGGGTGCACGGCATGGTGCCGTACACCGTGATGGCGTGCCATGACGGCACCGGCGAGCCGGCCGGCCTGACCATGGTCGAGACCGGGCCGGAGCTGCCGGAGTGGGGCTTCCAGGCGCTGACCGCGGTGGCCAGGGCACACCGCGGGCACCGGCTGGGGCTGCGGCTCAAGCTCGCCATGCTGGACCTGCTGGCCCGCCACGAGCCGCAGGTCAAGCACATCCTGACCAGCAATGCCGAGACCAACGGGCACATGATCGGGATCAACGAGACGCTCGGCTACCAGCTGATCGGCAAGACCGAGCGGTCCTGGGAACTGCCGGCCACCCAGGTCCTGGCCCAGCCGGATCGGGCCCAGCCGGATCGGGCCCAGCCGGACCGGGCCCAGCCGGCTCAGTCGTAGAAGCCCAGGCGGCGCAGCTGCCGGGGGTTGCGCTGCCAGTCCTTGGCGATCTTCACGCGCAGGTCGAGGTAGACCTTGGTGCCGAGGAGCGCCTCGATCTGGTGGCGGGCCCGGGTGCCCACTTCCTTCAGCCGCACTCCCCCGGCGCCGATGACGATGGCCTTCTGGGTCGGCCGCTCGACGTAGAGCTCGGCGTGCACGTCGGTGAGGTCGTCGCGGCCGGGCCGCGGCCCCATCTCCTCGACCACCACCGCGATCGAGTGCGGCAGCTCGTCCCGCACGCCGTCCAGCGCCGCCTCCCTGATCAGCTCGGCCACCATGATCTGCTCCGGCTCGTCGGTCAGCTCGCCGTCCGGGTACAGGGCCACGCCCGCGGGCAGGTGCGAGACCAGGACGTCCGCGAGCACGTCGAGCTGGTAGCCGGTTACCGCGGAGACCGGGACGACGTCGGCCCAGTCGCCCAGGGCGCTCACCGCCAGCAGCTGCTCGGCGACCCGCTCGGGCGGCACCTGGTCGCATTTGGTCACGACCACCACCACGGGGGTCTTCTTCACGTTCTCCAGCTCGCGGGCGAAGAACCGGTCGCCGGGCCCCACCGGATCCGTGGCCGGGACGCAGAAGCCGATCACGTCGACCTCGGTGAGGGTGTTCCTGACCAGGCTGTCCAGCCGCTCGCCGAGCAGGGTGCGCGGCTTGTGCAAGCCGGGCGTGTCGACCAGGATCAGCTGGGCGTCCGGACGGTGCACGATGCCGCGGATCACCCGCCGGGTGGTCTGCGGCCGGTCGCTGGTAATCGCCACCTTGGCACCGACCAGCGCGTTGGTCAGCGTCGACTTGCCCACGTTGGGACGGCCTGCCAGGCAGGCAAACCCGGATCGAAACGCGGGGGCCGGCGGGGAATGGTTCACCTGCTTATTCTCGCGCATGACAGGAGGGCGGAAAGCCTCACTCGTTTGGTACCGGGAAAAGGCGCGGCGCTACCGTCGTCCCATGCCCCGATTCCGGCCCACCGCCCGCCTGCTCGTGCTCGATCCGGCCGGGCGGGTCCTGCTGTTCAGCGCGGCCGATCCGCGGGGAACGGCCTGGTTCACGCCGGGCGGCGGGGTGCACCGCGGGGAGAGCCTGGAAGCCGCCGCGGTCAGGGAGCTGGCCGAGGAGACGGGGCACGTCCGGGCCGAGGCCGACATCGGCCCGGTGGTGGCGACGAGCGCCGGGCTGTGGACGACCGCGGGCGGGCGGGCCTTCTTCGGGGCGGACGCCTATTTCCTGGTCCGGGTGGCGGAACCGCGGGTCGACACGGACGGGCAGGAAGCACTCGAGCGTTCGGTCATCACCGGGCACCGCTGGTGGACGGCCGGCGAGCTGCGGGCAACCGGCGACAAGATCGTGCCGGCCGGGCTGAGCGACCTGGTGGACAGCCTGCTCAGCGACGGCGTGCCCGCGGCGCCGGTGCGGCTGGCGTGGCGGGCAGGGACGTAGCGGCCACGGGCCCGGCCGTCAGAGACCTGACGGCCAGGGACCTGGCGGTCAGGGACGCAGTGGTCAGGGCTCCGCGGTCAGGGGCGGCGCGGTCAGGGGCGGCGCGGTCAGGGGCGGCGCGGTCAGGGGCGGCGCGGTCAGGGGCGGAGCGCCTGGCGGATGGTGCCGTCCGGGGCGGCGTGGAACACTACCGCGTCCGGGCCGAGGTCGCGGATTACGGCCAGGTCACCCGGGTCCATCTCGGCCTCGCTGACCAGCGCGGCCGCCTCGAGCTTCTCCGCGCCGCTGGATACCGCCATGGCCACGGCCAGGCGCAGCGCGGACAGCCGCAGCGACGGCAGGGCCACCGCCGCGGCGGTGTAGGTGCGGCCGGTCTCGTCGCGGACCGCCGCGCCCTCGGACGCCGCCACCCGGGCCCGGGTGGACCGGGCCAGGGTGATGATCTTGAGGTCTTCCTGGCCGGGAGTCACTTCGCTCACCTGGACGAGTCTACGGGCCGTCGTCCCCCGCGCGTTCCACCAGCACGGTGCCGATCTTGTTGCGCCGGCCCGCCAGGTTCTCCGCGGTGAGCCGCAGCCCGTGGACGGTGCCGGTCGAGCCCGCGATCGGGACCCGGCCGAGGACCCGGGCCAGCAGGCCGGCCACCGTCTCCACGTCCTCGTCCTCCAGGCTGACGCCGAACAGCTCGCCGAGCTCGGTCACCGAGAGCCGGGCGGTGACCCGGGCGGAGCCGGGCGAGAGCCACTCCACCGGGGGCTGCTCGTTGTCGTCGTACTCGTCGGCGATCTCGCCGACGATCTCCTCCAGGATGTCCTCGATGGTGGCCAGGCCGGCCGTGCCGCCGTACTCGTCGATCACGATGGCCACGTGGCTGCGCTGCGCCTGCATCTGGCGGAGCAGTTCGTCCACCGGCTTGCTGTCGGGCACGTAGCTGGCCGGGCGCATCACGGTCGCGACCTTCTCGGTGGCGTCGGCCCCGGGATGCTCGTGCGACCAGGCCACGATGTCCTTGAGGTAGGCGATGCCCACCACGTCGTCCTCGTTCTCGCCGACCACCGGGATCCGGGAGAACCCGCTGCGCAGCGCCAGCGACAGGCCCTGCTCGACGGTCTTGTCGGCCTCGATGAACACCATCTCGGTGCGGGGCACCATGACTTCCCTGACGATGGTGTCGCCGAGCTCGAAGACGGAGCGGACCATATCCCGCTCGCCCGGCTCGATGTCCGTCCGGCGCTCCAGGTAGTCCACCAGGCCGCGCAGCTCGGCCCGGTCCTGCTGGCCCTCCTCGCCGGGCTGCGGCCGGGTCCGGCGGGCCGGGGGCAGGGCGTTGCCGCACGCGACGAGCACCCCCGCCAGCGGGCCCAGGGCCCGGGTCAGCGGGTACAGGAACGCGGCCGCGCGCCGGGCGGTGCGCTCGGTCCGCGGGCCGATGCGCCCGGTCTGCGGGCGCACGCCAGTCAGCAGGTAGCGCAGCCCGAGCACCACGGCCAGCGCGGACAGGACCGCCCGCCAGTCGTCGCTCAGCCAGCTCGCGAAGGCCGCCGTGACCAGCACCGCGGCGGCGATCTCGCAGATGCCCTTGAGCAGGAGCAGGACGCTCATGTAGCGGGGCAGGTCGGCGGCCACGACGCTGAGCCGGGTTTGCCTGTCTCCGGCGGCGCGGTCGGCCGCGCCGGTGGCGGAGACGAGCGCCAGCGCAGCCTCCGCGTTCGCGCACCAGCCAGCCACGAGGGCGAGCACGGCCGCAGCGACCAGCAGCCACGCTGGAGCGGTCATAAGCCCGGTTGCCCCTTCGTCTCCCGCCAGGCCTTCAGCAGCTGGTCCTGGGTGCCGAACATGGCGGCATGCTCCTCGGGCTCGGCGTGGTCGTAACCGAGCAGGTGCAAGATGCCGTGCACGCAGAGCAGCTCGAGCTCATCCTGAGTGGAGTGGCCGGCCTTCTCCGCCTGCCCGGCGGCGACCTGCGGGCACAGCACCACGTCACCGAGCAGGCCCGGATCGGGTCCCGGGTCGGCCCGGTTGCCGTCCATGTGCGGCGGGCGCAGCTCGTCCATGGGGAACGCGAGCACGTCCGTCGGCCCCGGCTCGCCCATCCAGCGCTCGTGCAGGTCGGTCATCGCCTGCTCATCCACGAGCAGGACGGAAAGCTCGGCCAGCGGGTGGATCCGCATCTGGTCCAGCGTGAACCGGGCGACCGCGGCCAGCCCCACCTCGTCGACCTCGATGCCCGCCTCGTTGGCGATATCGATGCTCATCAGGGGTCCCCTAGCTGCCCTTCCGCCTGACGGGCCGGGAGCCCCGGTCCAGCTGGGCCTGCCGCCCCTGCGCGTCGTACCGCTCGTAGGCGTCGACGATCTTGCCGACCAGCCGGTGCCGGACGACATCGTGACTGGTCAGCCGGGCGAAGTGAATGTCCTCGAGGCCGTCGAGGATGTCCTGCACCACGCGCAGCCCGCTGACCTGGCCGGACGGCAGGTCGACCTGGGTGACGTCGCCGGTCACCACCACCTGCGAGCCGAAGCCCAGCCGGGTGAGGAACATCTTCATCTGCTCGGCCGAGGTGTTCTGCGCCTCGTCCAGGATGATGAACGAGTCGTTCAGGGTGTTGTGGGTGAGCAGGAAGTCCTCGGTGGTGTACAGCGAGTCGGCCGCCGCCACCGAGATGCAGACGGCCTCGGCGGTGCCGGCCGGGGTGATGCTCTCGATGAAGCGCATCGGGCGGCCGCCGCCGGTGGCGTTGTAGGCCGCGCGCTTGCGGGTCAGGCGGAACGGTTCGATCCCGGCCGGGAGCCGGATGTCGATGATGTGCGCGTCGTGCCGGCGGTAGACGGGGCGTCCCTGGGCAAATCCCGGTGTACGTCCGAGGGCGGGGCGGGTGCGCTGATAGGCAATGCCGCCGAGCGACCGGACCAGGAAGATCACGTCGTCGCGGAGGCGCGATGAGACGGTCGTGTACTGGATGCGGCAGGTCCGGTCCTTCTGGGTGACCGGGCCGCCGTCGGAGTCAAGGAGGCCCTGAAGGACGGCCAAGCGAACCTTATGCGAGTTGTGCAGGTAGAGCTCGGGCACGAACTTGGTGGTCGAGCGGGTCCCCCAGAGCCCGAGTTGCCGCGCGGCCCCAGTCACAGGGTTCTCTACGAGTTGGGTGGTGCTCCACGGCGACGTCAGCTGGCTCGGCATGTAATTGGGGCCTTGCCTGGGACGGACATCGATGCCCGGTAGCAGTCGCTTCAACTCGTAAGCCAGCACTGGATCTCCGGTGGAGAAGCTAGGCGTGACTGTCCCGGTCAAGCAGCCGTCGCCGAGCAGCAGGCCCAGCGCGTACGGGTCCATCGGCATTTCCCGGTAGGGGAAGCGCACGGGTGCGCTATGGAGCGGAAGCTCGTACCGGTGATAGTGGCTGGCGCGGAGGTTCCCGATCATCTCCCGGGTGGTGAGAACCCGGAGCGGCTTGCCACGGCGACGATCGTCGCGAGTGGCTACGGCCCACAGGTGGTCACCTGAGGCCAGCGTCGAGGCGCCGTCTTGGGTGGTGAGCCGGTAGATGTCCTGCTCCCCTTGCGGATATACACCGATCACGGGAGTGGGCTCGCCGTTGGACCCGATAACCAGGTCACCGACGGTCAGCTCGCCTATAGGCCGGAACCCATCCGGCGTTAGCACGGGGTTGCCAATCGGCATCGACCGGCCACGCATATACGCCAGGGGGGCGATCTCGATCGTGCCGGCGGCCATGAGGCGCGGGATGGAGTCGGGGTCGAGCATGTCGTGCAGGGCGTCGTAGAGGGGGCGCAGGTACGGGTCGATCTTCTCGTACAGGGTGCCGGGCAGGAACCCGAGCCGCTCCCCCGCCTCGACCGCGGGCCGGGTCAAGATGATCCGGTTGACCTGCTTGGCCTGCAGCGCCTTGACCGCCTTGGCCATGGCCAGGTAGGTCTTGCCGGTGCCGGCCGGGCCGATGCCGAACACGATCGTGTGCTGGTCGATGGCGTCCGCGTACCGCTTCTGGTTCAGCGTCTTGGGACGGATCGTCCGGCCGCGGGCGGACAGGATGCCGACCGTGAGCACGTCGGCCGGGCGCACGCCGCGCTCGGCGCGCAGCATGGCCGCGGTCCGCTCGACGGCGTCGGCGCTCAGGTCGGTGCCCTTGCGCAGCAGCTCGACCAGCTCGTCGAAGAACGCGGTGATCAGCGCGGTCTCGGCCGTGGTGCCGGTGGCGGTGATCTCGTTGCCGCGGACGTGGATATCGGCGTCAAACTCCCGCTCGATCACGTGCAGCAGCTCATCCCCGGAGCCGAGCAGGCTGACCATGGAGTGGTCGGCGGGGATGACGATCTTCACCTGAGATCGCGCTTCGGTCTTGGCTTCGCGTTGCCTGTCGCCGTTAGAGGTGCCCCCGGCGTTCAGGTCATCGTTTCTGGTGTCTGTCAATTCGATCTTCTCGAAGACCCGGGGGACCGCCCCCCGAGCGTGCTGAGCACCATGTTATCCGGGATGCCAGACGCCCGTGGTTGGTCGGCGCGGGTGACGCCAGGAGACAGAGCCATCAGGGAAGGCCGCGTCATCCGGGACGGCAGCGTCATCCGGGCGGCCAGGCGAGAGAACGGCCGCCGAGGACGTGCCCGTGGACGTGCGGGACGGCCTGCCCCGCGTCGGCGCCGGTATTGAAGACGACGCGGTAGCCGGTCTCCCCCACGCCCTCGACCGCGGCGACCCGGTAGGCCCCGGTGATCACCTCGCCGAGCAGCGAGGCGTCGGCGGCGGCCAGGGCGGCCACGTCGGGATAGTGGCCCTTCGGGATGATCAGCACGTGCGTCGGGGCCTGCGGGTCGATATCGCGGAAAGCCAGGATCCGGTCGGTTTCCAGCACCGTGGTCGCAGGAATATCGCCGGCCACGATGGCACAGAACAAGCATTCAGCCACGGGAAGATCCTAGGGCCCACGGCCCGCTCGCGGATCATCATCCAGCCTGGCCGCGCGGGTCGCGCCTGCCCCGGTAATGCAACGGCACAGCACAATTCAGGCAATACGAGGGTTACCGCCCAGGCAATATCAGGGTTACCTCCCAGGCAATGCCCGGGGTACCGCAGGGTAACCGTGTTGCGATCCGTTGTTATGGTGCCGATCCATGCAAGTGCTGTCGTATCCTCGCGCTCAATGGATATTCTTGATTTTCGGCAATCCTCCGGCCTCCCCAGGCGGCGTATCCGAGAGTCGTCACCTGATCCGGCCGGCACCCCCGCCCGGGTGCGTGGCTGGCCGTTAGAAAAGCCAGCTGGCCAGGTGGTTTGCCAGTGACGGCAAGACGACCTACGGGCAGATGGGTGGGAGATCTGGGGATGAAGGACCGGAGGGCATGGTCCTGCGCGACACCCACCGCGGCGCGGAAGCGGCCAGATGGAGGGTGAACCGGAAGAGGGGGCACCGCGTCCTACCAATGTGACCGAAACCCTGCTCGCCAATGGTGGCATCGTGTCAGATGCCTTCATGGCATCCTCAGCGACGCACGCGGGGTGGAGCGCGGACCGGGCGGTCACGGAACTGTACTCAGTGCATTACCGGGCGCTGGTGCGCCTGGCGGCGCTGCTGGTGAGGGACACGCCCACGGCCGAGGAGGTCGTGCAGGACTCCTTCGTGGCCATGCACGGCGGCTGGCAGCGCCTGCGAGATGCCGAGAAGGCGCTGGCGTACCTGCGGCAGGCGGTGGTGAACCGGTCCCGGTCGGTGCTGCGGCACCGCACCGTGGTCGACAAGAACCTGCAGAAGGCCCCGCCGGACATGCCCAGCGCCGAGCACGGCGCCCTGGTCCTGC
>JAICWX010000612.1 GCA_025934635.1 Streptosporangiaceae bacterium | reverse complement strand
GTGCTAGCGGCCACGAAAAAATGCGGGTGTGCGGTCAGTTAGCTCCAGGTTCGCGGTCATGAGAATTCCGGTCCCGCGGCCATCTGCGGTCCGGGTGGCTGGCCATGTGTTCTCTGCCGGTGTCCGGCGTGTCGTGATGCTGGTGGTCCCTCCGGTGTGGATGGGTTTGAGGTGATTCGCCTTACCCATCGGTGTCCGGAGGGACCCATGTCTAAGTCTGGCAGGGAGATCATGGAGATTTTCGAGGCTTTCGACCTCACCGGGACGGCCTGGTCGGCGGCGCAGCTGACCGGGTGCGACGCGAAGACCGTGGCCCGTTACGTGGCGGTCCGGGATGCGGGCGGGGACCCGCTGGCCCGGGCCGCGCGGCCGCGGCTGATCGACGGGTTCATGCCGAAGATCGAGGAGCTCGTCGACCGGAGCAAGGGCAAGATCCGCGCCGACGTGACGCACCGGAAGCTCGCCGCGATGGGCTACCGGGGGTCCGAGCGGTCGACCCGGCGGGCGGTCGCGGAGGTAAAGGAAGCCTGGCAGGCGGGCCGGCGCAGGCGCTACCGGCCCTGGGTCCCCGAGCCGGGGATGTGGCTGCAGTGGGACTGGGGCGACGGGCCGCGTATCAGGGGGCGGAAGACGCAGTTGTTCGCGGCGTGGCTGGCCTGGTCCCGGTTCCGGGTGGTGATCCCTGCCTGGGATCAGCAGCTCGGGACGCTGACCTGGTGCGTTGACCAGGTGCTGCGGGCGGTGGGCGGGGCGCCGACCTACCTGCTGACCGACAACGCGCGCACCGTCACCATGGATCACGTGGCCGGCATCCCGGTGCGGCACCCGGAGATGGTGGCGCTCGGGCGGCATTACGGCTGCAAGGTGGAGACCTGCGTCCCGTTCGACCCGGAGTCCAAGGGCGGGGTCGAGGCCACGGTGAAGATCGCCAAGGCCGACCTGGTGCCCTCGGATGCGAACCTGCTGCCGGCTTACGGCAGCTTCGCCGAGGTGGAGAAGGCCTGCGCTGAGTTCTGCGGCCGGGTCAACGCGCGGCTGCACCGGGAGACCGCGGCCGCTCCGGCCGCGCGGCTGGCCGCTGAGCGGGAGATGCTGCATCCGCTGCCGGATGAGCCGCATGCCCTGGCGCTGGGCGATGAGCGGCTGGTCGGCGATGACCAGACGGTGCGGTTCGGGTCGGTCCGCTACTCCACCCCGCCCGGCCATGCCGGGACCCGGGTGTGGTGCCGGGCCGCCGGGGAGGAACTGGTGATCACGGCCCGGACCGGCCGCGGGGCGGGCGAGATCGCCCGGCACCGGCTGTCGGTCCCGGGCAGCCCGTCCATCTGCGACGAGCACTACCCTCACCACCCGGGCGGGAACGGGCCGCGCCAGCCCCGGCCCAGGCCCCGCACCGAGGCCGAGGCGGCGTTCCTGGCCATCGGCGACGGCGCGCAGCGGTGGCTGGCCGAGGCCGCCGCCTCCGGCACGGCCAGGATCCGGTCCAAGATGGCCCGCGCGGCCGAACTGGCCGCCGTGGTCGGAGCCGGCCGGGTCGATGAGGCACTTGGCCTGGCCGCGATCACTGGCCGGTTCGCCGACGGGGACCTGGCCTCGATCATCGACCACCTGGCCGCCGAGCGCGCACCCGGCGAGGTCGTGATCGCCGACGAGGCCCACTCCGCCCAGCCCGGCACAGCCGCCTGGGCGCGGCTCGGCACGAAGGAGGCAGGGCGATGACGGGACTGCGCCAGCCTCACCAGGACGCCATCCTGCCCGCCGCGGACGCGGCGATGATCCGCCAGGTCCTGGGCGCCTGCTCGGACCTGATTACCTGGGCCGAGCGGCACTGCGGGCCGCAGTTCGCCTCGGCAGCCGCCGGCGCAGCCGAGGCTGCCGGCCTCAGCCGTGCCCCCGGCGCCCTGGCCGGCCAGGCCAGCCTGGCCATCGACTACCTCGACTTCGCCGGCGCGGCCGGGAGCGCCCGGTGACCGGCCCCGCAGCGCCGCCGCTGCCCGCCGAGCTCGACGCGCTGCTGCGCCGGATGCGGCTGCCCTACCTCCGCAAAGCCGCGCCCGACGTGCTCGCCACCGCCCGCGCCCAGCGGTGGGAGGCCGCCGAGGTCCTCCGCGTCCTGCTCGCTGAGGAGGTCACCGGACGCGACGCCGCCACCCGGCGGATGCGCCGCAAGACCGCCGGGTTCCCCTCCGGCAAGACGCTCTCCTCCTGGCGGCCGGAAGAATCCTCGGTCCCCGCCGCCACCCAGGACGCCCTGGTCACCCTGGAATGGATCGGCCGGGCGGAGAACCTGGTGATCGCCGGGCCGTCCGGCACCGGCAAGTCCCACCTGGTCGAGGCCCTGGCCCACGCCGCGATCGAGAAGGACCTGCGGGTCGCCTGGTTCACCCTGGAGACGCTGACCGCCGCCATCGGCCGGGCCAAGGCCGACGGGTCCGTCGCCCGGACCGTGACCCGGATCTGCCGCGCCGACCTCATCGTCGTCGACGACATCGGCATGCTGCCCGCCGGGCAGGACGCCGCCGAGGCGTTCTACCGCATCACCGACGCCGCCTACGAACGCCGCTCCGTCGCCGTGACCAGCAACATCCATCCCTCAGGATTCGACTCGATCATGCCCAAAACCCTCGCAACCGCCACTGTCGACCGGCTCCTGCACCACGCCCACCTGGTCCTGACCAAAGGCGACTCGCACCGCCTCGCCGAGGCCCTCGCCGGCAAGGGGGTGATCCCCCTGGCAACCTAACCCCACCGCCGGGGAGAACACGCGGCCACCAGCCTGGAAAACTGGTG
>JAICWX010000315.1 GCA_025934635.1 Streptosporangiaceae bacterium | reverse complement strand
ATTCCGGGATGTCGATACTGACCGGTGCGGACGCCTTGTTCGTGTGTGGCATGAGCGCTCTCCTTCCATTGAGGTGCTGTCACCCGATAGGCGTGAGGCCGCGCGTCACACTGTGACGTCACGCGCGGCTGCCTACGCGCGCGCAACGAGAGCCGTCGGACAGCGCCTGCTGGCCATGGCCGCCTGCATCTGGCACAACTGGCAGATCAGCGCCGAGGACAAGCGGTCCCTGATCGCCTACGACCACTGAACCCATAAGGAATCACTCATCTAGGGGAGGGCGTTGGCTAGCGGGTCTTGAGGCTGCCTGTGAAGCTCTTTTAGGCTGCCGGGGTAATCGTGAGTACGAGGCCAGTACGGTCCTGTGTGTCACGGACCACCAGGGCGTGCCCGTCGGTGCCGACCTCCACGCAATTTTCGCCGCCGTTACCGTACGTCGCCTTCCGCCAGTTCAGATCTTAGGCGAGGTACTAGCGGAAGAGCAGCAGCGCGACAACATAAGGCACGGACGCCGGAAGGGAATGCATTCGCTGTGAGTGTCCGTCCTAGTCTCCCGCCGAATCTTACGGAGATGGTGTTCAGGCATCTTTACCCGGAATGCGAATTACTCAAGGCAGACGGCCGGTACGCGGTGATGGCCGGTAGCGGCCTGCTGGTGGCCGACTCAATCGGCGCACTGTGCCAGATGATCGCAGACATAGCCCCGCAGTACACCGACGACACAGATTCCCTGCGATGCAGACGATGACTACATAGGCGTCCGCTACTCGGTGCCCGTCTGGACGCTCCTCCTATGGTTCAGGCGGGGCGCCGTTATGGTCATCGCGGAGCATAACAGGCAACGGTCAGCTTTCCCCGTCGCGTTGCCTTGTGTACGAGACGCGGATTATGACCGCCCGAAACTAGTGCCGCTGCCCTGTCTGCTGCTTTTCTGCGCTTCCTTCTCGGCGGTGAATGTTCCTGCTGACCGCTGGTGCCCCGTGGGTCGCGGTAGAGACCTACGAACTTGCCGTTATCCCGCTGCCTTGTACTTGCCATTGCTCGCGTTTCCTGTGACCTATCGGACCGATAATCACAGTGCCTCCCGTAAGTAGCCGCATCCTGTCGAAATCATGATGGGTAGTCTCATTGACACTACGCACCGAGCCCGGCTGTGTCTCAGGCTCTGACCGGCAAACCCCTTCTGACCTGGCCTGTTGACCGATTAAGCAAGCACTTATTCGGCCGTTGCGGGGCTGTTCGGCCCGGCGGATCATGGTGACGCGTTACGAGTGACGCCGCTTGTGTGTCTGGCATTGGCAGGAGCATGCGCATGCGAATCGAATCCGACGGGCACAGCCGCGGCAACCCGCGCCTCTATGAGCTGATCGAGGACGCCCCGAAGACCGGCAAGAGCCCGACCATCTGGGCCTGGCCTGAGCTGGTCGATTACCTCAAGGTGGCCGGCCAGCCGGTGGCGGGACCGTGGCCGCCGCACCAGCAGCCGCGGCCCGACCCCGAGGAGGACTCGCTGCCGGTAGCCGTGCCTGACCCGGAATCTGAGTCCTGACCTCGCGCTTACCTGGAGGATCTATGTATCCATCGCGGTTCCGCTATGAAGCGCCGAGGTCGCTCGACGAGGCGATCAGCACGCTGCGTGATGGCGGGGACTACGCCAAGGTGCTGGCCGGCGGTCAGAGCCTGGTCCCGATGATGAAGCTGCGGTTCGCCTCGCCGGAACTCGTCGTGGACATCAACAACGTGCCCGGGCTCGACTACCACCGGGCCGAGCCGGACGGCACCCTGCGCATCGGCGCCCTGTGCCGCCACGCCGTGCTCGAGCGCTCGGACCTGCTGAAAAGCACGCAGCCCACCATGGCCTCGGCCGCCCCGCTGATCGCCGACCCGCTGGTCCGCAACCGGGGCACCCTGGTCGGCTCGCTCTGCCACGCCGACCCGCAGGGCGACTGGGCGTCGGTAGTGCTGGCGCTGGGCGGCTCGGTGGTCGCGCGGGGCTCGCACGGCACCCGCACCATCCCGCTCGCCGACTTCGTCACCGGGCCCTTCCAGAACGTCCTGGCCGAGGACGAGATCGTCGTGGAGGCGGTGATCCCCGCCGCCCAGGGCATTCGGTCCGGCGGGTACCTCAAGCTGGAGCGCCGGGTCGGTGACTTCGCCACCGTCGGCGTCGCGGTGGCCCTGGAGACCAGGGCCGGGAACGTGGTCCGGGCGGGCATCGCGCTGACCGGGGTCGGCGGGTCCACCATCGGCGCCACCGAGGCGGCCGCCGTGCTGACCGGGCATCCGCTGACGCCGGAAAGCATCGAGGAGGCCGCCGAGCTCGCGGCGCAGGCCTCCCGGCCGAGGACTGACCACCGCGGCAGCGCGGACTACAAGCGGCACATGGTGCGCACCTTCGTCCTGCGGCTGCTGAGCCGCGAGGATGCGGCGGGCGCCGCCCCGGACAAGACAGAGAGGGCGGCCTGACGATGACGATCGTCTACGACGACAACGAGGACCAGACCACCGACATCCCGGTACGCCGGATCAGGTTCACGGTCAACGGCCAGAAGAAGATCGCCGAGGTGGAGCCGCGGCTGCTGCTGGCGCACCTGATCCGCCGCGGCATCGGCCTGACCGGCACTCACATGGGCTGCGACACCACTAACTGCGGCGCCTGCACGGTCCTGGTGGACGGCCGGCCCATCAAGTCCTGCACGATGCTGGCCGTCCAGGTCGACGGGCGCGCGATCACCACCGTCGAGGGCCTGGCCAGCGCCAGCGAGCTGCACCCGCTCCAGGAAGGGTTCCGGGAGGAGCACGGGCTGCAGTGCGGGTTCTGCACGCCGGGCATGATGATGGCCGCGACGGCCCTGCTCGAGGAGAAGCCGGATCCCACCGAGGAGGACGTGCGCTGGGCCCTGTCCGGGAACCTGTGCCGCTGCACCGGCTACCAGAACATCGTCAAGTCGGTGCTGTGGGCGGCGGCCAAGCTCCGAGCCGAAGCCGGGGAGGCCTGAGGTGTCAGCACTCGACGAGGTCAAGATCGGCGGCCTGGGCTCCAGCCGCAAGCGGGTCGAAGACGACCGGTTCATCCGCGGCAAGGGCAACTACACCGACGACATCACGCTGCCCGGCATGCTGCACATGGAGATCCTGCGCAGCCCGCTGGCCCACGCCCGGATCAGGTCCATCGACGCCAGCAAGGCGTGGGATATCCCCGGCGTGCACCTGGTGCTGACCGGCGACATGATGGCGACCAGGAACCTGGCCTGGATGCCGACCCTGTCCTACGACACCCAGGCCGTGCTGGCTACCGACAAGGTGCGGTTCCAGGGCCAGGAAGTCGCCTGCGTCATCGCCGACGACCCGTACATCGCCAAGGACGCGTGCGAGGCCATCGAGGTCGACTACGAGCCGCTCCCGGTGGTCGTCAGCCCGGTGCAGGCGCAGGCGCAGGACGCCCCGGTCATCAGGGACGACAAGGAAAACCAGGTCGGCAACACCATCTACCACTGGGAGGTCGGCGACGCGGCCGCCACCGACCGGGCCTTCGAGCAGGCCGACGTCATCTCGAAGCTGAAACTGCACTACCCGCGCTCGCATCCCTCGCCGATCGAGTGCTGCGGGTCGATCGCGGACTTCAACCGGGCCACGTCCAAGCTCACCGTGTACATGACCACCCAGGCACCGCACATCATCCGGGCCGCGGTGGCGCTGGTGGCCGAGCTGCCCGAGCACATGATCCGGATCATCTCCCCGGACATCGGCGGCGGCTTCGGCAACAAGGTGCCGGTGTACCCGGGGTACGTCATGTCGATCCTGGCTTCCATCTTGCTGGAACGGCCGGTCAAGTGGATCGAGGACAAGACGGGCAACCTCATCTCGACCCACTACGCCCGGGACGTCTACCTGGACGGCGAGATGGCGCTGCGCCAGGACGGCAAGATCCTCGGGGTCCGGATCCGCACCGATGCCGACCACGGCGCGTTCTTCTCCGACGCCCAGCCGAGCAAGTTCAAGATCGGACTGATGCACTCCGCGTTCGCGGCCTACGACGTCCCGGCCGCGCACCTGATGGCCCGCGGCAGCTACACCAACAAGGCACCCGGCGGGGTGGCCTACCGGTGCTCGTTCCGCGTCACCGAGGCGATGTTCTTCCAGGAGCGGATGATGCAGGCCGCGGCCGACGACCTGGGCATGGACCAGGCCGCCTTCCGCCGGATGAACTTCGTCAGGGACGACCAGTTCCCGCACCGCACCCCGCTCGGCTTCCTGCTCGATTCCGGCCAGTACGCCAAGTGCCTGGACGTCGGGCTGGCCGCGATCGGGTATGAGGATTTCCGGCGCGAGCAGGCCGAGGCCAGGAAACGCGGGCGGCTGCTCGGGCTCGGCATCTCGACCATGACCGAGCCGCTGGGCGCGGGCAACAGCCGCGAGTACGACATCCTCGGCATCAAGATGTTCGACTCGGCCGACCTCAAGATCCACATGACCGGCAAGGCCATCCTGCGGACCGGCGCGAAATCCCAGGGCCAGGGACACGAGACCACCTGGGCCCAGATCGTGGCGCACGAACTCGGCATCCCGGCCCAGGACGTGGTGGTCGAGGAGGGTGACACGGACACCGCGCCGTTCGGCATGGGGACCTACGCCTCCCGCAGCACCCCGGTCGCCGGGGCGGCGGTGGCCATGGTGTCCCGCAAGATCCGGGCCAAGGCCCGCAAGCTGGCCGCGCACCTGCTCGAGGTGTCCGAGGAAGACGTCGAGTGGGAGCTGGGCCGGTTCTATGTCCGCAGCGCCCCGGACCGTGGCGTCACCATCCAGGAATGCGCGATGGCCGCGTACAGCAACATGCCGGACGGCATGGAGCCCGGCCTGGAGAACACCGCGTACTACGACCCGCCCAACCTCACCTGGCCGTTCGCCTGCTACATCGCCACCGTCGAAGTCGACCCGGCCACCGGCGTCTGGGACGTGCTGAAGGTAGTGGCGGTCGACGACTGCGGCGTCCGGATCAACCCGATGATCGTCGAGGGCCAGATCATGGGCGGCCTGACCGAGGCCTACGCCATGGCCAGCATGCAGTTCATCACCTTCGACGCGGACGGCAACTGCATCGGCTCCAACTACATGGACTACATGCTGCCCAGCGCCTGGGAGACGCCCGGCTTCGAGCTGCACAGCGAGGTCGTCACCCCATGCCCGCACCACCCGATCGGCGCCAAGGGCATCGGCGAGTGCGCCGCCGTCGGCGGGCCGGCGGCCTTCGTCAACGCGGTCATCGACGCGCTCGGCGGCACCGGCGTCCGCAACATCGACATGCCGCTGCTGCCCGACCGGGTGTGGGAGGCGGCCAATTACCGCCGGGATGTCTTCGGCGCACCGCCCGTACGGACGGATGACTGAGATGGAGGGCCTGGGCGTCCTGGAGGAGATGGGCGAGCTGACCCGCCGCGGCGAGGCGTTCGCCCTCGCCACCGTGGTCTGGCGGCAGGCCCCGTCCTCCAGCCAGGCGGGTTCCCGCGCGATCATCACCGCGGAGGGCGAGCTGCACGGCTGGATCGGCGGCGCCTGCGCCGAGCCGGTCGTGATCCGCGAGGCGAAGCAGGTCATGGCGGACGGCACGGCCCGGCTGCTGCTGCTCGGGACCCCGGAGCAGTTCGGCGCCGCGGTCCCGGACGGCATGACCGTCGTCCCCATCTCCTGTCAGAGCGAGGGAGCGCTCGAGGTCTACATCGAGCCCGTGCTGCCCGCGCCGCACCTGGTCATCGCGGGTGATTCCCCGATGGCCCGGACGCTGGCCAGCCTGGCCCGGGCGCTGGGCTGGCGGACGGACCTGATCCGCGGCCCCGACTTCACGGCGGACGCCGCGGACGCGCGCTCCATGGTCGTGGTCGCCACCCAGGGCCACGGCGACGAGGAGGTGCTCGAGTTCGCGGTCGCCGCCCGGCCCGCCTACCTGGGCCTGGTCGGCTCGCGGCGGCGCGGCGCCACGGTGCTGGGCTACCTCGCGGACCGCGGCGTGCCCCAGGACCAGCTCGACCGGGTGCGGGTGCCGGCCGGGCTCGACCTGGGCTCTACGACGCACCAGGAGATCGCGGTCGCCATCCTGGCCGAGCTCGTCCAGCTGCGGGCGTCCGGCGCGCTGGCCGCGGCGCGGGCCCCGGCCCGCGCGGTAGCCGCCGCGGAACCGCTCCAGGACCCGGTGTGCGGGATGACCGTGACCGCGGCCTCGTCGCGCCCGGCGCGGTACGAGGCCATCGACTACTACTTCTGCTGCGCCGGCTGCCGCCAGGCGTTCGAGCAGGACCCTGACGCATACGTGAAGAAAGAGACCCGATGCTGATCAAGAACGAGTTCGAGGTCGCTGAGCCGGTCGAGAAGGTCTGGCAGTTCTTCGACAACATCCCCCAGGTGGCCGCGTGCCTGCCGGGCGCCGAGCTCACCGAGGACCTCGGCGACGGCAAGTACAAGGGCAAGGTGGCCGTCCGGATGGGCCCGGTGCGGCTGCAGTTCGCCGGGAACGCGGACATCACCGAACGGGACGAGGCGGCCAAAAAGCTGGTCGTGCACGCCGCCGGCGCGGACGAGAAGGGCCGCGGCCAGGCCAGCATGATGGTGACCGCGACCCTGGTCAAGGCGGGCCGCGGCACCAAGGTCGGCGTCCTGCAGGACCTGCAGCTGTCCGGCGCGGCGGCCCAGTACGGCCGCGGGATGATCAGCGACGTCACCGCGGTGCTGATGCGCGACTTCTCGGTCAACATGCAGGACCGGATCGAGCGGCTCGAGCGCGGTGAGTCCGCCGAGCAGATCGCCGCCGCGACCGCGGCGCCCGCCAGGGGCTTCACCTTGGGCCTGCGGGCCGCGCGGATGGCCCTGACCCGGGTCTTCCGCCGGTTCTTCCTGCCGTACCAGGCCGCGAGCTGAAGGGGGCCGTCATGGTCTTGTGGTGGATAGGCAACGTGGTCCTGCTGGCGGTCGTGCTGCCGGTGGTGATCTTCCTGCTGAACCGCGTCCTCGCGGCGGTGGAGCGGATCCGGGCCGCGACCGACGACATCCTCTCCGGCGGGGTCGCCCTCGTCGGCGAGCTCACCGGCGTGCCGGACGCGCTGGCCGTCACCGATACCACCGTCAAGGAAGTCTCGGTCGGGGCCGTGCGCTACGCCGGCTCCGTCGCGAAGCTCCTCGGCTAGCCAGGAAAGGAGAACGCCATGCCAGCAGCTGCCTGGTTCACTCTCGCCGTTGCCGCGCTGATCATCGCGATCACCGCCATCGGCCTGCTCCGGGTCATCTTCCACCTCCGGGCGATCAGGAAGACACTGGTCGCGACCACCGGGGGAGTACAGGCGGTGGCCAGCCTGACCAGCACGGTGCCGGAGCGGCTCACCTCGGTCAACGCGAGCCTGAAGCCGGTCCGCGACTTCTGCGAAACCGTCTAGGAGGGCCGGTCATGGAAATCCACGGAACAGTCGTAGCGGCCGCCGGCACCAGCACCACCGGCTGGGTGGTGGGCTACACCATCGGCATCGTCATCGTGCTCGTCGTGGTGGCGCTGGTGGTGCCGATCCTGCTGCTGGCCCGGTCGATCGGCAACGAGGCACCGAAGATCAACGACGCGCTGGCCGAGGCGGTCGATAACACCGCGCCGCTCGGCGCGCTGCGCACCACCATCGAGCACGCCACGCTCATCATCGGCGGCCTGCAGCGCGGCCGCGCCCGGCTGGGAGGCTGACGATGCACCACCTGGCTATGTCCTCGACCGAGCACAACCTCTGGACGATCGCGAACATTCTCGGCCTCGTCGTGGTGGTCGCGGTCGCCGCCCTCCTCAGCCTGCTCATCTACCTGGTCAAGCGCATCGACCGCCGGGTCGCCACGGTCCGGGACACGCTCAAGGCAGCCGCCGCCAACACCGCCGACACCGTGCTGATCCCGCAGGTCGCCACCGGCGTCGAGGCCGTCCTCGCCGAGGGCCTGCAGCACCACCTGTTCCTCGGCCGCGTACTCGGAAAGGTCAGGTCATGACGGGACTGGTCACCTGGACGGTCATCGACGTCCTGCTGCTGATCGCGGGCCTGGCGTTCTACCTGTTCTGGGTGGGCACCCTGCTCACCCGGATCGCCGGGAACCTGGAGGAGTGCGCCGAGACGGTGCGCACCATCGTGGGCCACGCCAAGCTCATCGGGCCCGGGGTGGAGCACATCAACGAGGCCGGCGGCGTCGTGGCGGGCGCTCTCCCGCTGCTGTACGGGATGGCCGAGGGCATCGTGGCCGGCGTTACCCCCCGGCCCGAAGCGCCCGCCGTCCCCGAGCCGGCCCGCCCGGCCTCCGGCACCCGCCGCTCCCGCCTCCTCGACGCCGTGGGCTTCCGCCCGCAGCCCTAAGCCACCGGCCGGTTCGAGCAGCAGCAGCAGCCGGGCGGCCTGCCGTTCCAGGGTGCCCGGCGGATTGCGGTCGTGAGCGGGACGCCCCGGCAGCAGCATGCTCAGCCAGAACAGGGCACACAGGCGGCGGTACTCGCGCACCCGGACCTGCTCGGCCACGGTGAGGCCGAACGATCCCAGGAACATGCCCGCGGGCAGGCCGGCATCGGACCACACCGAGAGGTGCTCGACGAGGTCCGCGACCTCGAAGGCGCGATCGCTGGGCCCGGAGTCCTCGAAGTCGACGATCCGGACCCGAGCGCCGTCCCACAAGAAGTTGGCGAGGTTGGCGTCTCCCTGTCCCAGCACCGGGTCGCCGCCATCAAGATGACCGAGCGTTCCGCTGGAGAACCAGTCGGCACCGGGCCTGCCACGCCCGGCGCACGAGCCCGCGGTCATCCGGCGCGTGGCACGCGGCCAGCATCCCGGCAACCTGGCGCGCTAGCCGCGCTGCATTCGGTCCCGCTTCGCCCAGGCCTGCCAGCCTGCTGCCCGGCACTGCCTGCCAGAGCCGGTCCAGCGCCAGTACCAGCGCGTCCGCCTGCGCAGCGGTCAGCGGCGAACCGCCCAGCGGAACTCCGGGCAGCCGCGACATCTCGACCGCCGGCGGGTCGGCGGCCAGGTCGGCGCGGACCGGGACCGCGGCCAGGCCGGGCGCGAACTCAGCCAGCAGCACCAGGGCCGTCCACTCGCGGACGGGCTCGCGCCGATCCCACGACCGGAACCGCTTGACCACCACGCCCCGCCCCGCGTCGAGGCAGATCTGGTGAGTCAGCTGCTCTCCTTCACCAGGGTGGCGTACCGGTCCAGGTACAGCGGCCAGCCCTGGTCCCCGTCCACGCCGCTGGTGACCGATTCCCAGCCGGGGCCGTGCCGGTCGATGTGCCGGTGCTCCAGCTCCACCCGCGTGCGGGCCGGCGACTCGGCGTAGAACCGCACCTCGACCTCGCTGGTCCGGGCCGGGTCGGCCTCGATCGTCCACCGCGGGCTGATGTCCCAGCTGAAGATCACCCGGTCCGGCGGGTCGAAGGCCAGGATCCGCGCCCACCGGCACTCGCTGCCGTCGGCGGCCCGGTCGGTGATGCCGCCGCCGGCCCGCGGCTCGAAGGTCGTCTCCGTGACCGGCGCGCCGAGCAGGTTGTGCTCGGGCGGCTTGAAGTCCCCGAACCGCTCGGTGAACACCGAGAAAGCCCGCTCGATCGGCGCCTCCACCACGACCTGCTTGCGGACCACGGCGGCCCCGGCCTGGGTCATGACCCCTCCTCGCCCGGCGCTTCCGCGGCATCGGAATACCCGGCCAGCGCCCGTTGCCAGTATGTGTCGAGCTGATCCCGCAGCGCCGCCAGCGCGACCGGGTTGAGCCGGTAGATCCGGCGCGTCCCCGCTACCGCGTCCTGCACCAGGCCGGCGTCCTTGAGGATCTTCAGGTGCTGGGACACCGCCGACCGGCTCACCGGCAGCCCGGCCGCCAGCTGCCCCACCGCCCGCGGCCCGTCGGCCAGGCACGCCACGATCGCGCGGCGCGT
>JAICWX010000116.1 GCA_025934635.1 Streptosporangiaceae bacterium | reverse complement strand
GCGTCGATCGGCTTGACGGGCGCGGTCCTGGTCGCCGCGACCGCGTACGGAAGCGGCACGGTCATCGTGCTTACCGCAGTCACGATGCTCGTCATCGCGAACGTTTACCGCAGGCTGAACTTGTCGAATGCGAACACCGGGGCGTCGTTTGAATGGGTCGGCCGGCCATCAGTCCCTATCTGGGATTCTGGCCGGCTGGCTGATGATCGCCTCGGGTTCGGGGTGGCGGGCCTGGTCCTGGTGCTGGGCCGCCATCGCGGGACCGTGAGGACAAAGTCGGACGTGTGCCTCCCAGAGGCGAAGGTCGCAGGCGGCTCAGCCAGCCGCCGCTGGAGGCCGGGCGAGCCTCCGGTCCGCCTCCCGCACGAGGCCGTCCCCGTATTCGCCCGCGTCCCGGGCCAGCCGGGCGGCCCGGTCCGCGGCCCGGTCCCCCCAGGCGGGCAGTCCGAAGTCGGTGGCCATGTCGCAGGTCCACCACCAGGCCTCGATGGCCACGCAGCGGTCCAGCCGGTCGAGGTCCGCGGCCACCGCGGCCGGGTCCACGGGCCGCCCGAGCGCGTGGTCCGCCCGGTACGCGAGCAGCCGGGCGACACTGGCGTAGCGGGGCACGCCCAGCTCGGCGGCACGGGATGCCAGGGCGCTGGCCTCGGCCCGGGCTCGTTCCGCTTCGCCGCGGAGCAGGGCCAGCCGGCCAGTGAGGAGCTGATGCTTGAGCCGCAGCCGCCAGCCGAAGACCAGGTCGGCGCGGAGCAGTGCCCCGGCCCCGGCGAGCCGGGCCGCCGCGGCGTCGGGATCGCCAGCTTCCAGGGCATGCTCGGCCAGATCCTCGAGCGCGGCGACGGTGACGTCGGCGGTGCCCTGACCCTGGCCCGCCTCCAGCGCCTCGTGGTGGTGGTCCAGCGCCTCCGGGTAGGCGCCCAGGTTGCGCAGTACCCAGCCGGCGAAATTCACCGCACGGCCGGCGAACCGCGGTACCTGGCGCCGCTCCACCTCGGCGGTGTACCGGCTGAGCGCGGCCAGCGCCTGCGCCGGACGGCCCGCCAGGGCGTACGCGTGCCCGGTGAACAGCAGGGAGTGCATGGTGGCCGAGGTGTGCTCCACCCCGGTCTGGCCGCGGGCCGCCGGGCGCAGCAGTGCCAGCGCCTCGTCGACCCGGCTCTGGTGCGACCGCAGTACCCCGAGCCACCCGGCCGCCGCGACCCGGTCCGCACCCTCGGCCAGGGCGAACGCCTCGCCGAGCAGCAGCTCGGCCTGGGCTAGGTCGCCAGCGGCGTGCCGGGTCCGGCCGCCGGCCGCCAGGCACCGGGCCCGGATAGCGGCGTCCTCCGCGGCGAGCGCGCCGTCCTCGGCGAACTGAGCGGCCTGGGCGAAGTCGCGGCCGAAATACGACGCCCAGGCGCCGACCTCGAGCGCCGCCGCGCCGCCCGCCGGGGCCCGCTCCACGTCTTGCAGCGCCTCGGCGTAATGCCCGCGCAGCGTCCGCACCCGGGCCCGGGCCAGCCATAGGCCAGGGTCGGCGTGCAGCCGCAGCGCATCGTCGAGCAGCGCCTCGGCCGCCCGGTAGTCGAAGCGCTCCGCGGCCTGCGCCGAGGCTTCCCGCAGCGCGCGGGCGGCCAGCGCCAGGTCACCGCCGAGCCGCGCGTGGCTCGCCACGGTCAGCGGGTCGGCATCGGCCCGCCGGTCGAGCACCCGGCCGGCCTGCCGGTGCAGTAGCGCGGCCCGGCCCGCGGTCGCGCTCGCCGCCAGTGCCTCCCTGACCAGTTCGTGGCGGAACCGGAAGTTCCCGTCCTGCTCGGCCAGGAACTGCTTGGCCACGGCCTGCTCGGCGTCGTCGAGCAGCGCGACGACCGGGCGGCCGAGCACCGCGGCGAGCAGGTCGGCGTCCAGTTCCGGGCCGATCACGGCCGCGGTGCGCAGCAGCAGCCCGGCCGGGCCGAGCGCGTCGCACCGCGCGGACACCGACTCCACCAGCGACGCGGGCAGGTCCGCGCCCGCGGCCTGCTGGGCCAGCTCGGTCAGGAACAGCGGGTGTCCCTTCGACCGGGCGTACAACTCATCGACCCGGCCCGGCCCCATGGGCCCGATCAGTTCCGCCGCTGCGTCCCGGCCAAGTGCGCCGAGGTGGATGAACGCCGTCCCGGGCAGCGGCTCACCCTCGCCGGACCGGATCGCGGCGACCATCGTCGCCGCCAGGGCCTCGCGCCGGGCGAACCGCAGCCAGTCGGCCAGCGCGGCGCTGGCCAGGTGCGCGTCATCGATCACCAGCACCAGCGGCGCACGCTCCGCCAGCCGCCCCAGCGCGCGGACCAGGGCCGAGTACAGCACCCCGGGTCCGAGCATGCTGTCCGCCAGCAGCGTTGCCGCGGCCGTGGCCCCCTTGAGCTGCGGGCCCGTCGTCAGGTTCAGCAACGGAGCCAGCAGCGCCGCGTCGGTGCTGAGGATGGCGGCGCTGTCCTCCGGTCCGAGCTCCCGCAGCCGGGCGGCCAGCGCGGTCAGCAGCGCGTCGAGCGGCAGCGACCGGTCGAGCGGCCCGCACGACGCGATCAGTACCGTGTCTCCGTCCGCCGCGCGCCGCCCGGCCCAGGCTCGCAGCAGCGTGGTCTTCCCGATGCCGGCCTCGCCGTCGACCACGGCCACCTGGGCGGAGCCGGCGCGGGCCCGGGCCGCAATCGCCTCGAGACAGTCCAGCTCGTCGTCCCGGCCAACCAGCCCGGGGGAGGACTGCGGCGGCCCCGGCCCGGTGGTCAGCTCGCCGCGCAGGATCGCGGTGTAGAGCGCGGCCGTCTCCGGCGAGGGATCGGTACCCAGCTCATCGGCCATCCGGGTGCGTGCCCTGGCGTAGGCGGCCAGCGCCGCGGCGACCCGGCCGCCGGTCACGTAACCGCGGAGCAGCAGCCGGAGGGCCGCCTCGTCGTACGGGTCACGTTCGATCGCCGCCGCCGCGGCATCACAGGCCGCCAGCCAGTCCCCGGCCTCAAGCAGCGCAGTGGCCGCCGCCAGCCGGGACCGGCCGATCAGCCGCTCCAGCTCGGCCCGCCGCAGCTGCGCCCATTCACCGGGCAATGGCTGCGGGCCGTCACCGCGGATCAGCGAGAGCGCGACCCGGGCGGCGGCCACCGCGCCCATCGGCTGGCCCGCCTCCCGCCGCCCCTGCACCTCGCGGGTGAGCGCGGCCAGCTCGGCCGCGTCCAGCCAGTCGCGATGCAGCAGGTAGCCTTGGTCGCGATGCTCGATCCGATCACGTCCCAGGACCGAGCGCAGCCGGCTCATCAGTACCGCCAGCTGATCCTCCGGCCGCGCGGGCGGGGCGGTTTCCCAGAGCGCGTCGATCAGCACATCCACCGGCACGGCCTGCCCGTCGGCCAGCGCGAGCAGGTGCAGCGCGAGCCGCGCCTTCCGGCTGCCGAGTGCCTGCGGCTCGATGCCGTCCACGCCGAAATCGCCGAGCACCCGCACAGCCAGCGACTTCATGTGGGTAATTAAATCCCGCCGGCCTGCGCCCGGCCAGGTCAGTGCAAGGTCACTGCAACCGCCGCGGCGCACCGTGGTCACCGAACGTTCCACCGACGAAAAGGAGACCCCCATGAGCGGGAAAGCGGAACAGAAGAGCTTCACGGCGCCGGACGAGACCCGCGCCTTCGACTACGGCGCCCTGGACCTGCTCCAGATCGGCGGCTCCGAGATCGGCCGTCTTACGCTGCAGCCGGGATGGCGCTGGTCGGACCACGTCAAACCGCTGGCCGGCACCGACCTGTGCGAGGCGCCGCACTTCCAGTACCACGTAGCCGGGACGCTGCACGTCGTGATGGCCGACGGCGCCGAGTTCGACGCCCGGCCCGGCGACGTCACCGCGCTGCCCCAGGGCCACGACGCCTGGGTGGTCGGCGACGAGCCGGTCATAGTGGTGGACTGGTATGGCGCCAGCAACTACGCCCGCGGCTGACCGCGGACCTTCGCCAGGAAACGGCCCATCTCCGGGTCGAAGCGGGCCGGGTCCGCGGACTCCAGCTGCGGCCTGGTCCACCAGCGGCCGCCGGAGAACTCCCGCGGGTCCAGCACGATGGACATCCCCGGATAACCGGCCAGCACGTACCAGAGGCTAACGTCCGTGTGCGAGTCAGGCCCGACGGTAGGGGTCACCGTCACGAACACCGGGCGGCGGCCCGCGATGGAGAAGTCCGCCTCGATGCCCAGTTCCTCACGAGCCTCGCGTTCGGCCGTGACGGTGGGCTCCTCCAGCGGCTCGACGTGGCCGCCGGCCGGCAGCCGTAGCCCGGACAGCCGGTGGTCCACCAGGAACACGCTCCCGTCCCGCGGGTCGGCCAGCACCGCGTAGGACACCAGGTGCCGGGGCGGCGTCGCGGGCCTGACCCGGCGGTAGACGTCAGGCGTGCTGGCCAGCCAGGCCAGCACATCCGCCTGATCGGCGCGTTCGGTCTCGTCGAACGGCTCGATGGCGGCGACGAGCGCGGCCACGTCCCCTGATCCGCCGCTCACAAGCCCCAGCCTAGGCTGTGGTACTGCTGACGGGACGGAGCTGACGAGGGGAGCCACCATGGACCTGGGCCTGCACGGCCGCCGCGTGCTGATCACCGGCGGGAGCCGGGGCATCGGCTTCGCGGTGGCGGAGGCTCTCGCCGCCGAGGGCGCGGCCGTCGGCCTGGTCGCCCGGGACGCCGCGGGCCTGACCGAGGCGGCCGCGCGGCTGGAGCCGCGGGGCGTTCCGGTGGCCACCGCGGTGGCCGACGTGACCAGTACGTCCCAGCTCAAGCAGGCCGTGGCGGATATCGCGGCCGCCCTGGGCGGGCTGGACCGGCTGGTCGCCAACGCGGGCGGCACGGTCGGCCGGGGCAACCTGACCAGCGCCGCCGACGACGATTTCACCGCCACGTTCGCGCTCAACGCGGGCCACGCCGCGGAGCTCATCCGGGCCGGGCTGCCGCACCTGAAGGCCGCGGGCGGCGGCGCGGTGGTCATCATCTCCTCGGTCACCGGGATGCGGCCGGCCCCGCGGACCGCCTACGCCGCCGCCAAGGCGGCGGAGATCCATCTCGCCGCGACCGCCGCCCAGGAACTCGCGCCGGCCGGTGTCCGGGTGAACTGCGTGAGCCCCGGATCGATCATGTTTCCCGGCGGCGGCTGGGACACCTTCCAGCGGGAGAACCCGGCGGACTTCGCCGCGTTCGTGGACACTCAGTTCCCGCACGGCCGCCTCGGCGCGCTGCCCGAGGTCGCCGACGTCGTCGCGTTCCTGCTGTCCGACCGGGCCTCGTGGGTCACCGGCGCCAACGTCGCCGTGGACGGCGCCCAGATCTACCCGAGCGCCCGCCACTTCGACTGAACCCCGGCCGTAGCAGACTGTCCCCGGGGGCCGACACCAAGGGAGATGACATGCCGCGAAGCATGAGCCAGGCCGAACGCGAGGAGTTCCTGGCCGGGTTGCACGTCGGGGTGCTCAGCGTGGCCGCCGGTGACGGACGCGGGCCGCTGACCGTCCCGATCTGGTACACCTACCAGCCGGGCGGCACGCTGACCGTGAGCACCGGCCCCGGCACCCGCAAAGCCCAGGCCATCGCCGTGGCCGGCCGGTTCAGCCTCTGCGTCCAGGACGAGCAGCCGCCGTACAGGTACGTCACCGTCGAGGGCCCGGCCGCCATCGAGGATGCCACCGACGCCGAGCGGCTCGAACTCGCCCGCCGCTACCTGGGCACCGAGGGCGGCGACGCCTTCCTGGCGGCGGCCCCGACCGCCGGCCAGATCATGATCCGGATGACCCCGGAGCGCTGGGTGAGCGTGGACTACAGCCAGGGCTGACGGCGATAAGAAGTTGCCCCGGTCGCGACGCCGACGAGACCATGAGCCATGGTCTTGGTGCGTGCGACGACGCGGGACGACTGGCAGGCGCTGCGGGAGATCCGACTGCAGGCCCTGCGGGACGCGCCGGACGCCTTCGGCTCGTCCCATGCCCGGGAAGTCGCCTTCGAGTCGGCCGAGTGGCACCGCCGCGCCGCCCGTGACGGCTCCTTCCTCGCCTTCCTGTCCGACGGCGAACCAGCCGGGCTGGCCGGCGGTTTCGAGGAGGAACCGGGCGTGGTCGAGCTCGTCTCCATGTTCGTCCGCCCGCAGGCCCGCGGCCACGGAGTCGGCGAGGCGCTGGTCGACGCGGTGGCCGCCTGGGCCAGGACCAGGAGCGCCGCCTCGCTGCACCTGTGGGTGACCGATACCAACAAGCCGACCATCCGTCTCTACGAGCGCTGCGGCTTCACCGCCACCCCCGAGCGCCAGCCGCTGCCCTCCAACCCGGCCCTCGGCGAGCTCGGCATGACCCGTCCGCTCTGACCAAGGGCCCATTAACCGGGCGCCGGACTCGAATTGCGCCCGCACCCCGAGCAGCCGCACCGGCCGCCGCCCGGTGAACCGCCCGAGCGCCTCAGCCGCGGCCGCCGCGATCACCGCGGCCTCAGAAGACGGCGACTCCAGCGTCACCCCGTGGGTCTCGGTGACGAACGGCGCGTACCGCACCTTCACCACCACCCGCAGCGCGGGCCGGGGCTCCGACGCCAGGTCCCCGGCCAGCAGCCCCGCGATCCGTGCCACCTCGGCCTGGACCCGGGACCAGTCGGCGATGTTCCGCTGGAACGTCTCCTCCCGCCCGTGCGCCTTGGCCACGTACGGCGAGGCGTCCACCTCGGCGTCCCCCCGCCCGCACGCCAGCAGCACCAGCCACGGCCCCGTCATCGGCCCGAACTCCGAAGCCAAGGCGTCCGGGTCGGCCGTAGCCAGGTCGCTCACGGTGTGAATGCCCAGCCCGGCCAGCTTCTCGGCCGTCTTGGCCCCGACACCCCACAGCGCGTCGACCGGACGGCCGCCCAGCACGGAGAACCAGTTAAGAAACGTCAGCCGGAACACCCCGGCCGGCTTGCCGAACCCGGTGGCGATCTTGGCCTGCAGCTTGTTCTCCCCGATCCCGACCGTGCAATCGAGCCGGGTCTCCTCACGCACCCGCAAGGCCAGCGACCGCGCGAAGCCTTCCGGATCATCCACGTCCACGCCGACGAACGCCTCGTCCCAGCCGAGCACCTCCACCATCGCGCCGGAGGACCGCAGCACGCCCATCACCGTCTCCGAGACCTCCTCGTAAGCCTCCCGGTCCACCGGCAGGAACACCGCGTCGGGCAGCCGTTTCGCCGCCGTCCGCAGCGGCAGCCCCGAATGCACGCCGTGCTCCCTGGCCTCGTAGGACGCGGTGCTCACCACCCCCCGCTTGGTCGGGTCGCCGTCGCCGCCCACCACCACCGGGCGCCCGCGCAGCTCCGGATGACGCAGGACCTCGACCGCCGCGATGAACTGGTCGAGATCCACGTGCAGCACCCACCATCCCACGCACCACTCCTACCCAGCTCGCGGCCACCCGTTCGGGATTAATGATTTTGATCTGGCCGGCCGGAGACGGACACAATGACGTGTGCTCCTGACGATCACCACCACCCGCGCGCCCGCCACCGACCTGGGGTACCTGCTGCACAAGCACCCGGACCGGGTCCAGACGTTCGCCCTGTCGGCGGGCACGGCGCACGTCTTCTACCCGGAGGCGTCGGCCGATCGCTGCACCGCCGCGCTGCTGCTCGAGGTCGACCCGGTCGCCCTCGTCCGGGACCGCAAGGGCGGCGGCGAGCTGGCCCAGTACGTCAACGACCGGCCCTACGCCGTCTCCAGCCTGCTCGCGGTGGCGCTCAAGGAGGCCTTCCGCACCGCGCTCACCGGCCGCTGCGACACCCGGCCCGAGCTGGCGGCCGGCCCCATCCCGCTCACCCTGCACGTCCCGGCGCTGCGCTGCCGGGGCGGCCGGGCCTTCGCCGACCGGGTCTTCGCCTCCCTCGGCTGGCAGGTCGACGCGCGGGCCCAGCCGTTCACGCCCGCCGAGTGGGGCGACTCCCCGTACCTGGACCTGCGGCTGACCGGCGAGGTCCGGCTGGCCGACGCGCTCAACCACCTGTACGTGCTGCTGCCGGTGCTCGACGACACCAAGCACTACTGGGTCTCCAACGACGAGGTGGACAAGCTGATCCGGGCCGGCGGCGGCTGGCTGGCCGGGCACCCGGACAAGGAGCTGATCACCCGGCGCTACCTGTCACACTCCAGGCGGCTCACCCAGTCCGCGCTGGCCCAGCTGGCCGAGGCCGACGAGACCGAGCCGGACGAGCTGGACAACGCGGTGCCGGCCGAAGACGAGGCGGCTGAGGCCGAGACGAAACGGCCGCTGGCCGTCCAGCGCCGCGAGGCCATCGTGGCCGTGCTGCGCGAGCGCGGCGCCCGCCGCGTCGGCGACCTCGGCTGCGGCTCGGGCGCGCTGACCAGGGACCTGCTCGCGGACAAGCAGTTCGACCACGTCACCGCCGTCGACGTGTCCGCCCGGGCCCTGCAGCTGGCCGCCCGGCACCTGCGGCTCGACCAGCTGCCGGAGCCGCGGCGTCAGCGGCTCGACATCTTCCAGTCCTCGCTCACCTACCGCGACGCCCGGCTGGCCGGGCTGGACGCCGCCGTGCTGATGGAGGTCATCGAGCACCTGGACCCGGACCGGATCCCGGCCCTCGAGCGGGTCGTGTTCGGCGAGGCCGCGCCCGCCACCGTCGTCGTCACCACCCCCAACGCCGAGTACAACGCGCACTACGAGACCCTCCCGGCGGGCACGCTGCGGCACCGCGACCACCGGTTCGAGTGGACCCGCGCCGAGTTCCGCGCCTGGGCCGCGCAGGCCGGGCAGCGCTACGGCTACCAGGCCAGGTTCCTGCCGGTCGGCCCGGAGGACCCGGCCGACGGGTCACCCACCCAGCTAGCCGTCTTCGAGAAGGAGGCGGCATGAACCTCGGTGTCCCCGAGCTGAGCCTGGTCGTGCTGATCGGCGTGACCGGCTCGGGCAAGTCCACGTTCGCCCGCGCCCACTTCAAGCCGACCGAGGTGATCTCCTCGGACTTCTGCCGCGGCCTGGTCGCCGACGACGAGAACGACCAGTCCGCCACCCCGGCCGCGTTCGCGGTGCTCCGGTTCATCGCGGGCCAGCGCCTCAAAGCCGGCCGCCTCACCGTCATCGACGCCACCAACGTCCAGCCCGAAGCCCGCCGCGACCTCGTGGCCCTCGCCCGCGAGTACGATGTGCTGCCGACCGCGATCGTGCTCGACCTGCCGGAAGACCTCTGCGCGGAACGGAACAAGGGCCGCCCGGACCGGGACTTCGGCCCGCACGTGCTGCGCCGCCAGCGCGGCCAGCTCCGCCGTGGCCTGCGCGGCCTTGGCCGCGAGGGGTTCCGCACCGTGCACGTGCTGCACAGCCCCGAGGAGGTCGAGGCGGCCTCGATCACCCGGACCCGGCTGTACACCGACAAGCGCGACGAGACCGGCCCGTTCGACATCATCGGCGACGTGCACGGCTGCCTCGCCGAGCTGGAAGAACTGCTGACCACGCTGGGCTACGAGCTCGACCGGGACGCGGCCGGGCGGCCGGTGAACGCCCGCCACCCCGGCGGCCGGCGCGCGATCTTCGTCGGCGACCTGGTCGACCGGGGACCTGACACGCCGGGCGTGCTGCGCCTGGTGATGGGCATGACGGCGGCCGGGACCGCGTTCTGCGTGGCCGGCAACCACGAGGTCAAGCTGCTCAAGGCGCTGCGCGGCAAGAACGTCAGGCGCAGCCACGGCCTGGACGCCTCGATGGAGCAGCTCGACGCGACCACGCCCGAGTTCCGCGCCGCCGCCGAGCGGTTCATCGACGGCCTGATCAGCCACTACGTGTTCGACGGGGGCAACCTGGTGGTGGCCCACGCCGGGCTGATCGAGCGCTACCATGGCCGCGCCTCGGGCCGGGTCCGCGAGTTCTGCCTGTACGGCCAGACCACCGGCGAGACCGACGAGTACGGCCTGCCGGTCCGCTACCCGTGGGCCACCGAGTACCGGGGCCGCGCCGTCGTGGCGTACGGCCACACCCCCGGGCCGGCCGCGGAGTGGCTGAACAACACCCTGTGCGTGGACACCGGCTGCGTCTTCGGCGGGCGTCTGACCGCCCTCAAATATCCCGAACGGGGTACCGTCTCCGTCCCCGCCGCCCGTGTCTACCACCCCCCGGCCCGGCCGTTCCCGACGGAATCGGCCGCCGCGGCCGGCGTCGCGCGCCGTGAGCCCGACGTGCTCGACATCGCCGACGTGTCCGGCTCCCGGGTCATCGAGACCGCCTACCTGCCGCGGGTCGGCGTCCGCGACGCGCACGCCGCCGCCGCGCTCGAGGTGATGAGCCGGTTCGCGATCGACCCGCGCTGGCTCCTGTACCTGCCGCCGACGATGAGCCCGGTAGCCACGTCATCCCGCGATGACACGCTGGAGCACCCGGAGCAGGCGTTCAGCGCCTACGCCACGGCCGGGGTGACCTCGGTGCTGTGCGAGGAGAAGCACATGGGCTCCCGGGCGGTGCTGCTCGTGTGCCGCTCGGCGCCGGCCGCGGCGGCGCGATTCGGCGTGCCAGCGGGTGGCCCGGGCGCTGGTAGTTCCGGATCCGGCGGCTCCGGATCCGGCGCGATCTGGACGCGGACCGGACGGCCCTTCTTCCCTCCCGCGCTGACGTCGACCCTAGTCGACCGTATACGGGAGACGGCCGAGCGGGCCGGCCTGTTCGACGAGCTCGGCACGTCCTGGCTGCTGCTGGACGCCGAGATCCTGCCCTGGAACGTCAAGGCCGGGTCGCTGCTGCGGGACCAGTACGCCGCGGTGGGGGCGGCCGCGCTGGCCGCCCTCCCGGCCGCGGCCGCGGCGCTGACTCAGGCATCGACCCGCGACCTGCCGGGGATCGGCGACCTGCTGGACCGGACCCGGGCCCGGCTGGCCAACGCCGGGGCGTTCACCACCGCCTACGCCCGCTACTGCTGGGCCACCGACGAGCTGGCCGGGGTGCGCGTCGCCCCGTTCCAGCTGCTCGCCACCGAAGGCGCCGCCTATCAGGAGCAGCCGCACCGCTGGCACCTCGCCCTGGCCGACCGGCTCGCCGCCGCCTGCCCGGACCTCTTCGCGGTCACCCGCCGGGTCGAGGCGGACACCGGCGACCCCGCCTCGGTCGCCGCCGCGACCCAGTGGTGGGAAGACCTGACCGCCGCCGGGGGAGAGGGCATGGTGGTCAAGCCCGCCGCGAACCTCACCCGGGGTCAGAACGGCCTGGCCCAGCCCGGCCTGAAGGTGCGCGGCCGGGAGTACCTGCGGATCATCTACGGCCCCGACTACGCCGAGCCGGCCAACCTGGCCCGGCTGCGCCAGCGCGGCCTGTCCCACAAGCGCTCGCTGGCGCTGCGCGAGTACGCCCTCGGCCTCGAAGCCCTGGACCGGGTAGCCCGCGGCGAGCCGCTGTGGCGGGTCCACGAATGCGTCTTCGCCGTCCTCGCCCTGGAATCCGAGCCCGTCGACCCCCGCCTCTAACTCAGTACCCACCCGGCTCCGGGGAGCTGAGCCGATGTGATGGGTGGAGCGAGGCTGCCGGACTTGGTGCCTTTCTGGAATCCGCCGAACATAATCGCCAGCACCACCAGGACCACGATGAGCAGCACCAGCCACATCAGGCACCCGCGGGCCCGTGATCGCGGCCGCCACCGGCGTCGCGGTCCCCTATTCCAGTTCTCATAACTGCTGGAGGGATACCGTCTGCGCGACCGGAAAGGGCTCACCCCCTCTTTATGCCCCGGTAGGCCGCGATATGCCAGCCGGCGCAGAGAACTTAAGCAGGCGAACTTATGCAGGCGAACTCAAGCCGCGTAGGTGCGCACCAGCCGCAGCGCGGTGGCACCGTGCGGGCCGGCGGCCTTGAGCCCCGTCCGGGCCGGGTCGACCCGGCGCGCCGCGACCCGGCAGAACTCCCCGGCCGCCCCGGTGATGGCCGACTCCGCATCCTCAGGACCGAACCTCCAGCTGTCACCGCCATCCGGCGCCGTCAGCTCGCATCGCACCGCGACCACCGGCTCGCCCGCCACGGTCAGCGCGTACGGCAGCGTGCGGTGCGCCAGCCAGGCAATGTGCCGCAGCCGGCCGGTGTCCGGCAGGTCCACGCCGAGCGGCCCGGTGATGTCCAGCCCGTGCGCCCAGTGCTCCGCCAGCCGGGTCGTGGCCAGCGTGGCCGGCTTGAGCGGCCCGGCCACCCATTCCACCGCCCGGTCGGGGTCGGCGGCCCGCAGCGCGGCCAGCGCCGCCTGCCGGGCCCGCTGCCACCGGGCGAAGATCTGCGCGGGCGCGGCCCGCTCGTTCCTGACCGCGTTGTCGGCCCGTTCGTCCATCGTGTCCCCGGTCACCGCCCCGAGCCCGCCCTTGAGCGAGCCGCCCCGCAGCGTGCCGTGCGCGGCGGTCGCCGCGGCCGCCTCCTCCGACTGGGCCAGGTGCAGCACCACGTCGGCGATCGTCCAGCCCGCGGCCCCGGAGTCCGTCCCCCACTGCGCCTCATCCAGCCCGAGCAGGATCCCCTCCAGCCGGTCCTGTTCCGCCCCCAGCTCCTCGAAGATGCCCATAACCGGACTATGGCACATCCAAGTTACCCCCCGGTAGCCCCCGCCTCACGTCCCGCCCCCGCCTCGCACCCCAGCCCCGCCTCACGTCCTGGCCCGTCACAAACGACATCGATGGAGCATCAATGCCGCTCCCGCGACATCAATGGAGCATCAATGCCGTTTGCTGCGAGCCTGATGTGACAGCTGGGGTGAACGAGCCCAAGCTGCCGGACTTCGTGCCCTTCTGGAAGCCGCCGAACATCAGGGAAAGCACGATCAGCACCACGATTACCAGCAATAGCCACAGCAGGCAGCCCCGCGCCCGTGACCGCTGCCCGCCGCGCCCACGACCGCGCCTGCCTCTCCATCCGTACATGTTCAGGGGTATTCCCGGGCACCGCGCAATATGCCGGCCGCCCCGAATTATCTGAACCGGTACGGGTAGCTGAGAACACCGTGAGGCTACAGAGCCCGCCCAGGGCGCAAACCCCGAGAAGGACCATGCCACGCATGCCGAGAGTCGGCGGGATCATCGGCGCCATCACTGCCGTGATCGTGCTGATCGTGGTGCTCTCCGCGGTTCACCTGCTCCCGCAGCTGCGGAACCCGTTCGCGGAGACCACCACCGTCCGCAGCCAGCCGGTCATCCTGAAGTCCATCACCAACCTCAGCCGTTACGAGGCGGCCAGCGGCTCGTTCCAGGTCGTGGTCGACCTGACCAAGCGGAGCAGCATCATCCCGTCGTTCCTGGAGGGCAGCGAGACGCTGTTCATCGGCCAGGGCACCGACATCGCGTACGTCGACTTCGCCACGCTCAAGAACCGGGCCATCGCGGTGAGCAAGGACCGCACGTCGGTCACCGTGACGCTGCCGAAGCCCCAGCTCGAGCCGGCCGTCCTCAACGTCAACCAGTCGTACGTGTACGCCGAGCAGCAGGGGCTGTTCAACCGCATCGGCAACTTCTTCTCCGGCAACCCGAACAGCCAGCAGCAGGTGTACCAGATCGCCCAGGGCAAGATCGAGACCGCCGCCAAGCAGAGCCCCCTGCTGGCCGACGCCCAGAAGAACACCCAGGGCATGCTCACCGGCATGCTCACCTCGCTGGGCTTCCGGCACGTCACGGTCAACTTCGGCAGCACGCCAGCCAAGTAGCCGCGACCCGTTTGCGTTAGAGCATGCTCTAACTCGTAGGCTCAATGATGTGACGACCTGGAGCATCGGCGAAGCCGCCGCCAAGTGCGGTCTTTCCCAGCACACGCTGCGCTGGTATGAGCGGATCGGCCTGCTCGCGAGCATCGAGCGAGGCGGGGACGGCCGCCGCCGGTTCAGCGAGGGCGACCTGGAGTGGCTGTCGCTGATCACCAAGCTGCGCGCGACCGGGATGCCGGTCCGCGACATGAAGCGGTACGCCGAGCTGGTCAGGTCGGGCGCGGGTCAGGCGGAACGCATCGAGCTGCTGAGAAAGCACCGTGAGGAGGTGCGCCGGGCCCTCGCCAGCCAGCGGGAATGCCTGAAGCTGCTCGACTCGAAGATCGATTACTACGAGGACTGCGTGGCCGCCGCACGGATCGGCCCGGCCGATCTGGAACCAGCCGATCTGGAACCAGCCGATCTGGGAGAAACCGCGCCGCAACCAACTGCCGTCTGACGAGGAGCAAGGCAAACACATGCGCACCACCAAACTCGGTCAGCTCACCGTGTCCGCGCAGGGCCTGGGCTGCATGGGGATGAGCGAGTGGTACGGCGCCACCGACTGGGACGAGTCGATCGCCACCATCCGCCGCGCCCTGGACCTGGGCGTCACGTTCATCGACACGGCCGACGCCTACGGCGCCGGCCACAACGAGGTGCTGGTCGGCCGCGGCATCGCCGGCCGCCGCGACGAGGTGCAGCTGGCCACGAAGTTCGGCATCGACCGGTCCGGCGGCGACGCCCGCCGCGTCATCCGCGGCGAGCACGACTACGTCAAGCGGGCCTGCGAGTCGTCGCTGACCCGGCTGGGCGTGGACCACATCGACCTGTACTACCTGCACCGCCCGCCGCAGACGGCCGAGATCGAGGAAACCGTCGGCGCGATGGCCGAGCTCGTGGCCGAGGGCAAGGTCCGCTACCTGGGCCTGTCCGAGGTCGATAACGACCTGCTGCGCCGCGCGTACGCGGTGCACCCGATCACCGCGGTGCAGAGCGAGTACTCGCTGTGGACCCGGGACGTGGAAACCGACGCGATGGACGCCATGCGCGAGCTCGGGGTGGGCTTCGTGCCCTACTCGCCGCTCGGCCGCGGCTTCCTGACCGCCACCGTCGACCTGGGCTCCTTCGACGCCAGGGACTTCCGCAGCCGCAACCCCCGTTTCCAGGGCGAGGCCGGGCAGGCGAACCTGGCCATCGTCGAGGCGGTCCGCAAGGTGGCCGAGGCCAAGGGCGTGCCCGCGGCGCAGATCGCCCTGGCCTGGGTCTACGCCCAGGAGAAGCGGCTCGGCGTCAACCTGTCGCCGATCCCGGGTACCAAGCGGATCAAGTGGCTCGAGCAGAACGTCGCCGCCCTCGACGTTACCCTGACCGACGACGAGCTGGCCGTCCTGGACCCGCTCGGCGCCCAGGTCGCCGGCGCCCGTTACTAGACACCAGCCGAAAGCGCGACGGCGCGGTCCCGCATCACGCGGGGCCGCGCCGCGCCATTTCCGTCCCGGTTCGCAACCCCGGGCACCGTCGCCCCCCGGCGCCGTTGTCTCCCGGCACCGTCGTCTCCCGGCACCGTCGTCGCCCGAAATTGACGTCCAGTGTGACATAGGTCAGACTGGACTATATGTCGTACATCGAGATCCTGATCCTGCGCCGGCTGCGCGGCCGGCCCGCGCACGGCTACGAGCTGCGCAAGCGGGTGGAGGAGACCACCGGCTTCGTCCTGCACAACAACTCGCTGTACCCGGCGCTGCGCCGGTTCGAGGAGGCCGGCGCGGTCACCAAGACCGCCGAGCCGCAGGCGGGCCGGCCGCCCCGGCTGGTCTACACGCTGACCGCGGTCGGCCAGGAACTGCTGCACGACATGCTGGCCGAGCTGCCGCCCGACCAGGCCGGGGACGAGACGGAGTTCCTGGCCCGCCTCGGTCAGTTCGCCGAGATCAATCCGACCGAACGGGCCGGCGTTCTCGCCTCCCGCACCCAGGCTGTCCAGGCGCAGCTGGCGCATTACCGGGCGATGCACGAACTCTCGGATCACGCCGGCCCGTGGGGTGCGCTGGTCACCACCGAGCTGATCCGGCGGCACGAGCAGGAACTGGCCTGGCTGGCCGAGCTGGGCGAGCTCGCCCAGGAGGAGCCGTGACCGCCCCGCCGCCCACCTCTCCCTTCCCCCCTCGCGGGCAGGCGGAGCTCGCGCCCGGCGCCGCCGCCCCGCGGAGCCGCGCCCTGGTGCAGTACGCGCTGCTGGCCGGGCCGCTGCTGTCCATGCTCGACTCCAGCATCGTGAACGTGGCCGTCGAGCCGATCGCCCGCGAACTGCACGCCAGCCTGACCGTCGTGCAGTGGACGGTCAGCGGCTACCTGCTCGCGCTGGGCGCCGGCCTGGCCGGCACTGCCTACCTGGCCCGCCGGTTCGGCACCCGGCCGGTGTACCGGGCCAGCATCATCGCGTTCACTCTCGCCTCAGCCCTGTGCGCGCTGGCCCCGGCCGCGGGCGCACTCGTCGCCGCGCGCGCCGTCCAGGGACTGGTCGCGGCGCCGCTGGTCCCGCTGGCCATGAGCATGCTGCTCGGCGGCGGCCCGGATCCCGACGGCCAGGGCTCCGGCGGCCAGGGCTCCGGTGGCCAAGTCGGTGGCCGCGGTGCCAGGAATATCTCGCCGCTGGCCGGCATCCTGCTGTTCCTCGGCCCGGCCCTGGGCCCGACGGCGGGCGGCGCGCTGATCGCCGCGGCCGGCTGGCGCGCGATCTTCCTCATCAACGTGCCGGCCGGCCTGCTGGCGGCGGTCGCGGTCCGGGCCGTCCCGGCCGCGCTGGCGCCGGGCCGCCAGCCGGGCACCCGGTTCGACCTGCCCGGGCTGATCCTGCTCGCGGCGGGCCTGACCGGGCTGCTCCTCGGGGCCAGCCAGGGGGCCTCGGCGGGCTGGGCGGCCCCGGCGTGCTGGGTCCCGCTGGCCGCGGGCGCCGCGCTGACGGCCGGCTACGCCGCCTGGGCCGCCCGCCGCGAGCAGCCGGTGCTCGACCTGACGCTGGCCCGGCGCCGCGGCCCGGTCCTGTCCATGGGACTGTGCGCGCTGGCCTCGGTGGTCACCTGGGCCGCGGTGTTCCTGCTGCCGGTGTTCGTCCAGACGGCGCAGGGCCGCAGCGCGCTGGCGGCGGGCCTCGCCATGGCGCCGCAGGGCCTGATCACCGGGCTGTCCGCCGCGCTGGCCCCGCGCTGGCTGTCCCGGCTCACCGTGCGGGTCACCGTGCTGGCCGGGTTCGCCGTCCTCGCCGTGGCCAGCCTCGGGCTGCTGCTGATCACGGCCGTTACCCCGCTGTGGCTGATCGCGGTGATCCTGGCCGTCCGCTCGGTCTCGGTCGGCCTGGTCATCAACCCGCTGCTGCAGGCCCTGCTGCAGCCGCTGCCGCCGGACCAGCTCGGCGACGCCAGCACGCTGTTCAACGGCTGGCAGCGGATCGCCGGGTCGTTCGGCATCGGCCTGGTCGCGGCGCTGTACGCGACGCAGGCCCGGGCCGGCGGCCCGGTGGCCGCCCTGCACGCGGCCGGCCTGGTCCTGGTCGCGATCGCCGCGGCCGGCGCGCTCGCCGCGCTCGGGCTTCCCGCGCTCCGCAACACCGCCCTGGCGTCCTGACGCCAACGCCACCGGCCCCTATCTCCACCGGGCGCTATCATCACCGGCCCCTATCTCCACCAGGGGAGGCGGCGCTGCTCGGCCACATGCGAGGCCGGATCGCTGATCACGCTCGCGTGCGAGCTGAGGTGCTGCAGGTGCTCGTGCACCCACAGCAGGTGCGGGTGATGCGGGGTGGTGATGACGCGGACCAGGTCCTTGTCCCTCGCGAGCCCGTCCGAGTCGCCGCCTCCGGTCAGCACGGCCACCCCGCCGTCCCCGGACGCACCCCGGCTGGTACCTGACGTGGTTCCGTTCAGGCCGGTGAAGGACGGGGCGGCGACCGGCAGCAGCACCTGTCCCGGAGCCGGCCGTCCGACCAGCACCGCGATCCGCTCGTAGAACGTGGTCAGGTCGACGGTGGCGTGGGCCAGCGCGGCGCGCGCGTAGCCCGTGCCGCGGTGCTTCGACCGCATGTGCTCTGGTGCCTGCAGCCCGGCCAGGGAGTAAGCGGTCAGCCGGAGCCGCATGGTCGCCATGACCAGCATCCACAGCTCCTCCTTGGAGACCCGCTTGGCGCCCTGCTCGGCCAGGAACCCGCGCAGCGCCTCGTCCAGCCGGATGCCGGCGGTGACCGCGGCCGCGCCCGCGTCCGGCGGCTCGGGCCGGGTGCCCAGGGCCCAGTCCACCGCCTGGGTCAGGTAGTCGGCGCCGCGGCGGAACGCGTCCGCGAGGTCGTCGCCGACGATCCCGGATGCGCCCCGCGGCCAGAACAGCACGCCGACCACCAGGCTGACCAGGCAGCCGATGGCCACGTCCTCGATACGCAGCAGGCCCACCTTCCAGCCGGCCGGCTGGAGCAGGTTGAACAGGACCACGACGACCACGGTGAAGGCCGCCTGGCCGAAGGCGAACGGCAGCGTGCCCGGCGCGTAGGCGGCCACGGCCAGGGCGATGGGCAGTGCCGTCCACAGCGCCGGGGTGCTGGTGCCGATGCCGAGCAGCAGCAGCGCGCCCGCCACGAAGCCGACCACGGTCCCGCCCAGCGCGCGCAGCGCGGTGGACTCGGTCGAGGCCGCGTTGGTGCGCAGCACCGACAGCGTGCCGAGCACCACCCAGAACCCGTGCTGCACCCCGGACACGTCGGCCACCAGGACCGCCACCGCCAGGGCGAGGGACCCGCGCAGGCTGTTCAGGAACCAGACCGAGCGGAAGCTGGCGTGCCGGACCAGGACGCCGATCGCGCCGTGGATCGAGGCCACCCGGCGCTCGGCCATCGTCCCCTCGGGCTGGGCCCCGTACCAGCCGCGGCGCCGGGCGGCGATCGTCTCGGGATCGGCCTGCCGGGTCGCGATCTGCGCGTCGGCCAGGACGTTCCTGATGGCGAGCGTGATGACCTGGGCGTGAAAGGCGTGCCGGGCGATGATCTCGTCCGAGTCGTAGTCCCCCGTGACCCTGGACTGGTGGTAGGCGGCACTGGCCTCGCGCTGCCGCTCGAGCCCGGCCGCGTCGGGCGGCCCGCTCCGGTCCCCGGTCAGCAGGTCGCCGGTCTGGCCGAGCACCCGGGCGGCCAGCAGGAGCAGGTCACGGTCGGCGGGCGCGGCCCGGTCCAGCTGCGGGTGGCCCTCGGTGGCGTCGGCGATCAGCGCGGTGCACCACTCGAGCGTCTGGACCAGGCTCGACATGGCCTGGTCGGCGGTGGCCAGGCCGACCGGCCGGTACGGCGTGCTGGCGAACACGGTCATCAGCTGGTTCTTGGCCTCGCGGCAGGCGGCCAGGTCGGCTGCCGTGGAGGTGCCGCGCACCGAGGCCTCCAGGTGGGCGGCCAGCGTCCGGGCCGACCGGGCCGCGGCCGTGCGCAGCCGGTCGCCCGGGGACGGGGCCGGGATGGCCAGCACGACCACGGTCGAGACCACCGCGGCCAGCCACCAGCCCGCCAGCCGGTCCGGGATCGTGCTGACCGAGCCGGGCGTGGCCACCGGCAGCACGTAGGGGAGCAGCGCGGCGGTGACCCCGGAGGCCGCGTTGGGGCCGGCCACCCCGGCGAAGAAGATCCCGCACGCGACCGGGATGGTGACCACCACCGCCAGCCAGGTAATCCCGCTGACGGCCGTGCCGATGATCAGCGCGACGCTGCCGACCAGCGCCAGCATGAGGTGCGCGGTGAGCTTGTCCCGCCTGGTGCCGCCGAACGCCGCGAAGATCAGGCTCGCGAACCCGCCGAACGCGGCGAACAGGGCCATCTGCAGGTTGCCGAAGCCCTCGTAGGTCAGCGCGAACAGGGACGGGACCACCAGCACCGCGCGCAGCGTGCGCAGCGCGGCCGGCACCGACCAGGCCGGCCACCAGGCCGGGCGCGCCGCGGGTGGACGGTGCGGCCCGGACTGCGAAAGGTGACCAAGCGGCAGGCGGCGCGCAACGCTCAGATCGGGCATCTCGCCAGTCTAGAAAGGGCACCAAAACGCCTCAACCGCGCAGGCCAGCACGCCCTTCCTGTGGAACAGCTGAGTTTGGAGTTAAACAGCGGCCCGGTGCGCTACATTGCTACATTCCGCCGACGAGGAGGGCTTCATGCAGGACACGGGGGCGCAGGCGCCGGTTACCCCGGACGAGGACGACGCCCGGCTGGAGAGCCTCGGCTACCGGCCGCAGCTCAGCCGGGTGCTCGGGCTGTTCTCCAACTTCTCGGTGGCGTTCACCTACCTGTCACCGATGGTCGGCATCTTCTCCCTGTTCGTGCTGGGCCTGGGCACCGGCGGTCCCGCCTACATCTGGCTGACCTGGATCCCGGTCGCCGGGATGCTGCTGGTCGCCCTGGTCTTCGGCGAGCTGGCCAGCCACTACCCGGTGGCCGGGGCGCTCTACCAGTACAGCAAGTACACGGTGGGCCGGAAGTTCGGCTGGTTCGTGGGCTGGTTCTACGGGATCGCCCTGCTCGTCACCGTGGCCTCGGTGGACACCGGCGTGGTGCCGTACGTCACCGCCCTGGGCCATCTGTGGCTCGGCTGGAACTTCAACCCGGCCAGCCACACCGTTCTCCTGGTCGTCACGCTGGTCCTGCTCGCGCTGCAGACCGGGCTGAACACCATCGGCGCCCGGGTCATGGGCCGGGTCGCGCAGTTCGGCGTCTACGTCGAGATCCTCGGCACGTTCGGCATCGCGGTCGTCCTCGGCATCCACGGCTTCCACCATGGCGTGGGCTACCTGACCAGCACCCTGGACGTCCAGCACTCCACGGCCAACCCGCTCGGCCTGAACTTCGGCGGCAGCTGGATCGGCGCCGCGCTGATCGCGGTGCTCGCGCCGGTCTACATCTTCTACGGCTTCGAGTCGGCCGGGGACATCTCCGAGGAGACCAAGAACGCCGGCCGGCAGGTGCCCCGGGCCATGCGCCTGGCGCTGATCTGGGGCGGCATCGCCTCCTTCGTGCTGACCGCCGCCCTGCTGCTCTCCATGCCGACCGGGCCCGGCGCGGCCAACCTGACCCTCCAGAACGGCGGCATCCCGTTCCTGCTCAGCCAGCTGCCGCACTGGATGCAGGACATCATGCTGGCCCTGATCATCTTCGCCTTCTTCTCCTGCGGCTCCGCGGTGCAGGGCGCCGGCAGCCGGCTCGCCTTCTCCTACGCCAGGGACGGCGCGCTGCCCGGGTCGAAGTGGATCTCCACCATCAGCGAGCGGTTCAAGACCCCGGCCAACGCCCTGTTCGGCGGCGCGCTGGTCACGGTGGTGTTCATCGGCCTGGAGTTCGCCTCGCCCACGCACGACGTCAAGATCTGGTTCATCACCTACCCGGCCAACACCAACGTGCTGGTCTCGCTGGTCTCGTTCGGGGTCAGCGGGATCTACCTGTCGTTCCTGCTGACGGTGATCGGGTCGATGATCGCCCGGCGCCGGGGCTGGATCCCGGCGGGCAAGTTCACGCTCGGCCGCTGGGCCTGGCCGGTCTCGATCGTCGCCGTCGCCTACCTGATCCTGATGCTGATCAACGTGGTGCTGCCGTCCGGGCAGACCAGCGGGCGGGCCTACTTCAACCTGAACTGGATCACCCTGCTGGTGATGGCGGTCGTGACCGTCGTCGGGATCATCGTGTTCTTCGCCGCGCACCGCGGCCGGGAGATCGGCGCGCACCTGACCGACAATGGCGCCCCCGGCCAGCCGGAGCTGGTGGCCCAGCCGGATCCGGTGGCCCCGGCGGCGGTGCCGCGGGAGGACGGGGAGGTCCGCTGACGGACGGGCGCGGCCGCCTTGCGGTCCGTGGTAATGTGAAACGCTGCCCGGGGAGTAACCGGGCTAGCTAAAGGCGCGCTGCACCCTCATGTGGCCGCCTTGTTCCTGGGAAATTCAGCGTGCTGATCCCATTTCGTACCAATTCTTAAGGAGTCACGTGCCGCTCGACACCGCCGTCAAGAAGGAAATCCTGGCGGAGTACGCGACCAGTGAGGGTGACACCGGTTCGCCGGAAGTCCAGGTCGCACTGCTGACCAGGCGGATTAACCACCTGACGGAGCACCTCAAGGTGCACAAGCACGACCACCACAGCCGCCGCGGGCTGCTGCTGCTGGTCGGCCGCCGCCGCAGGCTGCTCAAGTACCTGGCCAAGAAGGACATCAACCGGTACCGCGCCGTCCGGGAGCGCCTCGGCATCCGCCGCTAGCCGCCCCTGACCGCCCGGCTGGAGATCGTCCCCGGCCATCAACAACTGCATATCGACAACACTGACATCCCGTAGCCCCCGGCCCCGAGCGCCAAAGGGCCGGTCCTCGGTAGTGGCTCCCGGGTCGCCCCCTCCGGGGGGCGCCTTAATACCCGAGGGCTTCGATCGAAGACCGGCCGGCCGCCCTGTTGAAGCAAGCCCCCCTGAGGCAAGCCCACTCGAGGCGAGCACAGTTGAGGCACGCATAGCAGGCGAGCCAGGCCACATGCGGCACGGCGGCGGGTGGGTGCGGGATCTACCGCAAGGAGGTCTCACCCGTGGAGGGTGTCCACAGTGCCGAAGCCGTTATCGATAACGGCGAATTCGGCGTGCATACAATCAGGTTCGAAACGGGCCGCCTGGCCCGTCAGGCGGCTGGTTCCGCCGTGGTGACGCTGGATGGCGAGACCGTCGTCCTGTCCGCCACCACCGCGTCCAAGAAGCCGAAGGACAACCTGGACTTTTTCCCGCTCACCGTGGACGTGGAGGAGCGGATGTACGCGGTGGGCCGGATTCCCGGCTCGTTCTTCCGCCGCGAGGGCCGTCCGTCCGAGGACGCGATCCTCACCTGCCGGCTGATCGACCGGCCGCTGCGCCCGTCCTTCATCAAGGGCCTGCGCAACGAGATCCAGATCGTCGAGACGATCCTCTCGCTCGACCCGCAGCACCTGTACGACGTGGTGGCGATCAACGCCGCGTCCATGTCCACCCAGCTGTCAGGCCTGCCGTTCTCCGGCCCGATCGGCGGGGTGCGGGTCGCCCTGATCAAGGGCCAGTGGGTGGGCTTCCCGACCCACGAGCAGCTCGCCGAGGCGACCTTCGACATGGTGGTAGCCGGCCGGCGTCTCGATGACGGCGACGTGGCCATCATGATGGTCGAGGCCGAGTCCACCCCGCAGACGCTCAAGCTGATCGCGGACCCGGACAGCGGCGCGGTCGCGCCGACCGAGGAGACGGTGGCCGAGGGCCTGGAGGCGGCCAAGCCGTTCATCCGGGTGCTCTGCGAGGCCCAGCAGCAGCTGGCCGCCACCGCCGCCAAGCCGACGGCCGAGTACCCCGTGTTCCTCGACTACGCCGAGGACGTCTACGACGCGGTGGCCGGCGAGGTTTCCGCCGAGCTGGCGCAGGCCCTGACCATCGCGCCCAAGCAGGAGCGCGAGGCCGAGACCGACCGGGTCAAGGCGCTGGCGGTGGAGAAGCTGGCCCAGCAGTTCGAGGGCCGGGAGAGCGAGATCAGCGCCTCGTTCCGGTCGCTGACCAAGAAGCTGGTCCGGGAGCGGGTCATCAGGGACGGGATCCGCATCGACGGCCGCGGCCTGACCGACATCCGCCCGCTGTCCGCCCAGACGCACGTGCTGCCCCGGGTGCACGGGTCCGCGCTGTTCGAGCGGGGCGAGACCCAGATCATGGGCGTGACCACGCTGAACATGCTCCGGATGGAGCAGATGATCGACACGCTCAACCCGGACCGCACCAAGCGCTACATGCACAAGGACCACGTCACGCCGTACTCCACCGGGTAGTCGGTCCGGGTCGGGTAGGCCATGAGGATTGAGTTCTTGCAGGTCGCGGTGGCCGAG
>JAICWX010000410.1 GCA_025934635.1 Streptosporangiaceae bacterium | reverse complement strand
GGCTGGCTGGCCACGAAGTTGTTCCACGTGCACACCCTGCACGGGTTCTTCAACCTGTCCACCTGGCTCACCGCCATCGTGGGCGCGGCGATCCTGCTGCTGGCCTACCACCTGATCACCAGCCGCAGCACCGGCCGCAGCACCAGCCGCAGCCGCAGCAACGGCCGCAGCCGGTCACGCCGGTGGGCGCACCGGTGAACACCCCCGCGCCGCACCGCCTGCCGCCGACGGCATCACGACGTGCCTGACGGCCGCGGGGTGACACCACCCGGTTCACTCCCCGAGCTCACGATCCAGCCCCCGGAAGGGTGACGCGTCATGTCCATCGCAGCCGGTATCGCCCTCATCGTCTTCGGGGCAATCCTCACGTTCGCCCTGAAGGGCGGCCACATAGGCAACCTCGATCTGCATGCCGTGGGTGTCATCTTGATGCTCGCGGGCGTCATCGGGATCCTGCTACCCAAGGTGATCCGCAACCGGTCACGCTTTTCCCGGCCGACTATCCGCAGCCGGCAAGATGTCATGGACGACGGGACGCGGACCGTCGTGAACCACACCGACGGATCGCAGACCCTGGTGGAGCATAACGACGGCGAGCAGACCTTCACCGAACACATCGACGCCGGACCGTCGCTCAACGGCGACAGCCGAACTCATGACTCTCACCAGCCCCGGGCGGGATCGGGCTCAAGCTAGACCTACGGTGGGGCGGGACCGGGTCCCCGGTCGTCCACGCAGAATCTCGCCCCGGCGTGGCCCCGACCGCCCTGCTTACCCTGCGCGCCTATGCGAGCACAGGACGGCGACCAAGTCCGTCCGGCCGATGGCCGTGCCGTTGACGTTCTCGCCGCGGGTCCGGGGACGCCGGCCAGGAACGAGGATCTCCTCAGGGACTGCTGATCGTCGACCACGATCAGGGACCGTCAGTGTCTCCCGGCGGCCTGCACGCCAGGAATCTGGTGCCGGAAGCGTCAGCCGGAGCGGGGATCCGCGGCGGCGCCTCAGCGGCCTGGTGTCAGGTCGCGGTAGCGGGCTTCGAGCAGGCAGTAGAGGCCGTAGCACAGCAGGCCGGACGCGAGCGCGGCCAGCAGCCAGGGACCGTAGGCGGAGCTGGCCACCGAACGGAAGACCGCGTCCAGCCCTTTGACCTGCTTCGCGCTGGACAGCACCACGGCCTTCAGCAGGAACACGCCGACCAGCACGAACACGACGGCGCGGGCGACGCAGCCCACCGCGCCGAGCGTCCTGGTGAGGATGGCCAGCGCCCGGGACATATGCGCGGTAGTGAACCGCTCCCGGAAATCGAGCCGGACTGACCGGCGGCCCATCTCCACGCCGCCGGCCACAACCACGACCCCCACCACGATCAGGAGCACGCGGCCCCATCCGGTTCGCAGCAGGTCCGCGGTGACGCCGGTGTCCTGCCGCTGCTCCGACTGCGCCGTCTGCCGCGGCTGATTCTCCAGCACGAGCCGGGCGGTGGTCAGGCAGAATGCCGAGTACAGCAGGCATCCCCACGCGGACACCGCGCGCTGACGCCACTTGCCCGCCGTGCCTGCCGCGTTGGCCGGCCGGAACACGGCCTCGATGAGCTGGGTGAGCGCGTACGCGGCGAGTCCGGCGACGAGCAAGACCAGCGGGACCCGCCCCCCTGCGGCGGCCGCCTGCACGGCCCCGGCGCTGCTCGCGGGCGCGCCGGCGCGCCCGTGCGCCGCCAGCGCCAGGCGCAGCGCAAGGTAGCCGACCAGGAGGTAGACCGTGCCGCGGCATAGCAGGCCGAGCCGGGACACCGCGCGCAGCCACACACCGGACGCGCCCCGCGCCATCGACAGTGCAGCAGCGTGCAGCGAAGTTCCGGCGGTCCTGCTTTGCCCATGGATGTTCTTCAACGGACTCGCCTCTGCTAGACAGTATGCACGGGCGCAGGGGAAGTGCCGGCCAGCGCGATGCCGCTGCCTATGACCCTCAGCTCCGCCGGGCCGGGCCGGCCTCCCGCGTGATCATCAGGCATCACGCCAAAGGCCAGCCGGCCACCGCCCTCCGGGTCCTGCCAGGGCGGTATGGGACCCGCCTACCCGAGCCGGCGATCCGTTTCCGTGGGAACGCTGAGCCGTACGGCTCAGCCACGGCGAACTCGCCCACTGTCAAAGCTGCGGCCGACCGCAACGGCCAGGCATCGGCCTCCTCGATCCGAGGAGGAGATCTGGGTCAGACACCCTGGGAACCCGGGCCAAGGCTCAAGGTGCAGTCCCGATCCCGGCTGGCCAGGCCGGCGATCAGCGGCATCGTCGTGTCCCTGGGTGCTCTTCTCCCGGGCGCCCTGCGGATACGGCGTCGGCCTCGCAGGGGCCCGGCCAGGTAGTTCCCCTCCGGTCGCCCTTGATGTAATCGTCCGGGAAGAGGCCGCCCGTCATCTGCTGTGCGGAGAAGTCACCGCGGCCGAGACCCATTTCGCCCGGCTCCGCGCCCCGGCAGGATAGGCGTCATCGCCCCGGCCGCTCTCCTCCTGGCCTGAGACGGCTTATCCGCTGGATGCCTAACCCGCCGCGACGGCTACCGGGCCGTCGGGTATTGTCACCGGCGAGCGGCTGATCAGGGCCACGGGAATGGCGTGCCTGTGTGGCTGCGGCGCGGGGACAGGGATGGCGGCTGCGTTCCTGAGTTCGGTAAGCCGGTGCCCGGGAGCGGCAGGACGACCGCGAGGATCACGCCGGCCCGGGCAGCGCCAGGCAGGCATTGCTGCCGCCGTGGCTGAGGCGTATTCTATCGATTGGGGAAACGTCATCCTGCTCGCGAATGCACGGTTGCGTACTTATCTGCCCCAGACCTCGGCGGCTCTAATTCGGCCTTCTGCGAACCGAGGTTGGGCATGGCAGCAATTTCTTCCGGAACAATTTCTTTCGCAGAATCCGAGCCGGGCTCCCCCGCCCCGCCAGCCCGGATGCTCACGGAGCTGGCCGAGATGGACGACGGGGCGCTCCTGGGCATCGTGCGGTTGTCGCCGCGGGCCAGCGGGCGGCGGGCGGCGGCGTGCGAGTTGCTGGTCAGCCGTCACCAGGGGCTGGTCTGGTCCTGCGTGCGGCCGTACCTGCACAGCCCTGAGCCGGCGGAAGACCTGATGCAGGTGGGATATGTCGGCCTGCTGAAAGCCATCGGCAATTTCGATCCGGCTGCTGGCGGCTGCCTGGCCGCGTACGCGCGGCCGTGCATCAGCGGCGAGCTCAAGCGGCATTTCCGCGACAAGCGCTGGCAGGTCCATGTCAAGCGCCCGGTGCAGGAACTGGTCCTGGAGGTCCGTGAGGCGACCTGGCGGCTGGCCCAGGAGCTGGGCCGCATGCCGGCCGAATCCGACCTGACCCGGCACCTGGGGATCAGCGGGAATGAGCTGCGGCATGCCCAGCGGGCCGAGATCGCCTTCCAGCCGTACTCACTGGACGCCCCGCTGGTCGGCCAGCGGGGCACGAGCATCCTGGCTGACGTCCTCGGCGCGGAGGACCCGCGGCTGGAGCACATGCTCGGCATGCAGGCCGTCGCCGCGCACTGGGGCGAGCTGCCGCTACGTGAGCAGGAGATCCTGCTGATGCGCTTTCGCGGCGGCCTGACGCAGGCGCAGATCGGCCAGCGGCTCGGCATCTCCCAGATGCACGTTTCCCGGCTGATCGCCCGTGCGCTCGGCTATCTCCGCTCGCGCCTGCTCGACCTGGAGGTCACGCATCCCAGCGCCGGTCCGGTGGTGGCACCCCAGCCGCCGAAGGGCCATGAACCTGCGACCGGCGCTGATCACTTATGCGGAGGTCTGCCGCTCCTGCAACCGGGCCGGATCGCCGGGGCATCCCCGCGATCCGGGCCTGGTCACGGCGGGGAAAGAACGATGAACCGGGCACGGGCTTGGCGGCGGGCATGGAGCTACGTCAGCTCCGCTATTTCGTGACCCTGGCCGGGGAACTGCACTTCGGCCGGGCGGCCGCCCGGGAGCACATCGTGCAGTCGGCGCTGAGCCAGCAGGTACAGCGGCTCGAGCGTGAGCTTGGGCGTCCGCCTGGTGGAACGCAGCACCCACTACGTCTCGCTGACCGCCGCCGGGGCGGTGTTCCTGGCCGAGGCCCGGCAGATCCTGGCCCGCACTGACCGGGCCGCCGCGATCGCCCGCAGCGCGACCGGCGCCGCCGCCCCGCTGCGGGTCGGCATCATCGACGCCAGCTACGACTCGATGCCGCAGATCCTGCATGAGGTCCAGGCCCGCTATCCCGGCCTGGTCATCCACCAGGTCGAGGCCAGCGTGCCCGGGCAGTACCAGCAGCCGGCCGACGGCCGCCTGGACGTCGGCATCGGCCGGGCCGCGCTCGCCCCGCCGCAGGTCGCCTCGCTGCTGTTCCGCCAGGACCCGCTCGGGGTCCTGGTCCCCTCCGGTCACCGGTTCGCCGGGCTGGACGCCATCCCCGTCGCCGTCCTGGCCACCGAGCCGCTGCTGCTCGCCGAAGAAGCCCAGGCCCCGGAATTCAACCAGTTCACCGTCGAGATGTGCCGGGCCGCCGGCTTCACCCCCACCGTGCACGAGGGCACCGTGGAAAGCATCCGCGCGGCCGCCGACCTGGTCGCCCAGGGACGCTGCCTGTACTGCGTCCCCTCCTCCTGCATCTCCGCACTCCCCGGGACCACCTGGCGGCCGCGCACCGAACCAGCCTCCTACTCCCGTGGTCAGTGCCGTGGCGCGCCACCGAGACCTCCGGCCACGTGCACGCCGTCGTTAGCTGCGCGCGGGCGATGTCGCAGCGGCTCGGCTGGCTGGCGCCCGCCGCCCTGTCCGCTGCGGGACGCGGCCGCGTATCTCACCGGGCCGGGCCCAGGACAGCGCCGATCCCGGCGCGCCCGACTGCTTTACCACGGTTCCGCGTCGCCGCCCGCCGCTGCCTGGGCGGCGGCTTCCGGCCCGGGGCGTCATCACCGGCGGCGGCACCGGCGAATTCAGGGAGTTACGCGCGATACCGCCCGCTCCAAGCGCGCCACCCGCTCGCTCCGCGTTCGCCGGCTCCAGCTCCGCGGCCCGCGCCGCCAGCAACGCGATCAGCTGACCTTGCAGCCCTGGTCAGCGCATCCCGGGCCGGGGCAGCTTGCTGCCTGGCGGGGTTTACGGCGGGAGCCAGGAGCCCGGCCGGGGCTGGCGGGACTCATGCCCGGTGCCGGGCGGCCGCTGCTGCGGCCTGCTGGCGGCCAGGCCGGTGAGGTTCTGGGTGCCGTCGACGAGGGCACCGGCCAGGCCGGACAGGCGCAGGTTGCGGGACCGGGCGAAGTCGCGCAGGAGGCCGAATGCCCGGTCCATGTCCAGGCCGAGACGCTCGGCGAGTATGCCCTTGGCCTGCTCGATGATGACCCGGCTGTCCAGCGCAGCCTGCAGCTGCTCATTGAGGATTTCACCGTGGCGCATGCCGCGCTCGTGCAGCAGGCTGATGGTGGCCACGTCGGCCAGGGCCTGGCCGACGCGTACGTCCGCGGGGTCGAACGGACCCGGGGCGGCGCGGAACAGGTTGAGCGCGCCGATGACCTGCTCGCGCAGCCGCATCGGCAGGGCCTGCACGGCGGTGAACCCGGCGTCGCGGGCGCCGGCGGCGAACCGGGGCCAGCGGCCTGCCCCGGTGGTGAGATCGGTGACGGTGACGGGCTGGCCGGTGCGGTAGCAGTCCAGGCAGGGGCCCTGGTCGCTTTGCAGCTGGAACAGCTCCAGCAGCCGGGCGGCCTCGCTGGAGGCGGCGACCACCCGCAGCTCGCCGCGCGGGTCCGCCAGCAGCAGCCCGGCGGCGGAGACGTCCAGCAGCTCGACGCTGCGGCCGGTCAGCACGTGCAGGAAGTCGATCACGTCGAACCCGGCGACCAACGTGTCGGTCAGCTCAACAAATGTCTCCGAGAGCAGCTGTCCGTCCATCCCCGCTCACCTCTCAGGAAAGGCCGCAAGGTCCCCCCTCGGGCGCGGCAAGCGCGCCTATGACTGGGAGTCTCTCACGCCGGGCCGTCCCTGCAGAGCCTGGTTCAGGACACAGCCCGCGGGCGCGCGGCAGGCAGCACAGTCACGTGCCCGGAAGGTTCTCGCGGCCGGTCACGGCGGGGCAGCCGCCGGATGGCAGGGCGGGCAGCCTGGCACGGCGGCGGGGCGGGCCGGCCGGACACGACAGCGGCGGATATCCGGAGTGATACCCGGTGAATCGCCGCTGGGTCAAGCTCCTGCCTTGCTGCTGCAGGATGGCGGCCCCCACGTGCGGCGTGGATCTGAGTACCCGCGAAAGTGACGGTCACGTTGTCGTACTGTGCGGGAGCTTGACAAGGCAGCCGCGGCAGACGCAGCGGCTGCGGTCGCGGCGCGCGAGCCGCAGGTCATCGCTGATCTGGCAGGCCTGCAGTTCATCGATGGCACCGGAGTGGCAGCGCTGGCGCGCGGGCGGAAGCAGGTCCGGCCTGCGGCCCAGGACCACGGCCGCCCGGAGGCAGCTTGCCGGGCGGCCCCTGCACGGGCGTTGCGGTCCGTTCCCTGGACGCGCCGGGGCTGAGGCTAGATCGATTGCCGGTAGCCGAAGAACTCGTGGTCGGGGTTGTAGCCGCCGTGTCCGCCGCCGATCTCGGAGAAGCTGTCGGCGAAGTCGATGCCGGCCAGCCATTTGACCTGCTTGAAGCCGAGCTGGACCTCGTTGCGCAGCCGCAGCGGGGCGCCGTGCCCGTAGGTGAGCGGGGCGCCGTTCATGTCGTAGGCGAGCATGGTCAGGTGGTGGCGCATCTGCCCGATCGGGTGGGCATCGTAGTACAGGCC
>JAICWX010000409.1 GCA_025934635.1 Streptosporangiaceae bacterium | reverse complement strand
GCAGGACCAGGGCGCCGTGCTCGGCGCTGGGCATGTCCGGCGGGGCCTTCTGCAGGTTCTTGTCGACCACGGTGCGGTGCCGCAGCACCGACCGGGACCGGTTCACCACCGCCTGCCGCAGGTACGCCAGCGCCTTCTCGGTATCGCGGAGGCGCTGCCAGCCGCCGTGCATGGCCACGAACGCGTCCTGGACGACTTCCTCGGCCGTCGGGGTATCCCGCAGCAGCAGTGCCGCCAGCCGCACCAGCGACCGGTAATGCTGGGAATACAGCTCGACGACGGCCAGGTCCGCGCTCCACTCCGCGCGCGCCGTGCCCGAGGCCGGGAAGGCGTCGGGCGGGACCGCGCCGGCGGGCTCCGGGGCTTCCGCCGCTTCGTCCCCCCCGGGGGCGGTGTGCTCGGCCAGCCAGGCCTGGTAGCGTGCCAGGCCCTTCTCGAGGTCGTACCCGGCCGCGAACCGGGCCCCCTGCTGGTCGGTGACCTGCTGGTAGACGCCGGACAGCACGATGTCCTCGGGGGAAGTGCCCGTCTCGCGGCCGACGGCCCTCATGGCGATGCTCCTTCCGGGGTGCCATCGTCAAACGGATAGTCCGCCCCGAGTTGCAGGAGCAGCTTGCGGCGTACTCGGTACAGGTGGACGCTCACGGTTTTCTCGGCAATGCCGAGAACCGCGGCGATCTCCTCTTCCTTCATGTCCAGGCCCCAGCGCAGCAGCGCCGCTGCGTGCTGCCGCTCCGGCAGGGCCTGGATGACCTGCCAGCAGCGGTCCAGCGTGATGGCCGAGAAGGCCTGCTCCAGCGGGTCGGCCGGGACCTTCCGGTAGAGCAGCTCGATCCGGGACAGCCGGTCGCGGAAGGCCGCCTCGCGGCGGAAGCCGGTTGCCGCGATGTTGGCCAGGGTCCTGCGCAGCCAGGCGCCGCGCTGTCCGGATGACATGTCCCGCAGCCCCGGCCAGGCCCGGGCGGCGGCTTCGAAGGCGGCCTGGACGAGGTCGTGGGCGAGTGCCTGGTCACCGTGGGCCGCCACGCAGGCATACCCGAACAGCTCGCTGGCCTCGGCCCGGAAACAGGCATCGAGCTCCTGAGCCTCGCGCGGTGAGATCTTCCCCTCACTCACCGCCCACCTCCCTGACCGTAAAGGTAATCGACGGTAGGCAGGATTGCCGGGGGACCGGGAAGAATCACGCCGTAAAGTCGACTGGGCGCCCCGGAACCCTTACCGGCCTTCTCGGTAATCTGTGCTCATGGGTGAGCCAGCCGACACGAACGCGGCGATCTGGCACTCCGCCGAGGCCGTCGGGGCCTGGGTGGCCGAGGCGCGGCGGCAAGAGCGCGGCCGGGAGGCGCACCGGCGCTTCCTGGCGCTGCTGCTGCCGTTCGGGGAGCAGGACGAGTTCACGTTCCTGGACCTGGGCGCGGGCACCGGGGCCGCGTCCCGGGCGATCCTCGGGATGTATCCGCGCAGTACCGCGGTACTCGCGGACTACTCGGCCGAGATGATGCGGGCCGGCGAGCGGGAGATGCGGTCCTGCGCCGGGCGCTACCGGTATGTCGAGTTCGACATGGCGGCGGCCGGCGACTGGCCCGCGGGGATCCCGGCCGTGCTCGACGCCGTGGTGACCTCGATGTGCGTCCATCACCTGCCCGACGACCGCAAGCAGGGCCTGTTCGCCGAGATAGCCGGCCACCTCGCCCCCGGCGGCTGGTACTTCAACTACGACCCGGTGAGCGCGGCCGACCCGCTGGTCGAGGCCACCTGGGACCGGGTACACGACCGCGAGGATCCGGAAGGAGCGGGTCACCGGCACCACCGGTCGCCGTCCGAGCAGGAACGCTGGGACAATCACGTCCGGTACGTCGCCCCGCTCGCCCCGCAGCTGGAATACCTGCGGGCGGCCGGGTTCCAGGGCGTCGACGTCTACTGGCGGCACCTGGAGAACGTCATCTACGGCGGGCGCCGCCCCGCGCCCCCGTCCTGAGGCCCCAGTCCTGAGGCCCCAGTCCTGAGGCCCCAGTCCTGAGGCCGGCCCTAGGCCTGGCGCAGCCTGGTCGCCTCGGCCAGCAGGTCGAGGTTGAGGCCGTGGCCGGGCGCGGCGAACGGCGTGCCGGGCGCGCTCACGTCGAAGCGGCCGCTGTCGGGCAGGTAGTCGCGGCCGCGGGCGATAACCCGGCGCAGCCGGCCGAGCGCCGCGATATCGGTGAGCGGGTCGCCGTGGACCACGATCAGGTCGGCGTCGTAGCCGGGCGCCAGGCGGCCGGTGACGGTGCCGAGGCCGAGCGCCGCGGCTGCCTCCGTGGTCGCCATCGCGACCACGTCACCGGCCCGGAAACCCAGCTTCACCAGGTATTCCAGGCCGCCGGCGTACTGGTGATGCGGGGTGTTGTCGACCCCGGCGTCGGTCCCCGCGATGATCCGGACGCCCATGTCGTGCATGGCCATGAGGTTCTCGCCCACCACGATCCCGGTCAGCTCGGCCACGTACGGCGCGTTCACGTTGACGGTCGGGCAGACGACGATGCCCCGCTCCGCGATCATGGCGGCGAGGTTCTCGTCGAACCGCCGCTCGTTGGTCTCGGTCACGAACGAGCAGTGCTCGAGCGTGCTGACCCCGGCCTCGACCGCCCGGCGGATGCCCTCGATGCCGTGCGCGTGGGCGGCCACCGGCTTGCCGACCCGCTGTGCCTCCTCCACGATCACGGCCAGCTGGGCCACGGAGAACTGGGCGTACCAGGGGGCCGAGCCGGTCGTCATGAACCCGCCCGTGGACATGACCTTGATCAGGTCGGCGCCGTGCTTGTGGTGGGTGCGGACCAGGCGGCGCAGGTCGTCCTCGCTGTCCGCCTCGCCGCCCATGAACCAGCAGTGCCCGCCGGTGACCGTCACCGGGCTGGCCGCCGCCAGCAGCCGCGGGCCGCGGGCCAGGCCGCCGGCGATGGCATCGCGCACGGTCACGGCCAGGTAACCGCGGGCGCCCAGGTCGCGGGCGGTCGTCACGCCTACGCCCAGCAGCTCGCGCGCCCGGTGCAGCATCAAGATGAGCTGCTGGGAGTCGGTCTCCGCCCGCATCCGGGCCGCCGGGCCGGGGCCGCCGTCGAACCCCAGGTGGACGTGGCTGTCGATCAGCCCGGGCAAGATCGTCGAGTCCGGGTAGTCGGCTCGCGGCAGCGGCGCGTACGCCGCGGGCAGCGTCGCGGCCGGGCCGGCCCAGTCCACGGTGCGGTCGCCGATCACGACCGCGCCGTCGGTCACGGTTTCCTCGCCGGTCATGACCCGCGGCGCGGTGAGCACCTCTGGCATGGCATCATCTCGCCCGGCGTTGACGACGACGTGCGCCCACGCTAAGGCGGCGCGTGAACGGACGTCAAGGCACGGGAGGATGAAGGCGTGGCAGGCACCCTCAGGCAGGCGATCGACAGCACGACCCCGGCGATGCTCCGCGCGCGCGGCAGCTTCAAGTGGGCCGCCCCGGGCCCCGGCGGCTTCGGCGCGGCGGTGGCGGAGATGGACTTCGGCGCGGCCCCGGCCATCCTGGACGCGCTGGCCGGGCTGTCCGCCGACGCGAACTTCGGCTACCTGCCCCCGGTCCTGGCCGAGGAGCTGAGCGCGGCGTGCGCGGAGTTCGCCAAGCGGCGGTACGGCTGGGATGTCGATCCCGCGCTGATCCACAACGTGCCCGACGTGCTCAAGGCGCTGGAACTCGCCATCACCCGGTTCTCCCGCCCGGGCGCCCCGGTCATCTTGCCCACGCCCGCCTACATGCCGTTCCTGTCCGTGCCCGGCTTCCTCGGCCGCGAGATCATCCAGGTCCCGATGCGCGACGACGGCGGCGGCTTCTACACCCTGGACCTGGACGGGATCTCCGCTGCCTTCCGGGTCGGCGGGCACCTGCTCATCTTCTGCAACCCGTACAACCCGCTGGGCCGGGTCTTCACCCGGCCGGAGCTGACCGGGCTGAGCGAGGTGGTGGACCGGCACGGCGGGCGGGTGTTCGCCGACGAGATCCACGGTCCGCTGGTCTATCCGGGGACGCGCCATGTCCCGTACGCATCGACCTCAGAGCTCGCCGCGTCGCACACGCTGACCGCCACGTCCGCGTCGAAGGGGTGGAACCTGCCCGGGCTCAAGTGCGCCCAGGTGATCCTCACCAACGAGCCCGACCGGCAGCGCTGGGAGGAGATGGGCTTCTTCGCCGCGCACGGGGCGAGCAATCCCGGTGTCGTCGCCAACATCGCCGCCTACCGGCACGGCGAGGAGTGGCTGGACGAGGTCGTCGGTTATCTCGACGAGAACCGCCGCCTCCTGGCCCGCCTGCTCGGCCGTCACCTGCCCGAGGTCCGCTACCGCCCGCCGGACGGCACCTATCTCGCCTGGCTCGACTGCTCCGCGATGGACCTGCCGGGCTCACCCGGCGAGCTGGTCACGAGCCGCGCGCAGCTCACGGTGGTGGACGGGCCCGCCTTCGGCGACGGCGGCGCGGGCGCCTTCCGCTTCAACTTCGCCACGCCGCAGCCCATCCTCACCGAGATGGTCGAGCGCATCGCCGCCGCCCTGCGCCCTGCCTAGGAGCCGGGCCTAGGAGCCGGGCCTAAACGGGGCCGGGCCGCTGGCGTCAGCGGGACGGCCTGAGCTCTCCCGCCGTCTTGCCCGCCTGCACCAGGGCGGCGGCCATCATGTCCGCGGCCTGGCCCGCCGCCGCCAGGGCCTCTACCGCCTCCACGACCCAGAAGTCGAGATCCTGGCCTTCGCCCGGCGCGAGCTGTCCCTCTTCGCGCTGCACGACCAGGATCCGGGCCAGCTGCTCGCACAGCTGCGGCAGATCCTGGCCCATCCGCCGCAGGCTCGCGATGACCTCGCGGGCGTCGTCGAGGCCGGCGTAGCCGCCGCCGGTGCTCAGGTCGCGCAGCGCGCGGACCGCCTCGGCGGCCTGGCCGGCGATCTCCGGCATCGTCATGGCGCTGCCCGGCCCGCTCATGCCCTCGTCTGTGCCTGCATGCTGGCTCCGGCCGAGCCCGGCGAACTCGGCGTCTTCCGCCGAGCCGTAGGGACGAACCCGCTTGGGCATCTTTCTCCAGGGTCTGCTCGGGGGAGGGGCCACTGCGGCACGCTGACGGGCCCGCCGCGCTGCGGGCCAGATCGCGGCGCCAGTCCGGCGCCCCGTGCCTCTTAAGGGTATCCAGCCCGGCCGCATCGCTCGCGACCAGATCGCGCAACGCCGCCGCGGCGGCTCAGGGTGCCGCCGGGCCGTCCAGGGTGTCGAGCACCCGTACGACGTTCCCCCGCAGCCTCTCCGCCGCGTCGTCGTCACCGGCCAGGTAGTGCAGCAGGGCCTGCTGGAACAGGCCGTCCAGGATCGCGTAGGCCGCCGCCGGGGACAGCGCGGCCGAGATCCGGGCCAGCTCAGCGTACCGGCTCACCACACTCCAGATCATCGCCTCGCGGCGCTGGTCGATCTCCAGCACGTCGGCCAGGAACGACTCCTCGAACAGGCTCTGGTTCCGCAGGTCGTACCAGAGCCGGTGCATCGGCGCGTCGGTCCGCAGCGTCTGCGCCATCGCCGCGCTGAACTCCTGCTTGAGCTGGTCGGCCGACGTGGCCGCCGCCACGATCTCGTCGTACCGGGTCACGCAGGCGGCCTCGTACTGGCGGACGCAGTGCGTGATCAGGTCCTGCTTGTCGCTGAAGTAGTAGTGCAGCACCCCGTGCGAGAACGCGGTGTTCTGCGCGATCTCGCGCAGGCTGGTGCGGGCGTAGCCGAGCTCGGCGAGCGTCTGCAGCGCGGCGTCGGCCAGCTGGGCCCGCCGCTCGGCGAACTTGTCGACCTGCCGCCGCGACACCCGTTCCCGGTTCGTCTCACCCACGGCGGCCTTACCGGCCACGTGGGCCACGTCGGTCACAGCTGCGGCCTTCCCGTCGGTTCCGCGGTCGCTCGCGCCCTGCGAGCCCGAATCCACTGTATCGCGGCAAACCGCCGCCGCCCAGAGTGGATCTTGACAACTGTCCAAGGAAGTCTTGACGACCGTCCAGAGCCCGTGGCAATGTGACCTACGTCGCGCCGCCGCGGAGGGGCGGCGGCGCGACAGCCACGCCGGCGCCATCTCAAGGAGGAGATACCCATGAGCGTGTACGAGCTCACTGGCCGCAAGGCGCTGGTCACCGGCGGGGCGCGCGGTCTCGGCGCGGGCATGGCCGAGGCGCTGGCCCGGGCCGGCGCGGCCGTGGTGATCGGCGACATCCGCGAGGACCTCGGCCAGGCCACCGTCGACGCGATCAAGAAGTCCGGCGGCGACGCCGCGTTCCTGCCGCTGGACGTGACCGACGACCGCAGCTGGGAACGCTGCGTCGAGGGCACGATCGCCGAGCTCGGCGGGCTTGACATCCTGGTCAACAACGCCGGCGTCGAGATCACCCAGCTGGTCGCGGACCTCGACCCGGATGCCATCAGGAAAATGCTCGAGGTGAACATCCTGGGCACCTCGCTCGGCATCAAGCACGCCTTCCGCGCCATGCGCCCCGGCGGCCCGGCCGGCCGCGGCGGCGCCGTCGTCAACATCTCCTCGGTCGCCGCGACGATCGCGTTTCCCGGCATCGCCGTCTACTCGGCCACCAAGTCCGCGGTCGACCGGCTGAGCCGGGTAGCCGCCATGGAGTCAGGCAAGCTCGGCTACGGCGTGCGGGTCAACTGCATCTACCCGGGCCTGGTCCCGACCGAGATGGGCAGCCAGCTGGCGCAGGACGTGGTGACGCTCGGCCTGTTCCCCAGCGTCCCCGAGGCCATCGGCGCCGTGGTCGGGCTGACCCCGCAGG
>JAICWX010000650.1 GCA_025934635.1 Streptosporangiaceae bacterium | reverse complement strand
TTCTGGCAGTCGCTGTTCCTCACCGACCACCCCGTCCTGCCCAAGGTCTGGGGACCCCTGATCGGGCCGGTCATCGCGACCTCGAGCTTGTGTGCTCGATCGGCAACGTGCCGCTGGCCGGGGTTCTCTACAACGGCGGCATCAGCTTCGACGGCGTCATCTCGTTCATGTTCGCTGACCTCATCACCATTCCGATCCTGCTCATCTACCGGAAGTACTACGGCACCAAGATGACGCGGGTCCCGCTCGGCGTCGACCATGGTCGCCGGAGGGTACGCCGTCGAGGTCATCTTCAGTGCTCTCGGTCTGGTGAGGGACCACGGCCGGGCCCAGATGGGTGAGCAGGCGATCACCTGGAACTACACCACCTGGCTCAACATCGCTGCCCTCGTCCTCACGCTCGCTCTGCCAACCCGCTTCTTCCGCACCGGCGGCCGCGAGATGCTCGCCATGATGGGCGGCGCCCCAGACGACATGGCCGGCCACGACCACAGCGGGCACCACCTTGCGGAGCACCACCATGCGGGGCACGACCACGCCGAGCACGACCACGCAGAACAGAAGCAGGCTGGCTGAGCGTCAGCCCAGCAGATGAGCTCTCATCCAGCCTCGGTTCCCGTTGTCAGCCTCGGTACGGCTGGCGGGCCCGTCACACCGTGAGGACGATCCGCCCCGAGGTCGACCCGTCCGTCAGGCCCGCGACAGCATCGGCGGCCTCGACCAACGGGTATCTGCGGCCCACCGCGGAGCCGACCTTCCCCTCGGCGACGAGGTCGTTGAAGGCCTGCAGCGTCTCGGTGTTTGCCTTCGCGACGAACGCGCGCAACGACTGGCCGACGAAGGGAGTCAGCAGCATCGCGCCGAGCTGACGCTGGATGCCGCCGATGAACCGGTCGCCCTCACCGCCGACGATGACGAGCCTGCCTCGCGGTGTCAGGGCGCGGCGTACGTGTCGGATCGAGGTACGACCGAACACGTCGAGGATGACGTCGTAGCGGCGGGTTCCGCCTGCGAAGTCCTCACGGGTGTAGTCGATGACGTGGTCCGCGCCGAGCGAGGCCGCCAGGGCTCGGCCGCCGGGCCCGCAGACTCCGGTGACCTCGGCGCCGGACGCCTTCGCGACCTGCACCACGATGCTGCCGACCGCCCCCGAAGCACCGACCACCAGCACCCGTTCGCCGGGTTGCACCCGACCGTGGTCACGCACCGCCTGCACCGCCGCGAAGGACGCGTAGGGCAACACCGCCGCCTCTTCGAAGCTGAGCTGCGAGGGCTTGAGCGCCACCTTCGTCTGCGGTGCGGCGACGTACTCGGCGTAGGCGCCGCGCGCAGCGCCGTACACCTCGTCCCCCACCGCGAACTTCGTCACTTGCGAGCCAACGGCCTCCACCCGGCCGGCGAAGCTGACGCCGGGCACGGTCACCTTCGGGGCCCGAAGCCCCGTTCCGAGTCGCATCAGGTACGGCTGGCCGGTCATGAAGTGCAAGGCGCCGCGGTCGACCCCGGCCGCCACCACCTCCACCAGCACGTCCTCCTCGCCGCAGTTAGGGCGAGCGACGTCCTCGAAGGTCAGCGTTGAGGCGTCGCCGTAGTGGTGTTGCACGATCGCTTTCATCTTCAGGGTCCCTTCGAAATGAGCGGCTCCCCGCCATCTGACGTCCCCGCGGGCACATCGCCCCTAGGGCTGCTCGCCCCGGTCGTGGGTCGGCCGGTCCAACCACCGTGCATCCCGGCGGCAGCTCGGCTCGCCGGGGTGTCTTCAACGTGCCGCACCGAGGCCCGCATCGGTGGGCGCCGTTCGAAAGCCGCAACTGGGTTCACCGGTCGTCTCCAGACCTGGGTTCCGAAGTCGGTGTCAGGGGCTCTTCAGCGGTGACCCGCTGCGTACCGCCACAACGACGTCGTGGATGGCCTGGGTGACCGCGGCGGTGTGCTTCGGGTTGTCCACCAGGGAGTCA
>JAICWX010000554.1 GCA_025934635.1 Streptosporangiaceae bacterium | reverse complement strand
GCGGAATACGTGCGGCTGGCCGGGCTGGCGGCGCTGCTGGCCGGCGGGCTGCTGCTGCTGGCCCGGCTGGCCCGGCTCGGGTTCCTGGCGAATTTCCTGTCCCGCACGGTGCTGGTCGGGTTCCTCACCGGCGTCGGCATCCAGGTGGCCGCCGGCCAGCTTCCGGACATGCTCGGGGTCAGTTCTGCGGGCAGCCGCACGCTGAGCAGGCTCCTGCACACGTTGCGAGCGGTCCCGCACGCGCACCCCGGAACCGTCGCGGTGTCGGCCGCGGTCATCGTGGTCGTGCTGGCCGCGCGCCGGGCCAGCCGCAGGGTCCCCGGGGCGCTGATCGCGGTAACGGGCGCGATCATCGTGAGCCGCGTGGCCGGTCTGGCCGGGCGCGGCGTGGCCGTGCTCGGGGCCGTCCCCCGGGGACTGCCGCACCTGGGCCTGCCCGCCCTCGGCTGGCACGACGCCACCTTGCTGCTCGGCACCGCGGCGTCGATGTTCGTCGTCATCCTGGCCCAGAGCGCGGCGACCTCCCGCGCCTACGCCGTGAAGTACCAGGAGCCGTTCAGCGAGGAAACCGACCTGACCGGGCTGGCCGCCGCCAACGTGGCCGCCGCGTTCTGCGGCACCTTCGTCGTCAACGGCAGCCCGACCCAGACCCAGGTGGCCGACAGCGCTGGCGGTCGCAGCCAGCTGGCCTGCCTCACCACCGCCGCCGTGGTGCTCATCGTCCTGCTCGTGCTCACCGGGCCCCTCGCCAGCCTGCCGGTCGCCGCCCTGGCAGCGGTGGTCTTCCTCATCGCCGCCGAGCTCATCGACGTCACCGGGATGCGGCGCATCCTGGCCGTCCGCCGCCACGAGTTCGCCGTCGCCCTGCTCACCGCGGCCGCGGTCGTGGTCCTCGGCGTCCAGGACGGCATCGTGCTGGCGGTCGCCGCCTCGATCATCGACCACCTGCGCCACAGCTACCACCCCCGCAACAGCGTCCTGGTGAAGTCGCCGGCCGGGCACTGGCAGCCCGGCCCGGTCCTGCCCGGCGCGCGGACGGAGGAAGGGCTCGTGGTCTACCGGTTCGGCACTAGCGTCTACTACGCCAACGCCTCCCGGCTCCTCGACGACATCACGGTCCTCGCCGGACAGGGAAGCCCGCTGCGGTGGATCGTTCTGGACGGAGCGGCCATCGGCGACGTGGACTACACCGCCGCCGCGGTCCTCGCCCGGATCGTAAAGCACCTCCACCAGCGGCACATCCGCGTCGCCGTCAGCAGCCTCCTGGGCCCGGTACGCGAGCAGCTCGACCGCTACGGCATCAGCGCCGCCCTCGGCCCCGGCACCTACTACGACACCCCCGGCGAGGCACTGGAGGCGTTCCAGGCCACCCGCCCTGGCTCGCCGCCCGCCCCTTCCGGCGGCTGAGCGCAGCCTCGGCTGACGCGCTGGCGGACCGCGACCGGACCAGCAGCGGGGTGGCGAACAGCAGCAGCACGATCGCGCCGCGCACGGTGAATAGCTTGTTGTACGGCCGGCCCGAGACCAGGTGGTTGCCCGGCGTCGACAGCTGGGCCCGCGTAATCATCGCCATCAGGCCGGCCACGAGGAAGAACCCGAACGAGGTGACCATGTACAGGTGGCCGGTCATCTTGTGGTCGGTGGAAGAGAGCCAGGCCGCCAGCAGCGAGACCTGGCGGTAAGGGCGCGGCACCCCGATAGCGGGGCAGGCCGCCCCGCTCAGAGGTGGTCACCGGGCCTCCGGCTGCCTTCTCCCGCCCGCTGGTGCGGCCGCCTGCTCGGCCGTTCCGTCTGGCTTATGCACGATGAGGACCGGACAGTCAGCGTGCAGGGCGCACTGATGGCTGACTGAGCCGAGCAGCAGGCCGGCGAAGCCGCCGTGCCCGCGCGAGCCGACGACGAGCAAGTCGGCGCCGCGGGCCTCCTCGAGGAGCACCAGTGCGGGCCGGCCCCCGCGCACTACTCGTTCGACCTGGACGTCGTTGGCCTGCCCGCCGAGCGCGGCCAGCGCCGTTTCCAGCGCCGCGCCCGCGCTGTCCTTGAAGTCAGCCGGATCAATGCCAGGACTGAACACGACCCCTCCGTAGGACATCGCCGGCATGTGCCAGGCCGTGACCACCCGCAGCCCCGCGCCTCGCAGCCTGGCCTCCTGTACCGCGACGCGGAGCGCTTGCTGCGCGCCATCTGACCCGTCAACTCCGACCACTACCGTTGCCACGCGGGCGCCCTGGCTTGTTTCTTCGGTGACGAGCGAGCCGCCGCAGGCTTCCGGTGATGCCGTCTGGCGCATCGGGTCTCCCCTCGCGAGGTGTGGTCAGTAGAGCAGGGCGGGGTGCACCCGGCCGAGCATCTGGTCTCCGCGCAGGTAGCGGCGCAGGTTCTCGGTGAACAGGGCGGTGATCCGCTCGTTCTCGTGGACCGACAGGGCTGCGGTGTGCGGGCTGATTAGCACGTTCGGCAGCCGCCACAGCGGGCTGCAGGCGGGCAGCGGCTCGGTGGCGAACACGTCCAGGGCGGCGCCGGCCAGCCGCCCGTCCTGCAGCGCCCGGGTCAGCGCCTGTTCGTCGACGACACCGCCGCGGCCCACGTTGACCAGGACGGCGCCGGTGCGCATCCGGCTGATCGCCGCGGCGTCGATCATGTTCCGGGTCTGCTCGGTCAGGGGCAGGGTGAGCACGACGGCGTGCGCGACGGGCAGCAGGTCGGCGAGGAACCGCGACGGGCGGACCTCGTCCACCCCGGCCACGTCGGCCCGCCCGGTCCGGTTGACCGCGATTACGTGCATTCCGAACGCCGTCGCCAGCCTGGCCACCTCCCGCCCGACCGACCCGAGCCCGACGACGAGCAGCGTGCGGCCGGCGAGCTCGGCCACGGGGTAGTGCTCCCAGCGCCGCGCCTGGGTGCCGGCGAGCAGCCGGGGCAGTCCCTTTGCGAACGCGAGCAGGCCGAACAGGGCGAACTCGGCCAGCGGCCCGGCATGCACACCGGACGCGCTGGTGATGGTGACCCGGGCCAGGTCCGCGTCGGTCAGCCCGGCGGCCCGCACCTGCTCGCCGGCGCCCCCGGCGGTCGCCTGGACCCAGCGCAGCCCGGCGCTGGCCCGGACCGCCTCGGCCAGTCCCTGCGCGGTGTCGCCGGGCAGGCCGAACAGCACCTCGGCCTGCGCCAGCATCGCGCGCCAGCGGCTTTCCTGCTTCTCGGTGCGCCGGAAGCCGCCGGTGCCGCGGTGGTCACAGGGGAAGCGGGGCGCAGGCAGCAGGCCGGGCTCGTAGCGGACGTCGAGCCGGTCATCGACGGCCTCGATGAGCGCCACCAGCTCGGCCTCCAGGGGGGTGGCGATCATCACCACCACCCGCCGGCCGGCCGACGAGCCCTCCGCTGGCGCGGGCTGCTCCGCCGCCGCCGGGCCGGCCCCCGTCGTCGTCACGATCGCTCCTGCTTCCGCGCGCTTTCGATGGCCGGGATCGTCTGCTGGAGACCGCGTGATTCACGGCCCCACTTGATGTGCGGGTAGTGCGCCTCGAAGACGGGCCGCTCGGACCTGATGCGGGGGATGCGGTAGAAGTTGTGCCGCGGCGGCGGGCAGGATGTCGCCCACTCCAGCGAGCTGCAGTAACCCCACGGGTCCTCCCCGGTGACCTTTTCCCCGTGCCGCCAGGTGACGTATATATTCCACAGGAACATCAGTATGGACAGGGCGAGGATCCACGACCCGACGGTGGAGATGACGTTGAGCGTGGTCACGTTCGCCGGCAGGAGCGGGTAGTTGGCCACGCGCCGCGGCATCCCCTCGACGCCCATCCAGTGCTGGACCAGGAACGTCATGTGGAAGCCGATGAACATGAACCAGAACTGGATCTTGCCGATCCGGCTGTTCAGCATCGTGCCGGTCATCTTCGGCCACCAGAAGTAGAACCCGGCGAACATCGCGAACAGCACCGTGCCGGCCAGCACGTAGTGGAAGTGCGCGACGATGAAATAGGAG
>JAICWX010000429.1 GCA_025934635.1 Streptosporangiaceae bacterium | reverse complement strand
TGGGCCGGCCGGTGACGCCGAGCATCCGCGGCACCGAGTGCCCGTAGATGTCGGCGTCGGCCACGCCCACCTTCTGTCCGGCCGCGGCCAGCGCGGCCGCCAGGTTCACCGTCACCGATGACTTGCCCACTCCACCCTTGCCGCTGGCCACCGCGTACACGCGGGTCAGCGAGGACGGCTGGGCGAACGGGATCACCGGCTCCGCCCGCCCGCCGCGCAGCGAGGTCTGCAGGGCCTTGCGCTGCTCCTCGCTCATCACGTCGAGCTCGACCCGGACCGAGGCGACACCGGGCACCTTGCCGACCGCCGCGGTCACCTCCCGGGTGATGGTGTCCCGCAGCGGGCAGCCCGCCACGGTCAGGTAAACCTCGACGAGCACCGCCCCGCCGGGCGCTATGTCAACGTTCTTGACCATGCCGAGCTCGGTGATCGGCCGGTGGATCTCGGGGTCCTGCACGCCCTCGAGAGCCTTGGTCACCTGCTGGACGGTGGGGGAGGTCATGAATTCATGCTACCTACGGGCTATCCACGGGCCGGCCGCCCGGCCGGCGGCCGGTACCGCCCCGACGTGAACGGCCGCGACCGTGGGTACGGTCGCGGCCGCTCGCCGCCTGCCGGTGCGCGGCTACTGCCTGACGACCGCGCCCGTCGTCGGGTTGAGGATCACTGGCTTGAGATTCGGTGCGAAGAACTGGAACAGGCCGTTGAGGCTGCCCGAGCTCGCGTCGAAGGAGCCGTTTCCGACGCGCTTCCCGCCGAGCCAGTTGTTCTCGATGAACTTGGTCACCGAGGCGGTGTCGGTCAGGTTGTGGCTGACGTGGTTCGCCCGGGTCCAGGGTGAGATCACCAGCAACGGCAGCCGCTGGCTGTAACCGCACCGGTCCGGGGTGTCGCCCAGCCGCATCTTCGCCGCGGTGCAGATCGCGACGTCCTGAGCCGTGTTCGAGCCGTTCACGATGACCGGCTGCTGGTGGTCGTACCAGCCGTCGGAGTCGTCGTAGGTGATCACGATCGCGGTCGACGACCAGAACTTGGACTGCTCGATCTGGTTGATCGTGTTCACCAGGAAGTTCTGCTCGTCCAGCGGGTCGGAGTAACCGGGGTGGGCGTCCTGGTACTCCGCGGCCTTCAGGAAGCTGACCGACGGCATGTTGCCGTCCTTGAGCGTGGTCGAGAAGTCCGATAGGTCGTACTCGTGGTTGGCCTGGTCGGTGTGGCCGATGGCGGCCTCCGACGACGGCGGCAGGTGCTTGGGGTTGGCGGTCGACTGGTAGTACTCGAACGGGTTGTGGTGCGGCGAGTAGTCCGCTACCGCGCTGCCGCCGATGTTGCTGTGCGCCGCGCCGCAGACCGGCAGCCCGGCCGAGTTGGTCGAGGTCGGCGCGAAGCCACCCTGGAACCAGCCCCAGCTGACGCCCCTGGCGTTGAGCAGGTCGCCGATGTTCTTGCCGGTCATGACGCCGAGTGGGCTGGTCGCGGTGTGGCTGGCGTCGGAGCAGTCGTCGTAGGCCGGGTCCAGATCACCGTAGATCGTGCCCAGGCCGGCGCTGTTCAGGTCGCTAACGGTGCCCGGGTCCGCGACCTTCGCGCCGCTGGCCGGGTCGACCGCGTAGCCGTCGCCGGTGGAGCCGGAGACCAGGTTGAGCGCGCCCGGCGTGGACGGCCCGAACACAGGGTCGAAGTTGTTATCGCTCATCGCGTAGTTCTGTGCGTAGTTCCACAGCGCGGTGACCGTGTTGCCGTCGTAGTAGTCCATCACCAGGCCGGGCTCGCCGAACAGGATCGGCTGCCCGGTGCAGGTGCCGGTCTCGGTGTTCTGGACGAACCGGTCCATCTTGCCACCGTCGACGGCCTTCTCCTCCGGCGTGTAGCCGTGGTTCTGGTCGCAGGTCAGCGCCTCGGAGTGGGTGAGCCGGTGCGGGTTGTACAGGTTCGGGTTGTTCGTCAGCAGCGGGCCGGCCGGGCCCTTCGGGGTGATCTTGTTGTACAGGCCGTTCACCGCCGGGGTACCGCGCCTGGCCGTGAAGGCGGTTCCGTCGGAGTTGGTCGCGAACGGGTACGTGCCGAAGTAGTGGTCGAACGACTCGTTCTCGCCGAAGAGGACCACCACGTGCTTGATCGGCGTGCTGGTCGGCGACGTGAGCGTCCAACTGCTGGCCGGGCTCGTCTCGGGGACGGCCACGGCGCCCGCGGTGTTCGGCGCCGCGTTCGCGCCCGCCACCGTGGTACCGACGGCTACGCCGGTGCCCAACACGACGGCAGTGGCGATGGCGGCGTAGTACCGCGTTTTCCTGTGCCTGACACGGACCATGGCTGGGCCTTCGCCCATCTTCGCCCTCCTGAGTCTGCTGGCTGATGGGCCCCGGCGGGACCCCTCAGGGACCCACGGGACCGCGACGCCGGTGCGCCCGCGCGCACCCAGAAGCAAAACTGGCAGTACGGGATAACACAAGAACGCACTCAATCTGACCAGAAGGCAAACACGCGGTCAAGAATCAATCACATCAGCTGCCGCACCGTTATCTAAAGCGAGCAGCTATCGAGCCAGCAGGGCACGGCCCAGGTAGTCGGAGCCGTCCCGGACGCCGGGTAGGGCCAGGAAGTAGCCGCCGCCGAACGGGCTGATGTAGTCGGCCAGCGGTTCGCCGGCAAGACGAGTCTGCACCGCCTCGAACTGCCGCCTGAGGTCCTGCTGGAAGCAGGTGAAGAGCAGCCCGATGTCCAGGTTGCCGACGTCGTCGATGCCCCGGTCGTAGTTGTAGGCGCGGCGCAGGATGCGGCTGTCCGCGCTCGGCGCCGTCCGCGGGTTGGCCAGCCGGATGTGCGCGGTGAGCGGGATCACCGCGCCCGAGGGATCACGCGCGAAGTCGGGCGTGGCGTGGATGGCGCTGGAGTCCAGCGGGTAGCCGGTGGCCCGGCGGCGGCCGATCATGTTCTCCTGCTCGGTGATGTCGACCCGGTCCCAGAACTCCACCAGCATCCTGATCAGCCGCACCACGAAGTAGCTGCCGCCGGCCGTCCAGGCCGGCTCGCCCGCCGCGCCCGGCTGGATCCAGACCAGCTTGTCCATCTGCGCCGGACTGGTCGCATCCGGGTTGGAGATGCCGTCCATGAAGCCCATCTGGTTGCGCGGCACGGTCCCGGACGGCCGGGCCGGGCTGGTGAACCCGTCCATCCGCCACCGCGCCTGCATGCCGCCCCGGGTGTGCCGGGCGATGTCGCGCAGCGCGTGCAGGACAGTGTCCTTGCTGCCCGCGCTGAGCTGGAGCACCAGGTCTCCGCCGGTCTGTTCCGGGTCCAGGTCGTCGTCGGGGAACGAGGTCATCGGCGTCAGCCTGGCCGGCAACCGGGCGGCCAGCCCGTAACGGTCGTCGAACAGCGTGGACCCCACCCCGAGCGTCACGGTCAGGCCGTCCGGCACCACCGTCGGGCCGAGTACGCCGGAATCGGACGGCGCCCCGCCGATGCCCACCGGCGGCGGCGTCCCGCCCGCGGCCAGGAACCTGGCCCGGTCGGTGATCGCGCGGAACAGCTCGGTGAGCTCGGCCCGGCCGTCCGCGGTGGCGTTGAACGCGATCACCGCGCTCTGGGGGGCCGGCACCGGCAGGATGCCGGCCTGGTACCGGCCACCGAACGGCACCGGCGGCAGCAGGCCGGCCTGGGCGTCCGCCAGCGCCCGCTGGCTGGCCGAGGCCGGCCGCGTGCTCTCGTAGGCGTAACCCGCGGCCGCTCCCGCGACGGCCCCGGTGACGCCGGCGCCCAGGGCGCCGCGCAGGAACGCCCGCCGCGTCCCGGTCGCCGGCGGTACGGATCCGGCCTGGCCCGGGTCCGTCGGGTCGGACATCACGTCCTCCGTGGTTCGGTGATGGCGGCGATCGGCGACAGTTCCTCGAGCGTCTGGCTGGCGGCCGCGTTGATCCGCTCGCGCAGGCCCGGGCTCAGGGCCGAGACGGGAGTCCATTCTCCGTCCGGTTTCTTCGCCTGGCCGAGCAGTGACTGCAGGCGGTCCAGCCAGGCGGAGACGGCGGGCAGCCCGGCGTAGCGCGGGGCCAGCAGCGGGTGCAGGACGGACAGCAGCTCGCGGGTGCCCGCGATGTTGGCCCCGGCGGTGGCCAGCGTGGTGCCGCTGCCGTAGTCGTCGTGGCCGGTGAGCTGGAACTGCAGCGCGTTCTCGAGGATCTCGTGGGTGCGCAGGCCCATGTCGGGCAGGTCGATCTCCATGCTGGGCCACGCGGCCTGCAGCCCACTGACATCGGTGACGAGCTGGCGGGCGACGCCGGTCAGCTGGCGGGCGTCCTGCCCGTGCCACAGGCCGTATTCGAGCCGGTAGAAACCGGTCCAGCCGGGCGAGTTCACGCCGCCGTCCAGCCCGGCGGTGGTGCCGTTGATCTCCCCGTCGAAGTCGCCGAAGGCGTCGTAGGCCGCGCCGAGCGTCTCATAGGTAAGGTGCGCGGTCAGCCAGTCGGCCCTGGCCTTGGCCAGGTTCCCGCCGCGGACGTCCGCGGCCAGCGCGGCGGCCTGGCGGCCCAGGGTGCCGAGCCCGGTCGCGATCCAGTCGTGGTACGTCCGGGCCGGGCCGAACAGGTCGTTGCGGGTGATCGGCACGATGGCCGGGGTGCCGCGGGCGTGCCCGGCGACGGTGACCGTCGGCCCGGTCAGCGCGTCGGAGTCTTCGAACAGGCAGCGGAACGCGTAGGAACCCGACCCGACATTCAGCCGCATCGGGCTGGTGGTGCCGGGGCCGAGCGCCTCGACCTCGGCGTAGACGGCGCCGTTGGCCGGGTTGACCAGGTCGATCTCGGCGCCCTCGGCGGCGGCGTTATAGACCTGGAATGTATGCCAGCCCGGGCCGGGCAGCTTCCAGCTGGCTCCGCAGCCCCCGTTGGACACGGAGATCCGGTCCGCGGACGGCCCGCCGCCGCTGCACGCGACGGCGCCTCCCGTCGTGATCGCCAGGGCGGCGGCCAGGGCGGCGGCGGCCCCGCGGGCAGTGAGCGCGGCAGGTCGCACGTGGACACCCATCAGGTACGGATCTCGGTGAAGCCGGGCAACGCAAGGATAAGCAAGACGACCCTCACCGGCACGGCCCGGATCGCGTCCTCACTCAACGTTCACCGCCCGGCAACCATCGGTTCGCCGGCGTTACGGATGATTTCCGGCCGATAGCGCAGGGTGTCACCAGTGGGCCTATCGTCCTATCGACACACGTCGAGACCGAATTGTTAGCCATGTTGTGAGAATCGGAAATACCGGACGTTAATTGCCCTTACTAGCCGAGAAGTCCCCACTCGGTGAGGGCCTCGATCAGGCCCTCGGTGACCTCCAGGAGGGCCAGTTCGGCGGTCGTCACCCAGCGCGCGTCGGCCGCGTCGTCGCCGGCGCGCAGCGTGCCGCCGGTCACCGTGGCCGCGTAATCCCTGATGTCGATAACCGCCCCGCCTAGCCCCGGACGTTGCACCCGGCCGATAAGCCTACCCACTTTGACCTGCAGGTTTGTCTCTTCGAGCATCTCCCGGACCAGGGCCTGCGTATCGGTCTCGCCCGGCTCGATCCGGCCGCCGGGGATCGACCAGAGTCCGGCCCCGGGATCGTGCCCGCGCTGGATCATCAGCAGGCGGCCCTGCTCGTCGGTGACGACGGCGCCGACGCAACCGATCACGGAGGTGGACACGCCGACCAGTATCCGTCTTGTCCCCTATGGCGGACAAGCATGGTAAGTTCCTCACACGGTGCTGGCAGACACTGCCGTCACGGGGTAAGCGGGGAATCAAAAGTTGCGGTTTGGTCACGCAGGAAAATTCGTGCCAATACATGTCAACCAAGGATCCGCTTGCCGCGTCTTTCTAGCGGGATAAGGGACGAAAGCCCCCGAATCCAGGCGAAGGACCAGTGAAGGAACAGTGTCCGAAGTGCCGCAATAGCTTCCGGGTTCGCCCGGACTTCTTCCCCTTTCAATAGCACGACGATCAGGTCGGCCGTTCCTGCCCTGATCGGGCCATAGCGCTCCGGCAGTTGCCGGACGGAATGGCCGGTAACAACAGCCGTGCGCAGGGTACGGCTGTGGTTTCCAAGAAGGAGACATTAATGTCCATCAAGAGCAAGCTGCTCGCTGGTGCGGCGACGCTGGCCCTCATCGGCGGCGTCGGGACTGTTGGCGCGATGTCGGCGTCGGCGGCTACCCCGTCGTGTGGCCGGGGTCTTGACTGCATCGACCTGTTCAGCCGGGCGTTCGGG